>JACNJZ010000044.1 GCA_014382295.1 Candidatus Desulfobia pelagia | reverse complement strand
TGTCCCCGTTTTTCCCTTAAGCCTCCAAAAGCTCTGAGGTCTGGGAGTTGACCAGAACTGTGGTTGGCATGTCGTGGAGTAGTTTTTGGTAAAAGCCGTACCAGCTCCGTTCGTCTCCTTCTTCAGGCAGTTCGAAGCCGAGGAAGATGCAGTCTGCTGTTGATGAGTATTCTTGGAATATCTTTTCAAAAGGGTCCTGGCTGACAATAACATGTGGTGTTGCTTTTACCCTTGCCAG
This sequence comes from Candidatus Desulfobia pelagia, assembly GCA_014382295.1. Taxonomy (GTDB): domain Bacteria; phylum Desulfobacterota; class Desulfobulbia; order Desulfobulbales; family SURF-16; genus Desulfobia; species Desulfobia pelagia. The sequence goes on along the minus strand of JACNJZ010000044.1, from coordinate 12,124 downwards.
TGAAAGCATTTCTTTCAGGGCCTTCCCTGCAGGGTCCCTGCCTTCTTCATTCTCAATAACTCTGATCAGGCGTATATGGGAGTTTTCCCATTCCCAGTTTTCTGTGAGAAGGTGGGCTGCCAATACCATCATTTCACCGTTTTTCTTGCCGCGCCACCAGATGTCAATCTGTTTCTCCGTGTGAGGAAGAGGTAGGCCTTTGATAGAGAAAAGCAGGATGTTAATTCCCAATAAAGCTGCAGTCTGCAGTTGACGCAGGTATGCGGGAAGATAATCATAACGTGTTGTCCAGCCCATAATAGCGACATTTGGTCGAATTGGCCCGGTTTCAACTGCCTGGAGCATTGTCGAAATACCTTTTTCAATAGAGCTGGCCATGACGACGGCTGGAAAGGCGTCAATATGTTTCTCTCTGCAGAACTTCCTCAATTCCTGGAGAGCACCAGGACGCCGGGGAGCAAGTTCTGAAAATTCTCCCTCAAGAATATGGGCGAGATAAACGAGTCCCCGTTTTGCAGCGATCCATGTAGCGTATTTCACAAGAGGCTCATGGGTCGTAGCAATTCCAGAAAAGGCGATTACGGTGGGCCGCCAGTTTTTGGTGTGCTCCGGCATTCTGTCAAGCCGCAGGAGATTTTTTCGGATGGCATTGTAGACAAATCCTCTTCTGGCATCACCAAATGCCGCTTTGAGATGTCTGGTTTTGATATGCCAGAGAAAAGCGAGGATAATGAGGATTGCAGCCAGAGCGGCCTGCCAGTTGATGAGGACAGATACAGCAACACAGGCCAGGGCGCCAGCAAGTGCCGTGGACCAGTGATAAAAACGGAATTTAGGCCGGAAAGAAGGGTTGTCGCCAAAATCTTCTATAAAGGCAGACAGGTTGATCATGCCGTAGCTGTACAAAAAGAACATGGTAATGATAGCGGCAATGCCGTTCAGGGAAGCACCGCCTGTCTCGTTGCCGGCCCAGAGCAGGACGACAACGGTTATGCAGAATGTTAGCAGGAGAGCGTGTCTTGGTTCGTCGCCTTTGTGTGCTCCTTTGGCAAAGATGAATAGAAATTTTAGTATGCGGTCACGTGAAACAGCCTGCAGGACACGGGGGGCCCCCAGGTAGCTGCCAAGAGCAGAAGAAAGAGTAGCGGCGATGACACCTCCAATTACAATCCATGATGAGTTGAACAAGGCATTGTCTTTCAGGAGGTCGAAAGGTTTTTCGATGAGATCGGCTCGACTCCAGGCACCGCTACTGATAAGTATCTGGGCGAAATAGACGAGAAAGCCAATGCCGACGGCAGCAAGTGTTCCCCTGGGAATGCTGCGTCCAGGGTCCTTCAGGTCGCCGCTCATGTTGATACCGGCATCAATACCTGTGACAGCAGGAAAGTAAATGGCAAAGATAATCCAGAAACTGTAAGGCACTCCTGCTGACAGGTTGAGAGTGTAGCCCGGAGTCAGATTGCTCATGAAGCGATCAGGCGAGAATTGCAGGAGTGCACCGCCAAGGAATGCGGCGATAGCGAGAAACAGGAACGTCATAATGACGAATTGGATCTTTAAGGCCATACCTGCGCCATAATAGGCTATCAAAAAGAGAAGGACAGCTGTGGCAAGGGTGATAACGAGGAAATATGGAGAGAGTGCGGGGAAGGATGATGTGAGGGCTTCGGTAAAACCGAGGATATAAAACGGCACCGAAAGGGCCAGGGCAAAAAAGAGGGCAAAGCCAACGGCGCCGCCAAATTCAGCGCCGATTACTCGGGAAATAAGAAAATATGCGCCTCCTCCCCTCACTTGAGTATTTGTGCTGATGGCGGCAATGGAAAGAGAGGTGGTCAGGGTAATCGATTTTGCTACGAGGAGAATAAAGAGGGCACCGAGAATACCGGCCTGGCCGATAACAAAATTGGCGCGCATGAACAAAATAACGCCAAGGATGGTGAGGATGGCCGGCGTGAAAACACCACCGAAGGTACCAAGGCGGTTTTTTATATTTTCATGCCTCTTTTCTGTGGATGAATCTGGCAATTGAGATCCTTGTTAAATTGTGATTGGAAAAACGGGGACACAATACCTATTTCCGGCTGGAAATAGGTATTGTGTCCCCGTTTTTCCGTTTTTACTCAATAGGCGCCAGGGCTTCGAAGCCTGAGATGATGTCAAGCAGTTCGGCTGTGATGGCATTTTGCCGGGTTTCCCTGAACTTGCTCTGGAGGGTTTCTTCCATTTCGACGATGTTTTTTTCAGCGGCCTGCATGGATGCGAGCCGGGCGGCATTTTCACTGGCCAGGGATTGGGAAAATGCTTTATAGATGGCACTAAAAATATGCTGATGAAAAAGGTGCTCGAAGAACAATCCCGTATCCATGCGGATGAGCGGCAGGCAGCGGGTTGGCCAGGGTTTGCTGTTCTTATCGTCACCGGAATATGGCTCCAGGGGTAGAATTTTCTGGAACACAGGGGCGTAGACGCCTCCACGTTCGAGACGGTTATAGCAAATGATAAAAGTCTCCATTTTTCTGTTTTCATGTCTTTGGGAATAATGGCTGACAATTTTGTTCATAAGATCGCCAATGGCTGCAGGCGACGAGGGCAGAAAGAAATGCTCTTCAACTTCTGTCTCTTCCTCAATCCCGGCCCGGACCCGTTCTCCTGCCGTCCAGAAAATAGTATCCAGGCCTTCCGTTTTGAGTGATCGTGCTTTTTGTATGGCAGACTGGATAATGGTCTCATTGAACTGGCCGCACATCCCCTGATCTGATCCAAGAACAAGCACAACGGCCTGGCTGGATAATTGTTTTCTCGGAAGCTGGGGCCTATTCTTGAACAGCGCCTGCCAGGCCGTGTCGACGATCTCCTTATATTCATCCATGGCCTCGGCTGCCGCTTCATACTGGCGGATATTGACAGCTGCCAGACTCTTCATGGTTTTGACAACCGACAGCAGGTCGTTGGATGTTTTGATTTTTCTGCCGAGAACTTCCAGGGTTTCCATGGGTTGAAAGAAAGTTTTAAGTTTTAAGTTGAAAGTTTTAAGTTAGCGGATGTTTTGGATTTTGGAATGTGGATTGGATATTTGATGGTTTTTCCGAAATCCGCAATCCGCAATCAACCTTCATTTACAATGTCTTGCAGGAGTTTTTCTAAATCCTGCCATACGGAATCGTCTTTTCCGGCCTGGTATATTTTTTCTGTTATTTCTGGGTTGTTTTGCAATCCGGTTATGATTTTTTTCTCTGTTTCTGCGATATTTTCCAGTGGGATTTGGTCTAGCAGGCCTTTGTTTGTGGCCATTAGTATGGCTATTTGTTCGTGGGCGGCCATTGGGGAATATTGATTTTGTTTCAGGACTTCCCGGACGCGTTTTCCGTGTTCAAGGGTTTTGCGGGTTGCGTCATCGAGGCGGGTGCCGAATCGGGAAAAGGACTCGAGTTCCTGAAATTGTGAATAGGACAGTCGGAGATCACCGGCCACTTTGCGGTAGGCTCCCAGTTGGGCTTTGCCGCCTACCCGTGAGACTGATTTGCCCACCTCAATAGCCGGGAAGACTCCTTTTTGAAACAATTCAGGAGAGAGATAAATCTGGCCGTCGGTGATGGATATGAGATTGGTCGGGATATATGCCGAAATATTCTGGGCCTCGGTTTCAATGACGGGCAGGGAGGTGATGGATCCGCCTCCGGCCTCATCACGTAATCGTGTTGAGCGTTCAAGCAGGCGGCTGTGGACATAGAAAATGTCACCGGGGTATGCTTCCCGCCCCGGAGGACGCCGTAACAGCAGAGATATCTGGCGATAGGCGATGGCATGTCTTGTTAGGTCATCATAAACGATAAGGACATCCTGACCTTTGTTCATGAAAAACTCGGCCATGCTCGTCGCCGCGTATGGGGCAATAAACTGCAGGCCGGGGGGATCGCTTCCTTCGGCAACGACAACGATACTGTATTCCATTGCATTGCGGCGTTTGAGCTCAGCCACCAGTTTCGCCACCGAAGAACTTCTCTGGCCTATGGCACAATAAATACATAGTACATCTTTGTCTGCCTGGTTGATGATCGTATCAAAGGCAACAGCTGTTTTGCCGGTCTGCCGATCGCCAAGAATAAGTTCACGCTGACCGCGGCCGATGGGAATAAGGGCATCAATGACTTTTATCCCTGTCTGCAGGGGCCTGGTTACAGGGCCACGGGCCATGATTGAAGGTGCTTCCCGCTGCACTGCCAGATGTTCGGCGGCCTGGATCGGTCCTTTTCCGTCCAGAGGACGTCCGAGGGGGTCAACTATCCGTCCGATGAGTGACATGTCAACCGGAACTTCGAGTATGCGTTTGGTGCGGCTTACTTCATCACCGGCCCTTAAGCCATTATCTTCATCCAGGAGAACAATGCCTGTTCTGTCCGGCAGGATATCGAAGACAACACCCATGACGCCGTTGCTGAAAAGAACCAGCTCTTCTGACTTTATGTGCTCAAGGCCTTTGGCCCAGACAATTCCCTGGCTCAGGGAATAAACATGCCCTACTTCTTCCCGGCTGATGGACGCCTCATAGTTTTTCATTCCTGCTGCAAGTTCCCAGGCTGTTTCATCGAGAGCTTTGCTGAGAGAGTTTTTTTCTGTCATTTTGCCATGCCCATGGTTTTTAGGATCTCATCTTCAATATCAAGCATATAGCGATTGATGTTCCACTCCCATTTGTGATTTCCGGCGAGAAGGCGCAGGCCAAAGCCCATGTCTGGCTCTTCCCGGAAACGAAATTCTTTCTGTTTTGGAAAAAAGGGTGTCAGGCCATTCCGGAGGCGGTCTTTTTCTTCCTGATGGAGAGGGAATCCTGAAATGATATGCAGTATTTTCTGGTCAATTTTCGCTATTTCTATAGAGACCAGTTCTTTGTCTATTTTCTGCAGGAAGGTGTCCAGAAGGCGGGATTCGAGTTTGTCGTCGGCCAGATCGGCAAAGGCTTTTCTGGCAACCTGAAAGACCTGCCGGCTGATGCTGATCTTTAGTTTTTTCATGAAGGCTTCCTGCTCATCCTCCAGGTTTTTCTGCCAGCTTTGCTGCAGGGCGGCAATGTCCTTTTTCAGCCGGTAGATGCTTTCTTCTTTCCATGTGTCGATTTCAAGGCGGGCTTCCTGCTGCATGAGAACTCGTTTTTCGGCGAATTCCTCGTGTTCGGCGCTAAGGCTGGCCGCATGCTGTGCCGCCTCTTTTTCTGCTCTGGAGGCCTCGGCAAGACTCTGGGCAATTTTCTCTTCCCGCTCATCCATGGCCTTTATGATAGGTCCATAGAGAAACCGTTTGAGCAGGGCGATCAGGATCAGAAAATTGATTATCTGAAAAATGACTGTGGGCCAGTCAATCAGCATTCCTTAACCTCCGACCCTTGAAAGAAAATAGTTCCAGAAAGGATTGGCAAAAATAAGAATCATCGAGACGACAAAACAGTAAATTGCCGTGGACTCTACCATGGCCAGCCCGACAAAAAGGGTCCTGGTAATGGTGTTTGTTTCGTCAGGCTGCTGGGCAATTGATGCGAGGGCCTGGGCCAGGGCACGTCCTTCACCAAGTGCCGGACCGATGGCGCCGATGCCGATGCATATCCCGGCGGAAATAATTGAAGCGACTGCGACAAGGGTTAAACTGTCCATGTGGGTCTCCTTTTTGCTTTTTTATAACGGAAATATTTTTTGCAACCACGAAGAGCACGAAGGACACGAATTTTTTTATGTTTTATCTTCATGTTCTCAGTGTTCTTCGTGGTGTATTTTTACCTGTACCGTTTCTTCATGCACTTTGAGTCCTGCAGCAATATAGACTCCGGCGAGAATTGCGAAAATATAGGCCTGCACAAGACCTGTAAGCAGGCCCAGCAGCTGCATGATAACCGGGAAAATGAGCGGGGCTATGGCAAGCAGGATTCCTCCGATCATGCTGCCGCTCATGACATTGCCGAACAGTCTCACAGCCAGGGCCAGAGTCCTGCTTATCTCGCCGGTTATATTGAACGGCAGCATGAGAGGTGTTGGCCGGATATAATTTTTGAGATACTCACCCAGCCCTGAATCAATAATTCCATAAGCAGGAACAGCAACAAGCACACAGAGGGCAAGGGCTGTGGTTGTCGACAGCGATCCTGTTGGCGGCTTAAAACCGGGAATAACAGAGAGCAGGTTGGAAACAGCAACAAAAATAAAAAGAGTGCCGAGAAAAGGCAGAAAACGTTCAGGTGGCTGCCTGGTGACATCACCAACCTGGCCGAGGATCATACTGATAATGCTTTCAAGGAAGTTCTGGCGCCGCGAAACCACAGGGCCTGTGGACAGATTTCTGGTGACGAGCCATGAGCTCAGGACAAGTAGTCCCATAACAAGCCATGTAAAAAGTATGGTGGCATTTATGGTAACAAAACCATAGTGAAAGAGTATGGTGCTGTCAGGACTGAGCTGCATGCAATGGCTCCTTGCATCGGCCTATTTTCCTAGTCATAACAAAACGCACCAGGAAAAAACCGGGGAGAAGTGTAAGAAACAGGCCTGGATTCTGGCGTGCGGCAATCAGCATAATGATGAGTGTCGGCAGAAGACGGGCAATAAAGCTCAGTGCCAGAAGGCGTTTGGGGTTGGCACTTGACGGCACCTTCTTTACCGTAAGCCAGAGGCCGAAAAAATAATAGAGCCCGGTGATGACTCCCAGGAGAAATCCGTAGAGATAGATCAGATCAATCATTGTTTTCAGTCCTGTTGTTTTTTCTAGTGGTAAGATCAATGCTTTCTTTCTGGATCCAGTTCCAGGCTGTAAAGCAGCCAAAACCAAGGCCGCCGAGAATCAGCATCAGAGTCCATGAATATCGGCTTGGCCACTGTGAGTCGATCCATGTTCCGAGGAAGCCTGCAACCACTGTCGGCAGGGCTATGGACCAGCCAACCACACCGAACATGCCCAGGCCGAACCATATTTTTTTGCCTTCCTGACGGGCATCAAGTTTTCTTTTTTCCCTGTCATGTACCTGTTTGGGAAATTTGTCCCCGGGGTGGCTCATATGAATATTACCTGTGGCTGAATTCCAGAAAGCGCTTGATAAAGCCTATCTCCAGCATGGCAACGGCCGAACGATTCTGTTTTTCACGTTCATCCCTCTCCATGAGCATTTTTTCAACCTCGGTGTTCAGTTGGCCGAGTTCTCCTGCAATTGCCCTTCTGGTTATCATGACGACTTTGTGTCCCTGCTTGACAAGGATGCCCTGGTCAAGAGCGATGTACTGTTCCTTTCCTGTGTGTGATACATAGGAGAAAATTCCGGGAAGGAGAGCCGTTGCATAGTCAATATGTCTCGGTTTGAGGCAGAATTCACCCTCCAGGCCTTCGCCTTTAACCTTCTCGACCTTTTCGTCCAGGAATTTGGAAGTAGGAAGGAGAATTTTCAGGGTCATTTCGGAGCTCATTTTGACTCGTCCCCATTCCTGCCTTGATCTAACAGGGAAATTTTCATATCGTCGATACTGCCGATCATGTAGAGCGTGCTTTCCGGGAGATTGGAGAATTCGTCATTGAGAATTCGTTCGCAGCCGTCGATGGTATCTTTAAGGTCGACCATGCGGCCTTCGAGTCCGGTAAAATGCTGAGTTGTGAAAAACGGCTGGGTAAGAAAGCGTTCCAGTCTCCTGGCGCGATAAACCGTCTTCCGGTCTTCACGGGACAATTCCTCTATGCCGAGCATGGCAATGATGTCTTTCAGTTCATCATAGGTGGCAAGGGTTCTTTTTACTTCCCGGGCGGCATTATAATGTTTCTGGCCGACGATGCGGGCGCTGAGCATCATGGAGCGGGACTGTAAAGGATCAATGGCCGGATAGATGCCCTCGGATGCAAGTTTCCTGGAAAGGACGATACTGGCGGACAGGTGGCTGAATGTATGGACGGCTGCCGGATCGGTGAGATCGTCTGCCGGGACATAGACGGCCTGAATAGAGGTAATTGCAGCCTTTTTTGAGCTTGCGATTCGTTCCTCGAGATCTGCCAGTTCAGTTGCCATGGTCGGCTGGTAGCCGAGGCGTGAAGGCAGTCTGCCCATGAGCCCCGAAAGCTCCATTCCGGCCTGGAGGAACCGAAATATATTGTCGATAAGGAGCAGAACATCCTTGCCCTGGTCATCGCGGAAATGTTCGGCCATGGTTAAAGCGCTTCTGCCGACGCGGAAACGGACACCGGGAGATTCATTCATCTGGCCGAAAACCATGACCGTATTTTTCAAAACGCCGGCCTCATCCATTTCACGGTAAAGCTCTTCTCCCTCGCGGCATCTTTCCCCAATGCCACAGAAGATGCTTACCCCGTGATGCTTACCCACCATATTGTTGATAAGCTCTGTAATGACAACGGTCTTGCCGACGCCGGCTCCGCCGAAAAGACCGGCTTTGCCGCCGCGCTCGAGGGGGGCAAGAAGATCAATGGCCTTGATGCCGGTTAAAAAGATTTCTTCGTGGGTGACACGGTCGGATAAAGGGATGGGGCGCTGGTGGATGGATCTTTTCTCAAGGCCGACCGGATCGGTTTTCTTGTCGATGGTCTCACCGAAGACATTAAACATGCGCCCGAGATTTTCCTTGCCAACCGGAACTTCTATGGGGGCTCCAGATCCTTGTGCCAGGTCGCCCCGGCCTATACCGGCAGTGGGGGTAAGGGCAATGCATCGTGCTGTTTGCTCATTGATATGGTCAATGACTTCCAGCACGGCATCCTGATTCTCACCGGCATACAGCAGGCTGTACACAGGAGCCAGATTGTCGTTAAACGCAACATCAACAACGGTTCCCCGGACGGATGTTATATAGCCGCTGTAAGCATTATCGCTGGCCGAATTTGATGGATTCACACAAAACCTTTAAGTTAAAGAAAACAAATTATTCAGCGAAAAAGCATATAGTTTCGAAAACCACCGAACCATAACAGTTCAGCAGTGCTCCATATACACACAAGCAGGCCGCCGAACTATATAACTATATGTGAGAAGGCCAGATCGTGCGTAGATGGAGTGCTGCTGAACTGTTACAAAGAAACATTAATTCTATCTGGAGAGAAGTCAAATGAATTCTTGTATAGCATGACTTCGAGAGATTTTTAATCATGCCAGCAGACAAGTGTCGCAGAGTGAATTTTTAAGTGAGCAAAAAGGTCTCAGTTTATGGTACTTTTCTGGGTAGAAAAAACCTTTTCACCTATTAAATAAGGAGCATGGCACTCATGGCAAAATTTCGTCCCTTCAGGTCTTCCGGAGTAAAAGTAACAATCCAGATCCCTGATACCCCCTGGATGGATTCCGGAGAGGAGAGTGTCAGCAAGCTTCAGGTTGATCCTGCAAAAGGGCTCAGCACAGCCGATATCCGCAACCGTCAGCATGTTTTCGGCCATAATATACTGCAGGAGGTGAAGCCTAAAAGTTCTTTGACCATTCTCATTAATCAGTTCAAAAACCTTATTGTCTTTTTCCTTATTGCTGCGGCACTCCTGTCTTTCGCTTTTGGTGAACATATTGAAGGTATCGCCATTGGCATTGTTATTATTATTAACGCAGCCATAGGATTTGTGACGGAACTCAAAGGAGCCCGTTCCATTGAGGCCCTGCGGAAACTTGGCAGCGTCAGTTCCCGTGTCCGAAGAAATGGCAGGGTAAGTGAGATTGTTGCCAATGATCTTGTCCCGGGGGACATTGTTATCCTGGAAGGCGGCGATATCATTACTGCTGATCTTCGAATTCTCAACGCTTCAAAACTGCAGTCCGATGAGTCTGTCCTCACCGGGGAATCCCTTCCTGTCGGCAAGTCCGTCGAATCTCTTCCTGAAAAAACATCTCTTGCCGAAAGAAATAATATGCTTTTTAAAGGCACGGCCCTCACCAGGGGTTCTGGTGAGGCCGTTGTTATTGCCACCGCAATGCAGACCGAGCTTGGCAAAATATCTTCCCTGGTCGCAGAGACAGAAGAGGAGGAGACACCTCTTGAAAAAAGACTCAATCAACTGGGAAACTGGCTTGTCTGGGTGTGTCTTTTTATTGCAGTTTTTGTAGTTGTCACCGGAATAATGGCAGGACGGGAAATGTTTCTCATGATTGAAACAGGAATCGCCCTTGCCGTCGCATCCATTCCGGAAGGCCTGCCTATTGTTGCAACAATTGCCCTGGCAAGGGGCGTGTGGCGCATGGCAAAACGGAATGCACTCATCAAAGAACTGTCAGCGGTTGAGACCCTTGGTGCGACAAGTATTATCTGTACCGACAAGACGGGTACGCTCACCGAAAATCGGCTGACAGCTGTAAGATTTGCTCTTGCTGCCGGCCTGGTCGATATAAAAGGAAATGCCTCAGGAGAAGATGAGATTTTTGTCCTGGATGGGAACACACCCCTCCTGCCTGGGGAAAACAAGGAACTTCAGCACGCTCTTGAAGTAGGTGTGCTTTGCAACAATGCAGAATATCATCCGCAGGAAGGAGCGGCAGAGAAATCCGTCGGAGACCCGCTGGAAGTTGCTCTTCTGGCTATTGCTTCAAGAGCAGGAATGAGCAGGGAAAGCCTTGCTGCACAGTATCCCGAGGAAAAGGAAACGGCTTTTGACTCGGATATTAAAATGATGGCAACGTATCACCGTATTGAAAGCGGGTACAGGGTTGCCGTCAAAGGGGCTCCGGAAAGTGTTATTGAAGCATGCGATATGCTGCTCACCGGAGATGGCGATGCAGAATTGACCGTTGAAGGCAGGAATGAGTGGCTTCGTCACAATGAACAGATGGCTACTGAAGGCCTCCGTGTTCTGGCTCTGGCTGAAAAACAGACAGATAATCTTGATGAACAGCCTTATGCCAGTCTTCGGCTTGTGGGCCTGGTCGGGTTAATGGATCCCCCCCGTGAAGATGTCAAAGAGGCATTGGCACAGTGCCGTGATGCCGGGATAAGGGTTATCATGGCCACAGGAGATCAGGCAGTGACAGCCCAGGCAATAGGGAAAGCTGTCGGCCTTGTAACTGATGAAAATGCCCAGGTTGTGCATGGGCTTGATCTGGGGAAACTCGGTGATCTTTCTGAAGCTGAGAAAGATACGATTGCTTCAGCCCATCTTTTTGCCCGGGTCAGTCCAAGCCAGAAGCTCGACCTGATAGCCTTTCATAAGGAAAGACATGCCATTGTAGCGATGACCGGAGATGGGGTGAATGATGCTCCTGCTCTTAAAAAAGCGGATATAGGTATCGCCATGGGACTTCGGGGTACCCAAGTTGCCCGGGAGGCAGCCGACATGATCCTTAAAGACGATGCTTTTTCGTCGATAGTGCATGCCGTTGAGCAGGGAAGAATTATTTTCAAGAATATACGGGCATTTGTCATGTATCTTCTTTCCTGTAATCTCAGTGAAGTCATGGCCGTGACCCTTGCTTCCTTCCTCGGTATGCCTCTGCCGCTTCTTCCCCTGCAGATTCTGTTTCTCAACATTGTCACCGATGTTTTTCCGGCCCTTGCCCTGGCAGCGGGGGAGGGGAATTCAGGCATCATGAAATATCCGCCCCGTGATAAGCATGAACCGATTATGTCCCCAAAACACTGGTTCGCTGTTACAGGATATGGTGCGATGATTACCTGTGCCGTCCTTGGTGCGCTTTTTATTTCCCTCAATATAATGGAATTGCCGGAAAAAGAGTCTGTCACCATCTCATTTCTGACGCTGGCGTTTGCCCAGATCTGGCATGTGTTTAACATGCGGGATCGGGATTCAGGAATTCTCAATAACGCCATTGTGAGAAATCCTTTCATCTGGGGTGCTCTTGCCCTCTGCTCGGTGCTTATCATGCTGACACTGTACGTCCCATTTCTCTCAGATGTCCTCAGGTTGGCGTATCCTGGCTCTGACGGTATGGCACTTGTTCTGGTGATGAGTTTCCTGCCGCTCCTGGGTGGACAGGTGATGCATTTTTTCGCTAAACAGTAACAAACTTGGAACGTAAAACTTTCAGTTACCTGGAGGATGATATGAAGACGATTCTTTTTGGAAGTACCGGTAGAGAGGTCTCAAAGGCAGGGCTTGGTGGTGAGGGTGTTCTCCGGACCTATGGTCGGCAGAAAGAAGCTGAAGCCGTTAT
>JACNJZ010000053.1 GCA_014382295.1 Candidatus Desulfobia pelagia | reverse complement strand
TTTTCCTTGTTGTGTTTGGGATCAAACAACTTTTTCAAGCTTCTCTGCAATCCAAACATTAACAAGAATCTGTCATGTTATTCCAAGTCTTTTAAGTGGATAGAGATTAAAAAAAACAGGATGTTAAGCCTAACACATATTGCAATTTAGAACGGGATATCCATACAGCAAAGAATGCCAGGGGAAAGAGTATAAAGGAAAAAGTAAAATGGAGCCACCTGCCGGAGTCGAACCGGCGGCCTGATCATTACGAGTGAACTGCTCTACCAACTGAGCTAAGGTGGCTCTTTATGAATTGCTATGTATCAGCTGTTAAGAATGGTGTCAACCGTCTTTCTCTTGTTTGCATCATGGATGCCTGATTGTCTGGCATAACGGTTGAAGAAGTGTCCCTCATGCAGCTATAACAGTTGCCATGGGGTGAAAATTGTATCTTCGATTGGGAGAACAGAGAGAATCGTTTCCTGGTTATCCATTGTAACCGTTATCTGACAGTCCTCCTGGCCGGGCGGTTTTTTTCTGCCAAACCTGGCAACAAGTGCTGCAGCCAGTTTGATATCTTCCGGAGTTGAACAATGGCGGAGCAGGGCAGTTGGCCCGGGCCAGTCAACATCATTGAGAAGTATATCTCCATCAATACAAAGTTCCGCAATCTGGATATTCTCATCCTCCTGCCTTCCCAGGGAAACCCAGCCGCCACCCGGCAGCCTGAATTGGCGGCCAACGAGAAGAAAACGTATATCGGCAGCATTTACCACCTCTGCTTCGTTGTAATATGCCTTGATTCTCTTACTGAGGTTCGGGTCAGTCAGTTTGCATCCTCCGGCGGGATTCGGGTAATCTGTAATGCCGAAAGATTTGGCCAGTTCTATCTGCTGACTTCTTCCCCTGCCACTGAATGAATGGAGCTGCTCCCGGTCGACAATGCCATCTATTTCAGGCTGTGTTGGCGGGAGATTCTTGGCGCACAGTGGGCGGAGAAGAATACCGTCAGTGAGACTGTCGCGCTCAATAACCCTCAGCGTGTCCTTTCTCTGTGACATGGGACGCTGACCTACAACTTCCCCTGTAATAACAAAAGAGGCTCCGATTTCATCCATCATTTCCACGGCCTTGTGAACCATGAGGATTTTGCAGTCGATGCAGGGATTAAAATTTTTGCCAAATCCGTGGGGAGGGTTGTTGAGGAGTTCAATGTATGATTCAGTGATGTCTTTTGCGATGACATCAATACCGTATTTGGAATGAACAGTGCGTTGATATGTCTCTATATCCTTTAGAATGTCGTCATCAAAAAATGGTGTAACAAATTTTACAGCCTGAACCCGAATACCCTGACTGGCTATGACACGGCAGGCAAGAATGGAATCCAGCCCACCTGAAAAAAGGGCTATGGCGCAAGGTGTGTTTTTCATTGCTGTGAAGGGACCGACTGGTTTCTGCCGACGAGGTCGCGAACGTAGGCAAGTGTCTGGCTGCTTACAGAATCGCCATCGAGCATCTTGGCTATTTCAGCCACCTTGCTCTCTGTTTCCAGACGGTTGATGGTTGTACGTGTTCTCTCACCATTGAATGATTTCATGACAAGATAATGATCATCGGCGTAAGAGGCTATCTGGGGCAGGTGAGTAATGCAGATGACCTGATGGTGGGCTGCCAGTTCTTTTATCTTTCTGGAGACTGCTTCGGCAGCTTTGCCGCTTATTCCTGCATCCACTTCATCGAAGATAACGGTTTCAACCTGATCTTTCTTGGCAAATAAGCATTTGAGTGCAAGAAGAAGTCGCGACAGTTCGCCGCCTGAGGCTATCTTTGAAAGCGGTTTCACCGGCTCTCCCGGATTGGCTGAAAACATGAATTCCGGCCTGTCGCTGCCGGTTTTTGTGAGAGTGGTTCCGTTGCCTGCTGCCGGGTGAAAATGTATTTCGAAAATGGATTGCTCAAAGTGCAGAGATGAGAGTTCCCTGCTTATGGACAGAGCCAGCATGTCAGCCGTTTCCTTGCGCAGACGGGAGAGTTCGGCTGCTGAAAGGGCAAGATCATGCTCAAGCTGTGTGAGTTTTTTCTGGAGTTTTTCCAGGTGGATGTCGAGAGACTCAAGTGCGGCCAATTCCTCACAGGCATTAGTGCCGTAGGATATTATGTCATCCAGATTCTGGCCGTATTTCCTTTTAAGCTGTTGGAGGACATCGATTCTTTTCAGAATGGTATCCAGTTCCGAAGGGTCACTTGGAATAGTTTCAAGATAATTGCGAAAAGATACAAAATGGTCCTCAAGCTGATAACTGTGACCGGATATTTCCTCGCCCATGCTGTTCAGTGTGGGGTCCAGTTCTGACATCTGGGCTATTTCCTTGCGAACCAGTGCCAGAATGGAAGTTGCTTCGCTCAGTCTGGAAAGATTTTTCTGACCCAGGCGATTCAAATCATCGGAGCTTTTAAGCCGGAATTTCTCGATGGAAAGTTTTTCATCTTCACCGGAAACCAGCCTGGCATCGGAAATTTCTTTCACCTGGAAGGTGAGAAAGTCTTTTCGCTGCTCTTTTTCCATCTCTTTGCTGCGGAGCTTGTCATATTCCTTTCTGGCAGATGTCCAACTGTCATACAGGGAGGTGAAGGCGGAACGAGTCTCCCAGAGGCCACCGACAATATCAATAAAATCAAGCTGGAAACCGGGAGAAAGCAGCTGCTGGTGTTCGTGCTGGCTGGCAACGCTCAGGAGATTTTCTGCAATGTCACTTACAAGCCGGGCAGTGGCAAGGCTGCCGTTGATGTAAAACCTTCCCCGGCCATTCTGGGACAGGATCCGTTTAATGACAATACTGCCATCGCATTCAAATCCTTTTTCTTGGAGCATAGACAGAATATACCGGTGGTTCATGTCTATTTCAAAAAGGGCTTCGATGGTGGCCTGTTTGGCGCCTGTACGAACCCATGATGCCGAGGCTTTTCCGCCGGACAAAAGGTAAATGGCCTGAAGAATAATCGATTTTCCAGCACCGGTCTCGCCGGTCAGAACAGAGAGTCCTTTGGAAAATGAGAGGGTCAGTTTTTCTATGAGGGCCAGATTGGTTATATGAAGTTCTGAAAGCATGAAATTATAATTGACAAGGGATGGACGATGTCTGATATTTACTTTATTAGATAATAGGGTATGTTTATAGTCTTAAATATGCTGGTATCCCTAAATAATCTTTCGAGTCAAACTGTGTCCATAGAGATTGTAAAAATCAAAACTATAACCGACTCAAGACTATTGTCAATTTCCAACTTTCGTTTTTCATTTCTAAAGCAGTGTCTTGTTTCTTTTATTGTTCTTTCCTGCCTGCTCACGGTTGATTGCATTCCCTCTTTTTATCAATCCGGACAGGCATATGCCTTCTCAATCAAGGATGAAAAAGAATACGGCGAAAAAATGCTTGCCGTCATCCGAAAAGAATTCAACCTTATCGATGAACTGGATATTCTTCAGTACATCGTCCAGATCAGCAAAAAAATTGTTGTTACGGCAGGGCCCCAGTATTTTGATTATCATTTTTATGTCATAGATAACCGGGAATTCAATGCTTTTGCCGCGCCTTCCGGTCTTATCTTCATTCATTCAGGTATCATTGGCGCCATGAAGACGGAAGGGGAGCTTGTTTCTGTTATTGCCCATGAAATCGGCCATGTCATGAGCCGGCATATTGCCGACCGGATTGACAAGACCAAGAAGGTGTCAGCAGGCACCTTGGCCATGGTTCTGGCCGGAATTCTCGTGGGCGGAGGGGCTCTGTCACAGGCCCTGATCACCGGTGGACTTGCCACCGGTGAGGCCATGTTTCTTCAGTTCAGCCGTGAAAATGAAGAGGAGGCTGACAGGATAAGTTTTGCCCTTATGCAGGATCTCAATAGAGATCCTCAGGATATGGTGTCTATGCTCAACACCATGCACAAGGTCTCACGCATCAGGATGGGCAATATCCCGCAGTATCTTCTGACTCACCCTAAACCGGAACTGCGTATGGGGTATGTTCAGGATTTGATATATGTACATCCCAGAAAAAATTATGCCGCATTTGATCAGTTTGATTTCAAAAGAGTTCAATTGAAAATCGCTTCGTTGTCGGAAGATTTGAATAAACTCAAACCAAAATACAATAGAGACATCAGAAACGCTGAAAATGAAGAGGACAGGATTCTTGCTCAATACGGGCTTTCCTTTATCCATCTGGCAGAAGGCGAGTATTCCCGGGCTATTGAAGGCCTGAATACAGTCAATTCCTTCTATTCGGATAAGGTTAATGTCTGGGTGGATCTTGGAAGAGCACATCTCAGCAATGGTGATTTGGCACAGGCTTCAAAATTTTTCGAAATGGCGCGGAATAAAGATCCAGGCAATTGGTATGCTGCCTATTATCTCGCTCTAACGCTTGAGAAAAAAGGGGAAATAGACAGGGCTGAGCAATTATATCTCCAGGTCCAGAGCCATGTTCCCGATTACCCTGATGTCTATCTTCAGCTTGCCAGAATTGCCGAGGATAAAAGAGATACGGGGTTGTCTCATTTTTACCTCGGCCTTAGTTTTTTTTATGACGGTAATTTTTCTTCAAGCACATTTCATTTTAAAAAGGCAAAGGAGTTGTTGAAATCCAAAGCCCGACTGGCAGAAATTGACGAGAAGCTTTCTAAAATCAATGAGCTAAAATAAACGGGCAGTTAATGGCTCATCAGGGAGAATTGTTTGAAACAAATAATCACCTCTGAAAAGAAACCGATACAACTCTGGCTCGACGACATTGATGCCGGAGCCATGGAGCAGGCTAAGAATCTCGCCAACCTGCCCTTTATCCATAAACATATTGCCGTCATGCCGGATGCCCATTTGGGGTATGGAATGCCTATTGGCGGAGTGATGGCGACACATGACATGATAATCCCCAATGCAGTCGGTGTAGACATCGGCTGCGGGATGTGTGCCCTCCAGACTTCACTTAGCGACATTTCCAGAGAAAAGCTCAAAAATATTATGGCACTGGTACGCAGCAGTGTTCCTCTTGGTTTCAAGCATCATAAAAGAAAGCGGGATAAGTCGTTAATGCCCAAAACTCCTGGCGGGATTCCCCTTTCAGACCTGCCGATTGTATCACGGGAATTTGACAATGCTCTTACCCAGCTGGGCACCCTGGGGGGTGGGAATCATTTTATAGAAATCCAGAAGGGAAGTGATGGTCATATCTGGATTATGATTCATTCCGGAAGTCGAAATATCGGTTTCAAGGTGGCCAATTACTATAATAATCTTGCGGCTCAGCTCAATGTGAAATGGGGTTCTTCTATTCCTAAAAATTGGCAACTTGCCTTTCTTCCCATAGACAGCGAGGCCGGTCGTAATTATTTTAATGAAATGCAGTACTGTGTTGATTTTGCATTGGCAAATCGTACTCTGATGATGGAGCGTCTTCAGGACGCTTTTCAGGCTGTTGCTTCGCCTGTCTTTTTTCAGTCATGTATCAATATTGCCCATAATTACGCAGCCATGGAAACCCATTATCATAAAAACGTTATTGTGCACCGCAAGGGCGCAACCCGGGCTATGGACGGAGAAATGGGCATCATACCAGGGTCACAGGGGACACCAAGTTATATTGTCAAAGGCAAAGGGAACCGAGAGAGCTTTTCCTCCTGTTCTCATGGTGCCGGAAGAAAAATGGGCCGGAAACAGGCACAGAGGCAGCTTGATCTGCATTCTGAGCAAAAGAGACTGGATGATCAGGATATAATACATTCAATCCGGAGCAGAAGAGATCTTGACGAGGCTTCCAGTGCTTATAAAGATATCGATAAGGTTGTTGCAGACCAACTCGATCTTGTCGAGGTTGTTGTTGAATTAAGACCTCTGGCTGTTATAAAAGGATAAACATCTTCATTGTCAGACGATTTTTTACGACAATTACAATTAACTGTTTACAAAAAAATAATACTGTGAAATCATTTAGTTACACTTGCGAACGGATAATCTAAAACCTACGGGTAAAAGGAGAAAACACATGACTAGACAACTTTCTTTCACAAAGATTGAAAAAGAGCTTCTCCCAGTATATCGCCAAAAGATGGGAGCCGCGGAGTCTACCGAAGATGTGAAGAAGTTTTTTGTCTACATTGTTATGGATCTGTTGAATCGTGCATATGAGGATGCGATTCGTTTTGAGTATGCTCATATCAGCTTAAATCCCGTAAAATCACCATATTATAATATAGATACCAATATGACATCATCAGATGATTTCAAGTCTATCTGGGATAATTCTGATCTTTCCCATATTGTTTTACGATTTACCGATACGGCTATGAATCATTATACTCATCTGTTACAAAACCCAGCGAAAACAGAATCAAAGATCAGGAATTAATATTGAATGGAGGCTCTTCAGACTGTTCGGAAACAGATTGTCTCCCTCTTGTCCGAGGAAGATCTGACAGCTATGGACATTTCACATCTTGTCCGCATCCCTGAAAAAGATGTTGCCGGTCATCTGTCCCATATTCATCGCAGTCTTGGCTCGACAGGGAAAAAACTTATAATAGAACCTTACAGCTGTATGAGTTGTGGCTATCAGTTCAAAAAAAGGGATCGTTTTGACAGACCTGGACGATGCCCTCAATGCAAAGGCAGCCATATCAGGCTCGCTTCCTACCGAATCCTATGAGTGTTTACGCCATAGGTGATGTCCAGGGGTGTTATGATGATCTTATGGCACTCCTGGATCATATTCATTTCAACGAACAGACTGACCAACTCTGGTTTGCCGGTGATATGGTCAATAGAGGCCCAAAAAACCTGCAAACGGTGAGGTTTATAAAAAGCCTTGGTGAAAACGCTGTCAGCGTTCTTGGCAATCATGATCTTCATCTCCTGGCTATGGCCTATGGGTACCGAACTCCAAAAAAAAGGGATACCTTCCAGGATATCCTGGAAGCTGAAGATGCAGATGAACTTCTTGAGTGGATAAGGCACAGGCCAATCCTTCACCATGATAAAAATCTCGGCTATACCCTTATTCATGCAGGGCTGGCGCCACAATGGGACCTGCCGATGGCTCTATCCTGTGCCGAAGAGCTGGAGAAAACTCTTAGAGGCCCTCATTACACAGATTTTTTCGAAGAGATGTATGGCGATGAGCCTGCAGTCTGGTCAGATTCTCTTTCAGGCAACGAACGCCTTCGTTTTATTGTGAACTGTCTTACCCGGATGCGGTTCTGTGATGAAAATGGTCTATTGGATATGGAAGAAAACGGCCCCCCAGGTTCACAGCCATCACGGTTGATACCCTGGTTCACTGTACCGGACCGTGCCAGCCGAGACATGAAAATTATCTGCGGCCACTGGTCACGGCTTTCATATTACAATGCTGACGGGGTCTATGCCCTGGATACTGGCTGTGTCTGGGGCAGGGGACTCACTGCCCTGAAAATTGATTCCATTCCAAAACGAATAACAATTCCCTGTGCTGGCAATCAGAAACCGAAAAATTCGGCTACATAATACATATTTTCTTAATGATTCAAAAAAGAAGTATCAGCTTCTCTATCTCCTGGTAGGAGTTCTATCCGCATCCTGATCATTGTGGCTCTAGGCATGTCGGGTCGATATAGGGCCCTGTCCGTGTCGGCTTCTCCCGATGTCATCTATTCTTTTTAGCTTTTTCTGCATAGTGTGTAGTCAAAAGCAGAAGCGTTCAAGAACAAGACACACAAAAGGAGAATGTATCATGAAAAAGCTACTTATTTTAACCTGGTTGATGATTGTATCCTTAATGCCTGCAAATGTTATGGCAGGAAACGCTGCAGATGGAACAGTCCTTGGTGCAATGGGTGGAGCTGCGTTGGGTCAGGCTATTGGGCGAGATACTGAAGGAACATTGATCGGTATGGCTCTTGGTTCCATACTGGGCTATGCGATAGGAAGCGATTCGGAAAGACATGTGTATGTGACGGGACGCGCAGTGGCTCCTGTCTACCCACAGCACTATGAGCAGCCTCGCTATTATTCACAACCGCCGATGACTGTCATTGTGAATAAGACTGTTGTCAGAAGGCCTCCCCCTGTACGTCATGTCGTATGGGAAAAGAGGCATCATCCAAGAATGCAGAGAGAAATTCATCGTCATCAATACAAAGCCCATAACAAGAAATCTCATCGTCGAGAGTACGCCCGAGACAGAGGGTACAGATATGAAAGACGAGAAAGATGGTAGATCTGCTAAGTTTCGTAGTGGTAAGAATATATAGAGAGGAGTTCTAAGCGTGCCCGGCCTGATTTAAGGCTGGGCATTCTTTTTATGTTTAGTCGCCAATTGACCACAGGCCGCAGAAATGTCAGCACCCCTGCTGGATCTGAGTATCACCGTATACTCGGCGTCCCAGAGAATCTGCTGAAAACTGTTGACACGGTTATTGGAAGGGCGTTTGTAGGGCAGGGCAGGGGCTTCGTTGCATGGGAGCAGGTTTATCTTGCAGGGTATTCCCTGCAGGAGGGCGGCGAGTTTGTGGGCATCCCTGTCTGAGTCATTTACGTCTTTGATGAGAATATACTCAAACATGATCCGTTTTCGTTTCGGCAGGGGAAATGCACGGCACGCATCAAGAAGAACTTCAATGGGAAAGGTTTTGTTAATCGGCATGAGCATATCGCGGGTTGTGTTGTCTGCCGCATGGAGTGAAATTGCCAGGTTAACCTTTACCAGTTTTCCAAGTTCTACAATTTTAGGGGCAATTCCGCAGGTAGAGACGGTTATTCTGCGATCTGAAAAATCCAGGCCCTGATCATCCATTAATATCTCAAGGGACTTGATGAGATTGTCAAAATTAGCAAGGGGTTCTCCCATACCCATGAAGACAAGATTATTTAAATTATCCTGTCCCGTTTTTTTCATGTCTTCAAGCACAGCGCATACCTGGTTAACGATCTCGGCAGCTGTCAGATTCCGTATAAATCCCATGGTTCCGGTCAGACAGAATTTACAGTCCATGGCACATCCAACTTGTGACGATACGCAGAGGGTATTGCGGTCTCCCTCAGGAATGAGAACACTTTCAATCATTTTGCCGTCTGAGAGAAGGAATCCGTACTTTATGGTTCCATCGGTGGAGACTTCTTTGACTGAAGGACTCAGGGTGCTGAAAAAAACCTCATCTGCCAAAGATTCCCGCAGGGCTTTTGACAGGTCCGTCATCTGCTCAAATGATGTAATGCCGGGACGATACAGCCAGGAAAAGATCTGTTTGGCCCTGAATGAAGGCAGTCCTCTGTCGCTAACAAAATTAGTAAGTTCGGACAACGTCAGATTTTTCAGGTCTATTTTTGATGGGGTAGATAAAGACACAGTGTAGGGGGGAATAATAGGGGGACACAATACCTATTTTTTTATATAATTGGCAAGAAAGGATACGTAAAATTAGACAATAGGTATTGTGTCCCCCTATTATCGTATTATTCCGCCATAAATTTTGCATGTGATTTGTATACTGCTTCTTCGATGCCGAAAAGATTGATTGGTTTGAAGAAAATTTCGGTGGCACCAAGCTCAAGGGAAGAATCGATTGTATCCTGATCTTTGACAGCGGTCATAATGATTACTTCAGTATCAGGTTCAACATCCTTAATCTTTTTCAATAATTCAAAACCTTCTATCTTTGGCATGCGAAGGTCTGTCAGCACAAGATGATACCGGTTTTCCTGGAAGGCCCCAAGGGCGAGACATGGATCTGTAAATGATTCAATCTGGTGGTCTGTGATTGCAGAAAGCATAGCGGTTAACCCCTGTGCAATCTCAGGTTCATCGTCTACAACCATGATTCTATATTTTTGTTCTGATATTCTCAATTTTATCCGCCAGCAATTCCCAAGGTTGTTTAGAAACGATACAGGCTATATTTTAGGATATTTTCAGTGGAAAAAGCTACCATTTTCTGTGTCGAAAAAAAATCTTAAAGGTACAAAAATATATTTAAAGAAAACCCCTGTAATTCCGGCCTATTAAGTTAATAGAGGTTTTAGGGGAATGCAATTTTCAGAGTGGTACTGGACATGGACGATAAAAATCTATACAATTTTTCAAGGTTCTATTTTTTTAGGGGAATACTTCATTGAAGGATAATTTATTTACAAGAACAATTACGTGCATAAAAACAAAATTCTTATAATTAAAAACGACACTTTTGATGTCGATTCCCTGAAGCGTACTCTTGAGGAAGACTATGCAGTTCTTGTCATGACTGATCAGGATGCAGACCTTGCTTTGCAAGACTCTGACACCAACTCTCCTTCAGCTGTTCTGATATTCTCTGAACAGCGGGATACCCTCTGCGAACAGTTTAAGAAAAACAAAATCACAGCCCAAATTCCTGTACTGTATGTTGCCGAAAATTTTGATGAACAGGAAGTGGCAAGGGGAATTGAAACAGGTGCTTCTGACTTTCTCCAGAAACCTTTTGTGAATTCTGCCGTTAAGTTAAGAGTCCAGCATCATATCGCCTTAGCCCAATATCAGAATCAGCTTGATGAGCTTCTTATGCAGCATAAAAGCAGAATGAAGGAGACACTTGATGTCCTGTATGCTCAAAAAGATCAGGATTTTCGCCAGGCAGCCCTTGTTCATACTGGCAGACTGGCATCATTAGGTGAAATGGCCACATCCATGGCCCATGAAATAAGCCAGCCTCTTAATATTATCTCTATTGCCATGCAGGGGTGGCAGCTTATGGCCGATAGAGATATTCTTGACCAGACAAAAATACTGAAAACCATTCCTTCGCTCCTTAACAATGTTGAGCGGATTTCATTTTTGATTGATCATGTCAGGACCCTGGGACATTGTACCCGTGAAAATCGGGAAATTAACATCTGCGATGTGCTGCAAAACGCGTTATCCCTGTGCAAAAAGCAATTTGACAATTCAGGTATTTCAATCAATGCACGCATTGAAGACGATCTGCCCCCTGTTTTCGCAGTAGAATCTGAAATTGAACAGGTAGCCCTCAACCTGCTGTCCAATGCACGGTGTGTGCTTGAGATGCAGAATGGCTCTTCCGGCTTTGATCCAAAAATCGTAATATCCTGCTATAGCCAGGGGGGTATGGTTTATTTTGATGTGGAAGATAATGGGGGCGGAATTAACCCCGCATATGAAGAAAAGATATTCGAATCATTTTTCTCCACCAAAGAACCAGGAAAAGGCACCGGCCTTGGGTTGAGTATCTGTCGGCAGATTATGGAGAGATACAGGGGGGAGCTGACACTCCATAATATGCCTGGTCAGGGTGCTCGGTTTACAGTTTCTCTGCCTGCAAGCATTTGATCGCCAGTCTTACCTTTTATAATGCCCTTAAATATTCCGGAGTGAGAGAGAAATTGCCGGCCAGCGCCTGGTCAATTTTTGCCAGGATTGCATCCTTGTCTTTTGGCAGGCGTCCATTTATAGGTAGATAATTTGAGGCATGATTGGTGTGAAACTGGCCTCTGCTGGTGATATGATCAACCAGTATGCGAAGTTCGGCAAGAAGTTCGCGGCTGTTGAGCAGTGTAAATTTGTTTTCCTTTTCAAGAGTATATATTTCAGTGTTTGGCAGAAGCATCAGGGTGAGAGCGGCAATCTGATTTGGCTGCATGGCCGAAAGAACTTTGCCGGTACTTATGGCATGTTCTTCGGAATTTTCCCTGCCGGCAATTCCCAGTAAAACAGTCACAGAAAGAAAGATTCCCGCCTCACGGACACGTTTCCCTCCCTCAATCATTTTTTCAGCATTCGATCCTTTTTTTAAAAAAGTAAGAACACTGTCCGAGCCGCTTTCAAGCCCCATATAAATCCGATCCAGGCCGAGTTGTTTCAAGTCAGCCAGATCTTCAGGCGATTTCCTGAGGATACTTTTTGCGTTGCCGTAAAGGCGTATTCGTTTCACCCAGGTAAGTTTTTCCCTGATTCGAGAAAAAATATCAATCAGCCGTTTCTGTGGAATGATCAAGGCATCGCCGTCAGCCAGGAAGACGGTGTTCTGCCTGCGGCAATATTGAGCAGCGAACTTAATATCCTTGTTGATTATCTCGTCACTCTTTATGTTGAAAAGGATATTTTTATACGCACCGCAGAAAATGCATTTATTATGTGAACAGCCAACGGTAACTTGGAGGATTATCGAATCAGCTTCGCTTGGTGGCCGTATGATGTTGCCTTCGTAATGCATGATGAGGGAATTGGTTGGGAGAGGTTCGCCGGGTGAAGGTTGATTTCGGATCTCGGATTGCGGAATATGGTTCTTTGACCGTTTTTCCGCAATCCGAATTTAAAAGGAATTTCCGGGCCTATCTGTTCTTCTTTTCAAATTCTTTCATGAATGCTACAAGATCAACAACTCCCTGTTTCGGGAAGGCGTTATAGATGGAAGCTCTGACGC
>JACNJZ010000100.1 GCA_014382295.1 Candidatus Desulfobia pelagia | reverse complement strand
GAGGAGAAATATGATCTGGTGCTGATGGATGTTCAGATGCCCAGAATGGATGGTCTCACTGCTACACGAAGAATTAGAGAAATTGAGGCCTCTGAGGAAAGAAAGGAATATAAGAGTTTATCGCAACAAGACCAGCCCTTGATTATCGTTGGACTTACAGCTCATGCCGGAAACGAAGATGAACAGAAATGCTATGATGCCGGAATGAATTACTTTTTAACCAAGCCGATCGTCAGGGCAAAACTCATCGAGACCCTGGATAAGAGAAAAAAGGATATTGGCTGATGGGTACTTTGAAAAATTAGGATTTTCGTTCAAGATCAAGGCGTACGAAAAAATTTATCGCAGGCATATGTTTGATATGTCGATGGTAAAATTTTGAGTATAACGCAAAGGTTGGGTGAAAAGACAATTTTTCAAGGTAGCCTGATGGTGCACCCCTCAGGACCCGGGTAAAAAAGAGGAGAATCTTTCCGCTATATCTCCAAATCCTGTAATTAGAACAGATCGTGAAGTCTCGTTTACAGTTGTCAATTCCAGATGAAGACGGCTCAGGGGCATTAAGCTGCCGAGTCGATCAGGCCATTCAATCACTGTAAGTCCATCGCCGTACATATACTCTTCAAAGCCCAGCTCTATAAATTCATCTTCACTGCCAAGACGATAGAGATCCATGTGGTACAGGGGGATTCTTCCCGGATATTCATGGAGAAGACTGAATGTGGGGCTGGTAATATAGCATTCTTTCGGCACCTCTAACCCCTGACCTATGGCCTGAGTCAAGGTCGTCTTTCCTGCTCCAAGATCACCGGCCAGGGTAAAAATATCACCAGGCAGGGCAGTGCCGCCCAAATGTATGCCCAGGTTGAGAGTATCCTCAAGTGTGGTGAGTTGGAGTTGTGTTTTGGTAGAATGAGGCATTATGAATTACGAATTATGAATTACGAATAGAAGCCAATCGTAATTCATAATTTCTAATTATTCTCACTTCCTCTTATGGCAGAAAAGACAGCGATACTTTGGCGGATGATCTTCAGGCAGGGGTGACTCTCCCTCTATGGAGTGACATTCTTCACAGAATTTTTCCGCCACTTTTTTTTCCATGACAAAGAATTTTTCGTGAATGTCATCATGGGGTATAAACGCGGTGGATTCTTCAGGGGCGTTCCACAGAAAAAGAAACATACCGCCGCAGAAGACTATGAAAACGATATTATACAGGAGTGTTTTTTTTGTTTTGGTTGAAGCAGTCATAGAATTGTTTTAGGTGTAAGGAGTTAGGTGTAAGGTGATAGTGTTATCTTTCGAATTCGTCAATCAACGTGAAACTGCCAATTTTTATCCCATTTCCAGCAGGCTGAAGGATACAAGGCGCAGGCGGAGGGCAGCGACCAGCGATTCAAGAACCATTCTGCAAATCAGTTTGTTTGATCCTGTAAGGCGAAGCAGGCGGCTGTGATCCTGTTGTTTTTTTATCAGAGCGGAGAGTTTGCTGTCGTTATACTTTGGATCAAGAATCCTCCCGGCAATGGTGTCACCGGAAAGAACAGCTGGATAAATACCTTCGCCGGTAAGCCCTGAGGCAAGGCCTGCAGCATCTCCAGTCAGGAACCGGTTGCCGAAAGCATAGCCTCTATAATCGAAATTAATAGTTGCCGCTTCCGCCTTCAGGCCAGTTCTATTCATACCATGTTTTTCCATCCAACGGTGTAAATTTTCTTTCAATGCCGTGGCGGAAAGGTCTTTCCTGCAACAGTATGCGCCCACGGAGGCTCTCTCTTTGTGTGGGAATATCCAGGAGTACCCTGTGTTAAATAATTCCGGATCAAGATGCCAGATCATTTTGGGAAACCGGCCAGGGACATGATATTGAAAACCGATGCCAATATTTTCAACAGGGAGTTTCAGGTATCTTCTGACAAGAGAATTGCTGCCGTCTGCTCCCACCAGGAAATCGTAGCTAAAACTCTGTGATGTGGTGGAGACACTCTGGTCTGTTATTTTGACAACGTGTTCGCCTGTGCGGATGTCGGCGCCTGCATGGGCCGCCTCTTCAGCCATCCAATGCCCAAGTTTTTCCCTGTTGACTGTTGAGATGATAGGGTGTGCAGATGTGAGTATTGCTTTCTGTATGGCAGAATGAACGTGTTGTTCAGGGAAATGCCTTTCTATCATATGTTCTGGGATGTGGCGGGCCAGACCGGACCAGGTGATCCCTCCGGCACATACCTTGGCGCCAATGAACGTATTTCTTTCGAGAACAAGAACAGATACTCCCTGTCGGGCAAGCGCAGCCGCGCAGGTCAGGCCTCCAGGACCTGCGCCTATGATGATGGTATGAAAATGCATTGATTACTTATAATTAAAAATTACGAATTACGAATTACGAATTAGAAATTAAAGGAATATCTCAAAAAAATAGAACGGCAATGAGTTTACAAGAAGCCGTAACCTGTATTGGATTCCCAGAAATATCAGCTGGTTGCAAAATTCGTAATTCGTAATTTCTAATTCGTAATTCAAGCGAACCTGTGTTTCATTTTGAGGCAACCCATGGTAATATGTTTCGCTGTTATTTAATTGAAATCTACTCAACTATGTACAGGGGTTTATAATATGGCATCGAATTTATATACAGGAAGAAACAAATCCAGGAAATCATTTTTCCTGATAATCTTTTTTGGCATTATTCTGCTCGGGGCTGTCCTTGCCGGCGTGATCTATCTTGAACGTGAAATGCCCCTTGTTCAAATTTCTGATGAGCTCAATCTTATTGGCAGCCACAAGGAAGTGACTTTTACCGTCATTGACCGGAAAAGCGGTATAAGCCATGTCAATGTGAGCCTTGTGCAGGGAGCCAAAGAGAAAAAACTGTATGAGAAAACTTTTCAAAGAGAGGGATATGCTCCTAATGCCGGACCTGAAAAGCTTGAATTCCTGACTGTAATTGACGCGAACTCTTTAAAGCTGAAAAATGGTTCTGCAAAGTTAATTGTCACCGTCAGGGATTTTTCCTTCTGGAATTTCCTGAGAGGAAATAAAACTGAAAAAATATACGAATTTACTCTGGATAGTGAGCCGCCAAAGGTTAACAGGATGGATTCGCCCCGATATATCAAACCTGGCGGTGCCGGGATTGTTATTTATAAGATAGGTGAGATTGTTGCTCATCATGGAGTGCGGATCAATGGTTTTTTTCACCCGGGTTTTCCCTTTCCAGGGGCTGAGGGGACTTTTGGAGCTATAATTGGACTCCCTTATGACACCGAAAATATAGAGAGTGCGGCCGTAGAGGCAGTTGATGAGGCCGGTAATATTGGCAAGGCTCCTTTTGGCATGATTTTGAAGTCCGTGAAGTGGAAACAGGATCAGATTAACGTGCCGGACAGTTTTCTTACGTTGAAGATTCCAGAATTTTCGCAGTATTATCCACTGATGGAAGAAAAGGAAACCTCTCTGGAGAAGTATCTGTATGTCAATAATACTGTCAGGCGGGAGAATAATTTAAAGATAATCGAGCTTTGCAGCAATTCCGGAAAGGAGCAGCTCTGGGATGGCAGGTTCAGCCGAATGGCACGGGCCAGCAACAGAGCAGGGTTTGCTGACCATCGAACCTACTATTATGATGGCAAGGAAATAGACAAGCAGGTTCATCTCGGCATTGATCTGGCTTCCACCCGCCATGCAGAGGTGGGTGCAGCCAATAAGGGCAAAGTAATATTTGCCGATTATCTCGGAATTTACGGAAATGTTGTTATTCTTGATCATGGCCTGGGCGTATTCAGCCTTTACTCACACTTGAGCCAGATTGGGGTGGTTGCCGGAGATATGATCGAGAAAGACGGCATCCTTGGCGCAACCGGAACTTCAGGTATGGCTGGTGGAGATCACCTCCATTTCAGTATTCTGGTCAATGGAATTCTTGTCGATCCACTGGAGTGGTGGGATGAACATTGGCTCGATTTGAATATTCTGAGTTATTTGAAATAGTTTTAAATACAATTACGAATTACGAATGGCAAATTACGAATTATCTAAAAGGTGCCTGAAATTTTCAGACCATATTGTCAACGCCATTCGTAATTCATAATTTCTAATTCGTAATTGCCTTCTAAACCATGTCCAAAATCCAGATTCTGCCTGAAAACCTGGCAAACCAAATCGCAGCCGGTGAGGTTGTTGAACGGCCGGCTTCCGTTGTCAAAGAGCTGGTGGAAAACGGTATTGATGCCGGCGCCTCTCACATTGATATCCAGGTGGCAGGGGGCGGCACCAGGCTCATCAGGATTATTGATGATGGTGTGGGTATGGACCAGGATGATATCCTCCTGTGCCTTGAAAGGCATGCCACCAGTAAGTTGTTGACGGTTGAGCAGCTTACCTCTATCAGTACTCTGGGGTTCAGGGGCGAGGCCATACCCAGTATTTCCTCTGTTTCCAGGATGACCATTACTTCGAGGACGGAGTCTTCACCTCTTGGCGCCCAGGCTGAACTGCGATTTGGCCAGGTGCGCAAGGTGCATGACATGGGCTGCGCCAAAGGGACTCTCATTGAGGTTCGAGATCTGTTTGGTAATGTTCCTGCCCGAAAAAAGTTTCTAAAAACTGCGAGAACCGAGTTGAGCCATGTTGAAGAGGTTGCTGTCAATGCGGCATTGTCTCACCCCCATATAGGCTTCAGCTATAGTGTCGATGGCAGAACTGTTTTCAGTTTTTCTGCCGGCAGTGACACCCAGGAAGTCAGAGTTAAAAGGTTCATTTCTCAGAAGAGCGATTCTCCCCTGATTCATGTCGCGCACAGTATGCAGGAGCAAAGTGGTGTATTTGCACTTCATGGCTTTATTCTTCCTCCGGAAGAAGCCCCTGCCGGTGCAGTAAAATTACGCCTTTTTGTCAACTCCCGAGCGGTACGAGACAGAATGATCAATCATGCCGTAGCAGAAGGATTACACGGCTTTCTCATGAAGGGAAGGAGGCCTGCCGGAGTTCTGTTCCTTGAGATTCCCCCGGCAGATGTCGATGTCAATGTGCATCCCACAAAACAGGAGATTCGTTTCCATAAGCCGTCATTGCTTCATAATTTGGTAAGTCATGGTGTTCGACAGGGAATGGAACAATACCAGGAGACCATTAAATACGCGGTTTTTGGAAGAAAGGATCCTGGTGTGACAGAAAAAGAAGACTCTGAGCCACCTGTTATTCCTGGAGCCCAGGCAACTGAATTTCAGAGTTCTTCGGCCCCGTCTTTGGTTGTCAAAGAACCAAGGCCTCTTTTCAGGCATGGGGAGGCATCCCGGACGATTGAAGAGCAAGGCCGTCCTGAAAAAATGTATTCGCCGCCATTACTTGGGGAATACGAGCCCCCCCAAGATGCTTTCACCATTCATGACAATGAAGAGAGGTCGCCCCATATAGGGACATTGAAATATATAGGCCAACTGCATGATTCGTATATTCTTTGTTCCTCGGAAGATGGATTTGTGGTCATTGACCAGCACGCAGCCCATGAAAGGCTGCTTTTTGAAACCCTGAAAAAACAATACACTTCACAGAAAATGACGGGTCAGGCCCTTCTTTTCCCGGAAGTCATTGAATGTTCACCTGAGCAGGAGAACATCCTGCAAAAATACAGTGAAGAAATCAGCACCCTGGGAATTGACATTAGTGAATTTGGTGGTAACAGTTACGTCATAAAGGCAGTGCCGGCTATTCTCAGTCATATAGGCCCCCTGGAAATTATCGAAGGAATATTTGACCGTTATCTGGGGCGGGAAACAAAAGGAAAGGGCGAGGCCGCAGGGGTTGACGATGTCCTGTCCCTTATGGCCTGCAAGGCGGCTGTTAAGGCGAATCGTGAATTGCTGCCGGCAGAAGGCAGAGAATTGTTGAAAAGAATGGAAGAGGCCGCTATTTTCTCCCATTGTCCCCATGGGCGCCCGGTGATGAAAAGATTTACCAGAGCAGATGTTGAAAAGTGGTTTTATCGATAAACCCGAAACCCGAAACTCGAAACTTGAAACTTAAAACTGAGAAAAGAACATGACAACACCAGTAACGCAGACTCAATTCAGTGATTTAAATCTGATCCACAGAGGGAAAGTCCGGGATCTTTACGAAGTGGAAGATAAACTTCTCATGGTGGCTACCGATCGTATTTCCGCCTATGATGTTGTTATGGATGACCCTATTCCCATGAAGGGTGAGGTGCTGACCAAGTTATCCCTGTTCTGGTTTGATTACCTCAAAGACATTATTCCTCATCATCTTATCTCAGCAGACCCGGCAGAGTATCCTGCAGTTTGCGCACCGTATCGAGAGGAGTTGAAAGGACGCAGTATGCTGGTCAAAAAAGCCAAACCGCTGCCGGTTGAGTGTATCGTCAGGGGCTATATTTCCGGTTCGTTCTGGAGTGCCTACAAGAAAAACACAACGGTATGCGGGTTTAAACTTCCTGAAGGGATGAAGGAATCAGAGCAGTTCCCTCAGGTCCTTTTTACCCCTTCGACAAAGGCGGAGCAGGGGCTGCATGATGAGAATATTTCTCTGGAGCAGATGGAAAAGATAGTAGGAAGCGCTGAAACAAAAAAAATTGCAGAGATAAGCATTTCTCTCTATGAGAAGGCCTCGACTTATGCGAGAAGCAAAGGAATCATCATTGCCGATACCAAATTTGAGCTAGGTTGGTACGAAGGTGAGCTGATGCTGATCGATGAAGTGCTTACCGCTGATTCTTCACGATTCTGGCCGGAAGACGATTATGAAACCGGCAGGGGGCAGGCCAGTTTTGACAAGCAGTTCCTGAGGGATTATCTCTCGTCCCTGGACTGGGGAAAAACACCACCGCCGCCGAAACTTCCCCAGGAGATTATTGATAAAACCAGTGCCCGTTACCTGGAAGCTCTTGAGCGCATTACCGGAAAAGGGTTGTGAAATAGTTTTAAGTTTCAAGTTGAAGGATGTAATCCTTTTATTTCATTGGCGTTATTTGGTTGATGGGGTGATGTCTTTGCTGAAGACAATATCCCCATACCATGCCTTTGCCGTCTCTCCAGTATTGTCAGAGTCTGTCATGATTGCCACCCCGGATATCCGGGGTGGATCCTCCCCAAAGGCATCCCGGTAATCCTGCAGGATGTTTCGTTTCTCCGAGATCCACTCCAGCGCCTTGTCATCGCCGCTCTCAACAACAATCATCTTGACGCGATCCGTATAGGGATTTGGAATTGTCATACCCTTGGGTGCTTTACTTGCCCAGATATAGTTGATGGCATTTATGGGAGGATATTCTCCATACAAGAGTTTGATGCTGTTAAATTTAACCTTATCCCAGAAACCGACTTTTTCAGGGTCATAGGCAAAAGTAATATAAATTCTTGCAGGATAGTCATCCCCTGACTTCCGGGAGACATCTCCTTTCTGGTAGATATTGGCAATTTTCCATCGCCAGGAAATCACAGGGTACTCTTGAGGATCTATAGTGATCTTTCTGGTAAGCCCTGAAGAGGACCCATTGCTGTCAGCTTCTATAACTGTGATGTTACCGTCTGAGACCAGGGAATAGCGTGTATGCTGTTCGATATCCTCGAAGGTGAGGGGATCCCAGTGTTCAGGAAGATCCCCACTGAGGGTGGCCCCGGAAAAATTTCCCACAGAAACAGTGTCAGTTGCCCATGCGGGATGTGCAGCAGAAAGGAGCAGGAGAGCAGCCAAAAAGGCGGTATGTAATGAACAGCGCTGTTGGGTCATTTCTATTCCTCTTTTATGTTGCTGTTAATGGTTCGGTGGGCGCTGCATTTTCTCCCTCACGAAGCTGACGAAGAAATTCTTTGAAATTGTTGAGGATGTCTTTAACCGTTTCAAGGGACATCTTTTCGATGTTCGCATATTCTTTTTTTAATGCATCAACAAACTCTGCAAGTCTTTTCCGCTGTGCGACTGTGAGTTTTTCGTAATTGTTGATTATCCATTCGGAAATGCTGTCGGCTAATGGTTCTATAGTGTTTTTGCTCAGTTCCGTCAGGTCGTTGAACAGGTTTTTGAATTCTGCCCCGAGCTTTTGCGCATCTGCCAGGACTTTTTCCTTATCCGTTTTTTCCTGGTTCTGTTTGTCAATGACAGGATCGGAAACCAGGGTGAAAGAAGTGTGGCTGGAACTGGCATGGCTGCTAAAGAGAGGAATAAGACAGAGGCAGACAGTAAAAACTGTTATGGGTAAATATTTCATTGCAGACTCCTTTCAAGGTTGCCTTAAGTTATAATTCAAACAGGATACAACTTACAGGAACAGATACCTCAATTTCAAGGTATGTTCCCGTAAAAAATATGGTTATGAAGAGTTTGATGCTTTTAGGTTTTGTGTGGATGTATTAAAGTAAATTCATCGTAATTGATAAATTAAAACATTCCTTTTTTAACGTGAATCCTCGCCTTGGAGGTGTTTTTTGAAAGTCCGGACATATTTTCTCGTGCTCTTTTTTTCGTTATTTCTGTTTGTCCCCCATATTTCCCTGGCACTGGATCGTTTTGAAACAATTACAACGGAACAGATGAAACAGCTGCATGACGAACGCGCCGCGGGAAAGACTGATTTTATCCTCGTTAACACCCTTGACGAAATTGTTTTCAGCCATTCTTCAATACCTGGTTCGGTCAATATCCCCTGGCATAAGGCGGAGGACCTTCAAGGTCGCCTGGGCAAGATTAAAAGTAAATTAATCATTACCTACGGTGAAGGAGCCGGCGATGTTAGTGCTTACAAGACCGCTGTCGCTGTAAAGAAGTTAGAATACGAAAATATTAAAATGTATAAAGGCGGTCTGGAGGAGTGGAAAAAGGCGGGCCATACCCTGGATGCGGCCAAGCCTCTGCCGGAATATGAAGTTGAGTTTATTTCCGCTGAAGATCTCTTGAAAGAATTACAGGAAGCTGATTCCAGGGATTGTACGGATTGGAGAAATAATCCGCTAATTACCATACTTGATCTGCGGACAGAGAATTTCCTAGAACTCAAGTACCCAATTTTTCACATCAAAACCAAATGTCAGAAACTTACAATGCTTTCTGAACATCTCAGCGATAGTCATCATCGAAATAAGATTCCCAACAAAGGGCAGGTTGTTACGCTTACCGAGAGAGGGGTCAGGGATGCAGATGTGATACGATATTTATCTGCCCATGGTTACACAAATATTGTTGGTCTCAAGTCAGGAATCCAGGGCTGGATACAACTGGATTTCTCTTTGAAAACCAGGAAGTAGGGTTATGCACTCCTCTTTTTTTGAGTTGGTTATTTGCCCCTAATGGGTGGTTAAATGACCTATTAATCCCCTCGATGTTCTTGTGGTGTTGTTCTTCTTATTTGCATAACTCATCGAAATAAAAAGATAAAGTAAATTTATATATGCGAAGGCATACATTTAGCACTATTCTTATTGACAACGAATTTCAATTTCATTATCATGCGGATCCAAAACGAATGGATATGTATGAAAAAATCTCTTTTACAACAATTTGAAGACCATCTTCGCAGTCAGAATTTGCGTTTGACGGATCAGCGAAAGCTTATCGTTAATTCTTTTGCCCGAAAAAAAGGGCATGTGAGTGCTGAAGATCTTTACCGTCATATTCATAAAACGACACCAAGCATAGGGGCTGCCACGGTATACAGGACCTTGAAGCTTCTGGCCGATGCCGGGCTCGCCTCAGGAAAGAATTTTGGAGATGGCTATGTTCGTTTTGAATGCTGCCTTCAAAGATCTGCGCATCATGATCATCTTATCTGCACACGTTGCGGGAAAATTGTCGAGTTCAGCAACTCAACAATAGAAAAACTGCAGGAGACCGTTGCCCGGGATCACGGCTTTTTGATCACGGACCACTCCCTTGATATTTACGGAGTGTGTCAGGACTGCAGCGTCAAACAATAAATTTTCAACCTGACTTTTTTTTGACTACTTAATGATAATGAATTTCAATTTCTACAGCTTCCACAACCACTATGTTTTTTAACAAGTTTTTCCCCAGATTCTGTTTTTCATCTGAGAAACAATGTGTAAATAAGCAGGGGATAGGTTTGCCTTGTTGCAGGAAATGCCCTGTTTCAAACCTTTCTTCAACCCGTTGCGGACAAATAGTTACAATTTCCGGAGTAAATGGTTGTCGGCAATCTGAAAATCGCCTCCGCTCCATGGGGCTTTCTATCGGAGATACTATCACTGTGCTCAATAATTGTGGATCTGTTCTTGTTGCTAAAGGTGATTTCCGTATCGCTCTCGGTGCTGGTATGTCAGAAAAAATCTTGATAACAGCAGGGTAACCTGCGATATTTTTTTGTATGGTTGTTGATATTGAGAATCAATAACTGTAAGGCTGTTTTCTTAGGGGTAAAGAGTATGACAGATGTAGTGATTACACTTCTTATCATCGGAGTATGTGCAACATTTCTTGCTATCCGTGCTTTCAGAAGTTTTCAGGGAAAGGGAAGCGGTTGCGGATGCGCATGTGCAGGCGACTGTAATTCAGCTGCAGTTTCTCGGGATAAACAGCGCCAGGTCCAGACAGATATCCGGCCAATGCCATTACAGGAAGACAAAACATGAAAAAAATTATACTTCGGGAAATGAAAAAGAAACAATCAGGCACTATCGCCGCGGTAAAGGTGACGGGTGATCTTGGCAGAAGAATTCGTGAAATGGGTCTGGTTCCTGGTACCGAAATAACCGTAACCGGGCGGGCTCCCCTCTATGACCCAGTATCCCTCAGAGTTATGGGGTTCAATCTTACCTTAAGAAACAGTGAGGCTGATTTTATAGAAGTTGAGGTTGCCAACTGATGACGATTTCAATTGATGCCGCACTTGCCGGCAACCCCAACTCAGGGAAAACGACCCTGTTTAACAGGTTGACCGGTGCCCGCCAGCATGTAGGGAATTATCCTGGAGTTACGGTTGAAAAGAAAGAAGGCCGCTGCCGTTATCAGGATAAAGAGCTTATTCTTACTGATCTTCCCGGAACCTATTCTCTTACAGCATATACCGAAGAAGAGGTCGTAGCCCGCGACTTTCTGATTGATAATCGGCCGAGAGTGATAAATATCACCGACGCTTCCAACCTGGAGAGAAATCTTTACCTGACCCTGCAGCTCCTGGAGATAGGTGTTCCTGTCATCATTGCCCTTAACATGATGGATGTTGCTAAACAGCGGGGTATTCAAATTGATGCCGATAAGCTTTCATTGCGACTGGGAATACCGGTTGTTCCCATTATAGCCCGTTCAGGCAAGGGGAGTGCAGAGCTTCTTGAGGAGGCGGCTAAAGATGTTGATCTGTATGAAATAAAAGCGTTGAGTCTTTCTTATGGAGAAGATATTGACAGGGCCCTTGATGAAATGGAAGCCATTATCAGGGACAAAGGATTATTGACGGAAAAGTATCCGGCCCGATGGATGGCGTTGAAGTTTTTGGAGACTGACCAACAGATCATTGGAAAAAGCAGGAAGGAAAACAACGATGCCACTGAAGTGCTCATGGCAATTGCTGAGAAAGTTGAAAAACATCTGCTCGTCACCCTGGACACCCACCCGGAAGCCATGATTGCCGATTATCGATATGGCTATATCAAGAGCCTTCTCCAGGATGGTGTTGTGACACGCAGTTATGACAGAGACAGACTGTACATTACAGATAAAATAGATGCTGTTCTTACTAACAGATTTTTCGGGCCTGTTATCATGCTGGCAATTCTGTTTGGCCTCTATAAATTTACATTCACCTATAGTGAATTGCCGGTGGGCTGGTTTGAGTCATTTTTCGGATGGCTTTCCGACCTGGCGGCAGCGACTCTTCCCGATGGTTATGTCAAGTCCCTTGTAGTTTCAGGGGTAATTGACGGTGTCGGCGGCGTCCTCGGTTTTGTGCCAATAATCGCCTTCATGTTCCTGGGCATCGCCGTGCTGGAAGATTCCGGCTACCTCGCAAGAGTGGCGTATATGATGGACAGGGTGCTTCGGGTTTTCGGTCTGCACGGCAGTTCCGTTATGGCCTATATTGTTTCAGGCGGCATTGCAGGAGGATGCGCTGTTCCGGGCGTCATGGCAGCACGGACTCTTCGATCCAGAAATGAGAGACTTGCCACCATCCTGACGGCGCCTTTTATGAACTGCGGAGCCAAGCTCCCTGTTCTTGCCCTGCTGATTGCCGCCTTTTTCCAGGATGGTCAGAGCCAGATGATGTTTATCCTTACCCTGGTGGCCTGGATAGGTGCCGTGCTTGTGGCAAAACTACTGAGGGTGACAATCATAAAAGGAGAATCCACCCCCTTTGTCATGGAGCTTCCTCCTTACCGTCTGCCAACATTCAGAGGTCTTCTCATTCATACCTGGGAAAG
Organism: Candidatus Desulfobia pelagia; assembly: GCA_014382295.1. Taxonomy (GTDB): domain Bacteria; phylum Desulfobacterota; class Desulfobulbia; order Desulfobulbales; family SURF-16; genus Desulfobia; species Desulfobia pelagia. Next base: position 91 of record JACNJZ010000100.1, on the reverse strand, counting down.
GACCTGGCAGTATATCAAAAAAGCCGGAACCGTGATTCTGGCAATTTCCGTGCTGATCTGGGCGATGATGACTTTCCCTGAATTACCTCTG
>JACNJZ010000024.1 GCA_014382295.1 Candidatus Desulfobia pelagia | reverse complement strand
GGGCCGATTTCTCAAATTTGCAGTAGATTTATGTCTAAGTCCGACAGACTCCTAAACGCAACTACTTAATTTCAACAAGGAGAACACAATGATAAACAAAGCCATGCTCATTGGCAATCTTGGATCAGACCCGGAAGTACGCTACACACAGAGCGGTGCAGCTGTCGCCAATTTTACTATAGCAACTACTGAAAAATGGAAAGGCCAGGATGGCCAGATGCAGGAACAGACGGAATGGCATCGCATCGTCGCTTTTGCCCGTCTGGGAGAGATCTGCGGCGAGTATCTTTCCAAAGGCTCAAAAGTCTACATTGAAGGCCGCATCCAGACCAGGAAATGGGCAGACAAAGATGGCAACAATCGCTACACCACCGAGATAGTTGCCAAAGAGATGAAAATGCTCGATTCAAAAGGAGCATCCTCAGGATCAACGGATTACAGCCAGCAGGAACCGCCAACACCTGAGCCTCGTATGGGCGAAGAAGTACCTTTCTAGCAACGAGAGAAAAAAACCAGAAAACCTTTTTTTCTCTGAGCACTTTGCAGTTTCAATGATTATCATCTGAACATGGATTACTATAAAATACTTGATGTCGACAAAAAGGCATCCAAAGAAGAAATAAAAAAAGCCTATCGAAAGAAGGCCATGAAGTATCATCCCGACCGCAACAAGGACAACAAGGAAGCGGAAGAGATGTTCAAAAAGGCCAATGAGGCCTATGCTGTTCTCTCTGATGAAGAGAAAAGAAAACAGTATGACATGTACGGTTCAGACGGCTTCCAGCAGCGTTTCAGCCAGGAAGACATTTTCCGCAACTCAGACATAGGCTCCATTCTTCGGGAATTTGGTATCAATCTCGGCGGAATGGGCGGTGGCAGAGGAGGATTGGGCTCTTCATTCCGTACTTTTTCCGGAGGTGGCGGCGGCAGCCCCTTTGACAATATCTTCTCCCAGGCAGGCGGCTCCTGCGGGCAGACCAACAGCGGCTTCGGCTGACAAGGATCCGTGAAGGGGCAGGATTTGTCCCTTGAGCTACCGATTACTTTGAATGATGTTTTATCAGGTTCAGAGAAAACAATTTCCCTGGGAAGAGGCGGAGAAAAAGTGTCCGTCAAGATTCCTGCCGGAATCGAAACAGGAAAAAAACTGCGCGTTGCCGGCAAAGGAGGAGTATCCCCAAGCGGCGGCAGCAGAGGCGACCTCTATCTGCTTATTAAAGTCAAACATCACTCTCTTTTTGAAAGAGAGGGCAGCAACCTGACAGTAAAAAAACAGATACCCTTCAGTGCCGCTGTTCTGGGCACAACACTTTCTGTTCCCACCCTCGAAGGCAAAAGCATGAAAGTGAAAGTTCCGCCCGGTTTTCAGTCCAATGGCAAACTGCGGCTTAAGAGGCTCGGCCTTCCAGACGGTCCAAAGGCTCCGCGGGGCGACCTCTTCGTGAAAATATCCATTGAGGTGCCGCGTTCCGTTACCCTGGGTCAGGAAAAAATCATTCAGGATCTTGCTGAGTCCGGATTATAATTCCCCGCTGTAATCTCCAGAAAAAAATCTCTCACAGAGCTCGCAGGGGCACAGAGAAAACAACTTTGTGCATTCTGTGACCTCTGGAAGAGAACCTTCCAGAGAGACCACGCCTCAGGCTTCTGTGAACATGACACAATTTGATCGTGGGGCATTTATTTTAAGTGTGAACGGCTTCTCAAAACGGACATGATTCAGGAACGTCGTTTCCTGCACAGATGTTGTCCCGGCAAGCACCTTCCAGTCAAGAAAATCCTTCCCTTCGGTAACCGTCACATAGGGAATCCCAAGTGAAATGATATTATGGAAAAAATGCGACCCCTGTGACGGATCCACCTTCAGCATTTCATTTCTCAACTCAACAATTGCAGCGGCACCAGCAATATCCTGCCACTGAACGGGAATCCCAAGCCACGGGTCAGCTGTTCCCCATCGACCCGGACCAATTAGCATATAGGGCCGGTCCTCTTTTTGCAGCCGACTGTTCAGCTGACTGATCTGCCGTGCTATATCCCGTGTCTTCCCGGCCTCAAACGATTCCGCCTTGACATAAACAATGTCAGCCATATTTTCAAATTTTCCATGTCCAAGGGCCTGAACTGATCTACAGAATGCCTTTTCTTCTTCAGCGGCACTGATCTCAACGTCAAGTCTCTCAGAACCGACCACCATGGGCCTGATCTGAAGAAAATAAAAGACGCTGTCAGCAGGGTCCGGGTGGAGGTCAACGGCAAACTCGATTTCCACTGGGCAGCCCATTCCCTGTTTCCCCAGTTTTAGAAATTCCTGGATCACTTCAGGCAATGGAATGAGCCTGTATTTCAGAATCTGGGCAAAAGTTATCACCTTCGGACCGGGATGACTGCCATCCCGTATTCGATGTTCATCGGCAATATAGGTACTGGCCAGTAAATTGACCGGGAATTCATCTTCGGCTGATACTATTTCCCGTTTGACAAGATTCCCCAGAGGGTCAAAACCGATTGCCCCTCCTTCTTCCGTCATTTTCAAAGCATAAAAATAACGCTGGGCATTTGCCAGAATATCTTCAACCGTTGAAAAATGCGGGAGATTTTTAGGATACAGGGGAGAAAATGGCAGGCTCTTTTCCCCTTCAACAACAGTTCGGCCAAAACCAAGGGCTATTGATGCCAGCCCCTCCTCTGCCTTCATGGGGGAAACAGGGTAGTAATTATACGACTGGGCCACACCGGAAATTGCAGGATAAAAATAATCCCCGTATTGCCTTCCTGCCATTTCCTGAACGATAACAGCCATCTTCTCCTGGCTTTCACGATACTGACCGCCTGAAAAAGCCCTTGGCGCACAAAACCAGATTGAAGCATATACAAGTTTTACAGCTGCAAGGAACTGGGCAAACCGTACTTTGAAATCATGGTGATTATTGGCAAGCATATAGGTCGAAAAAAGACCTGCATAGGGCGTAAACTGGGCATCCTCCATCAGACTGGATGACCTGATTGAAAGTGGTCCGGTTATTCTGGCAAGATATACTGCCAGTTCTTCTTCCAATGCCTCAGGCATTTTTCCCTGCAGAAACGCCGCAGCGATCTGGCTGTCTTTTTTTTTTCTGACCCTGTGAAGGTCATTTTTCCTGATGAAATCATCAAAACCGTCTGAGCCGATAACAAGGGTCTGTGGAAATTTCACTTTCAGCCCGGAGATTTCAGCCAGATTTCCGGATGCAGCCAATTGACCTGCCATAAACGCCAGCCCCCTGCCTTTCCCGCCCAGGGAGCCTTGGCCTATTTTTACAAAATCCATAACTTCAGGATCAAAATCCCGGGAGGAAAGTCGGGCAACAATTCCCCTCTGTCTTTCTTTTCGCAAGGATCGTATGTTATCTGCCAAAAAATTCCGCATGGCATTGTAACTTGTAAAATCACCAATGTGTAACAGCCGGAGACCTGATGCCATTTCAATCTCGGAACGGGCCATGATCCATGTCGAAAAATGATTTCTATTGGCATGATAGATAAAAGATTCTTCTGGAATGGTGCGCAGCTTTTCTTCGAACGTCCTGAAATTTGATGCCCAGCCAACAACATCGCCATCAGGCATACGAAAAACAAAATCTCCGAACCCCAGTTGGGTTAATAAAAAATGATGGATTTTCTCAGTCAGAAAAGAAGAGTTCTTATCAACAAAGACGGCCGGAATTTTCAATACACTCTTGCGGATAGAGGGTTCACTACTCACAAGGAGTAATGGCAAGTCATTGATTTCCTTCCTGATACGACGCAGGAAACTGATGCCTGCACCCTTGTCGAGTTTCCCGGCTCTTGGAAACCTCCCGTCTGAAAAAACTCCAAAGACATACGGTTTAAAACGTTCGTATAACTGCAGGGCATCCTCAAAATTCTGGGCTACAAGAATTTTAGGCCTGGCCCGCATTTTAAGGAGCTTATGTCCATAAGTAAGACTGTCAGCCAGTATTTTTTGGGTTTGACTGACGACCTCCCTGTAGGCGAGGGAAAGCAGAAAAGACCGATATTCCGGATTATCCTCAACAATGATGAGGACCCTGACTCCTGCTTTTTCAGTGTCTGCAGAGACGTTCAGTCTGTCCTCAACATTCTTGATGATGGCCATCATCAGATCAGGGTCAGCAGTCCAGACAAAATAATGATCTATTCCCTCGTAGCTCAGCATTGCCGGATAGGAAGCGACAGCCTGTTCGCTATTGGCAAGAAGGACCACAGGAATGTCCGGATTATTTTTTTTTATCTCACGGCCAAGACACCAGGCATCCATATCTCCGACATGCGGTGAGGCAATGACAAGATCATATTTTTTATCTTTGAGGCAGGAAAGGGCTTCTTCAGCTGATGAAATTCGCTTTAAACGGGGTGGTTCACTCAGGTTGAGTCCCTGATATTCTTCAATAATTCGCGCGGCCAGGCTGCCGCCCTCTTCCATAATGAATGCATCGTAGGGACTGCAGACAAGAAGTATATCATGAACCTTTCGGGCCATAAGCTCATGATATATGGTGAAATCTGAATACATACTACACTTCTTTTTCCTCGTCTGAGATAATGGACCGGGGAAGATGTGACAGATCGACTTCAGAAGCCGCCTTCATACCGGCATGAAGGGCCTGGAGATTGATATCTTTGAACTGGGCCGGGACTTTCGAAAGAACAGCCTTCTCCAGGTTTTCACTGGAAAATTTTCGGCTCAATAAAGCTACGGCTCCAAGGGCGACAATATTGGCAACTATCTCTTTGCCTATTTCGTCACGGGCTATTCGCGTAAAGGGTATGGTGATTACCCTGCTTGAAGGAATCTGCTTTACGAAAGTGGAATCAACAACCAGCAGACCATTTGGTTTAAAATCGAAAAAATAGGCATCAAGGGCCGCCTGGGTCATGGCCAGAAAGAGATCCATTTGGATAACCTTGGGATAATCAATTTCACTGCGGCTTATAACTACCTCAGCCTTGCTTCTCCCGCCTCTGGCTTCAGGTCCATAGCTCTGGGTCTGGCAGACATGATAGCCTTCATATACCCCGGCCGCTTCCGCCAATATAACTGCGGCGAGAATGATTCCCTGCCCACCGGAACCACCAAAACGTATTTCATAACGATCGTCTTTCATGATGTTCTCTCAAATTATGAGCCACGAACCCCAGAAAAGGCTGACAGCTAACCTACCTATTCTTTTCAGCAATATCGCGAATTTTCTGCAGTTCTTCGGTATAATTGGGCTTATCGATGTCGGTCAATACTCCGATTGTTATCCTGTCAGCCAGCTCCTCAGGGGATAATTTTGCCGCTTTTTCCACTGTCACTGCCCGGTCTTTAAACTCCTGCATCATGGTGACCGGGTCTCCCATTTTATTTCTCCGGCCATACTGGGTGTGACAGTTTGAGATAATTTCTATGACGCTGAACCCTTTCTTGCTGATTCCTTTGGCTATGAGCTTATCGAGCAACTTGGCATGATACACAGTGCCCCGGGCAACAAATGAGGCCCCGGCTGTCACAGCCAGTTCCGCGATTGAAAAAGCGTGTTCGATATGGCCATAGGCAGCAGTGGCAGCCCTGGACCCATAAGGTGTGGTTGGAGAATATTGTCCCCCCGTCATGCCGTAAATCTGGTTATTTATGATAATAGCCGTAAGATCAAGATTCCGGCGGGCCGCATGGATGAAATGATTGCCTCCTATTGCGGTTGCATCGCCATCGCCCATTACCGTTAAAACTGTTAGCGAAGGATTAGCCAGTTTGATTCCAGTCGCAAATGTCAGAGCCCTGCCATGGGTAGTATGAAGTGTATTCAAATCCACATACACCGGCATTCTTCCTGAACAGCCAATACCAGAAGCAAGGACCAGCTCATCCTTCTCGAGCTTCAGTGCGTCAATTGCCCGAATCAAAGACCCAAGAACTATTCCGTTCCCGCAGCCAGGGCACCACACATGGGGAAACTTCTTGTCGTGGCGGAGATAATCATGCCGTAATCGCTCAACTTTTTCAGGCATTGCCGTCCTCTTCTCTTTTTCTGCTTTTCATCATCACATGGACAGGAGCTTGTTGTAAATTTCAGTGGGGGTAATAAACTGTCCGTCAACGCGGTTTATGGCGACCACCTTTGAAGTAAGATTTACTCTTTTTACTTCCCTGCTGATCTGGCCCATATTCATTTCGGGAACCAAAACGGACCGGCACTGACGCAAAACTGGATCCACATCTTTTTTAGGAAAGGGGAAAAGAGTTATAAGATGCAGCAAACCAGCTTTAACACCTTTTTCCCGGGCGGCGATAATGGCATGTTGCGCAGATCTTGACACTGAACCATAGGCAATTACTGCAATTTCGGCATCTTCCATCATGAAGCTTTTTGTCATCAGGATTTCGTAAAAGCCATTGGTTATTTTCCGAAACTGGCGGCGCTGGAATGCGTTGACCTCTTCGGAACGATCAGTGGGGAAGCCTTTGGTGTCATGAATGAGTCCGGTAACATGATGCCGGTATCCATCTCCCATCACGGCCATGGCAGGGACTCCCCGGCTATTGTCTTCATAGGGGATATACCACTCAGGCGGCACGCTTGGCCTGATCCGTTCAAACACTTCTATTTTCTGCACAGAGGGAAGCGTGACAGCTTCACGGGTATGGGCCACAATTTCATCAGAAAGAATAATGACAGGGACCCGGTATTTTTCTGAAAAATTAAACGCCTGGACAGTAATATCGAAACAATCACTGACTGATGATACCGAGAGAACGATAATTGGATGGTCACCGTGGGTACCCCAGCGGGCCTGCATGACATCACCCTGGGCGGGACTGGTCGGCAGCCCGGTGCTGGGCCCTCCCCGCATAACACTGACAATGACACATGGAACTTCAGTTACACAGGCATAGCCAAGATTTTCCTGCATCAGCGAAAACCCGGGGCCGCTGGTCGCAGTGAGGCTTTTGACTCCGGCAAGAGAAGCGCCTATAACCGCGCCCATTGAAGCAATTTCATCCTCCATCTGTATGAAGGTACCACCAACAGCAGGAAGACGCAGGGACATGAGCTCGGCAATTTCTGAGGCCGGAGTTATCGGATACCCGGCAAAGAAACGACAGCCAGCGGCGAGCGCCCCTTCGACAATGGCCTCATTACCCTGCAGCACTTGACGAGTTGACTGTTCAGTCATTTTCTCTCCTCCTTCTGTCAGGGTAGCGTTCTTTGATTGTTATGGCAAAATCGGGACAATGGAGTTCACAGAATCGACAGCCGATACAGTCATCAGGATTTTCCAGCACCGGCTTGCCTTCCTCATCTCGGCCATACACCTTCTTGGGGCAGAAGGCTATACAGATGCCGCAGGCTTTACACCAGTCATAAAATACAACCTGACTGAAGAGCTTCACACCTTTCTTATCCAACCCCTGTTTTTTCTGCCAATAATTATTTGATTCCGTTTCAGTCATACCCTCACACCTCACACCTCACACCTCACACCTCACACCTCATTGTCCCGAATATAGTGTTATCATGTCAAGCTGATTATTCAGGCCTTCTTTCTCTCTATATCGAGTCATTGCCTGTTTTCATTAAAGGTAAGAAGAAAGATAACAGATTTGGGCAATAATAAACAACGAATTTGGGAAATGGAGAAGCGGGAACGGACCAAACAAACAGGATATGTCAGTTGGCGATTAGCAGGATAGACGTATTAGGGATTTGGAATCATTTCCTGGAGGTGAAGAATCAATTGATCAACAGGGGCCTTGGTGTCCAGGACAAAGAAGCTCCCGGAAGGGAGTTCGGCGGGGTACTCAAAGTGCTGCTTCTGCTTCTGGTAGATGTCCCATGTTGCATCAGATACCGCCACAGGATTACGCCGGCGTTTTTCCAGTCGGCGGTGGGTCTCCTCATCACTGCACTGACAGAGTATGAAAAAAAAGCGGCTTTTACTTTTAGAGGCAAACCGGCACACGATATCACGTTCAGCCTGGCTGGAATACGATGCATCCAGCACGACAGACTTGCCGGATGTCAATACCTGTTGTGCCTTGTCGAGTAGGGCGTCATAGGTCTTCCTGGACATTTCCGGAGTGTAAATACCTCTGTGAAATGAATCGGCCTGACGCGAACTTGCGGAAAAACCGCTCAGTTCCTTACGCACTACATCTGAATTGAAATAAGGGAGAGAATATTTTGTAGACCAGGCTTTGGCCAGGGTAGACTTGCCGCTGGCAATCAGCCCCATAAATACAAAAAGGTCACACTGCATATTTTTCAGCAAGCTGAAAATATTTGCCGGCCTGCTCTAAAGAATTGATCTTGGTTGCTTCATCAACTTCAGGCGAATACGCCGTAAAAAGACCAATTTTACCTCGAACATAGGCACGATAACATTTATAAAAATTAAGGACAGCGGTAAGACCTGGATCACTGCTTGCTGCCACAAAGGATGTGATAAAAAAGTCAGATAAATCTTCGCGGCCGTGGAAGTCGAGATCCATGGCCATAAATGCAACATCACTGGCAACATCGCAATAACGAAACCGCTCGTTGAATTCTATGCAGTCAAAAATGTGAACGCTATCGGCCAGGCAGATATTTGCAGAATAAAGGTCACCATGACAATCCTTGACACGGGTTTTACTCCGTTCACGAAAAAGATCTTCCTGCTTAAGAAATGTCCGGGCATACTGACTGATCTTCTGATACTGATCTTCACTCAAAGCACCCTTCCCTACAAAATCGCGGGTCTGGTCAAAATTCTCAAGGACATTGACACTGACAGCTTCTGCGGTACCAAATTTCTGAATTTCAGGTCCGCCTTCAGCTTTTTCGTAAAAGGGAACAAGGGTATCAACAATTTTGCTGATCATTTCCCGGTTTACTTTCCCGTCTTTCAGGAGTCTGCCCATCATTTTTTCTTCGGGCATCCGTTCCATCATAACCCCGTACTCTACAACCTCCCCTGCCCCGTTCAACTCAAATCCATCAGGTGAAGCCGTTACGGAAACAACTTCACGATAAATATCAGGGCAGAGTCTCTGGTTCAGGGTCAGCTCCCGGTGACAATAGAGTTTACGTTTTTCCAGGGTGGTAAAATCCAGAAACCCGAAGTCCACAGGCTTTTTGAATTTATAGACACGATCTCCGGCAATAATAACATAGGAAATATGGGTCTGGACAAGATCCACAGAGGCCACAGGAGGAGAAAAACTGGCCGGCTGCAGGAAATAATTTATAAAGTCTGGTAGCTGGGACTGGGATGTCATAAGGTAACTCAGGAATACATTTTAACCACAGAGATCACGAAGCTCACAGAGAAAAAACAAAAAAACCTCTGTGCTCTCTGTGAGCTCTGTGGTGTGATTGATTAATACCGGTAGTAATCGGGTTTATACGGACCTTCTACAGGAACACCTATGTAATCAGCCTGCTCTTTGGTCAATGTAGTAAGATGTACTCCGATTTTACCAAGATGAAGGCGGGCAACTTTCTCATCAAGATGCTTGGGAAGAAAATAGACCTTATTTTCCATGGTATCACCGTTATTCCATAACTCAATCTGGGCCATGACCTGATTAGTGAAAGAGTTACTCATAACAAAACTTGGATGACCTGTCGCACATCCCAGATTCACAAGGCGTCCCTCGGCGAGAATAATAATTCTTTTGCCATCAGGGAAGATAACGTGATCCACCTGGGGTTTAATATTTTCCCACTCCAGATCGCGAATGGAGGCAATGTCAATTTCGCTGTCAAAATGGCCGATATTACAGACAATGGCCTGGTCTTTCATTTTTTCCATATGCGCCCTGGTGATAACAGTCAGGTTACCGGTGCATGTGACAAAAATTTCTCCGACAGGGGCCGCCTCTTCCATGGTAACAACCCGATATCCTTCCATTGCAGCCTGAAGCGCACAGATAGGATCAATTTCAGTAACCAGAACGGTGGCACCCATACCCCGCAATGCCTGGGCACATCCCTTGCCAACATCGCCATAACCGACGACAACCGCTGTCTTTCCAGCTATCATGACGTCTGTTGCCCGTTTGATGCCATCGATGAGAGACTCACGGCAGCCGTAGAGATTGTCAAATTTTGATTTTGTAACAGAATCATTGACGTTAAATGCCGGTGCAAGAAGCTTTCCGTCGCGCATCATTTCGTTTAATCGAAGCACACCGGTTGTGGTTTCTTCACTGATGCCCTTTACATCTTTCATCATTTCCGGATATTTCTCATGCATGATCTGGGTCAGATCACCGCCATCATCCAGAATCAGATTGGGGCGCCAATTATCAGGTCCGAAAATTGTCTGCTCAACACACCACCAGAACTCCTCTTCATTTTCACCCTTCCAGGCGAATACCGGAATATCTGCAGCGGCCATGGCAGAGGCTGCATGATCCTGGGTCGAGAAAATATTACATGAAGACCAGCGTAATTCTGCACCAAGATCAACCAGTGTCTCCATCAGCACTGCGGTCTGGATTGTCATATGAAGGCAGCCGGCGATCCTGGCTCCTTTCAGAGGTTTCTTTCCTTTATATTCTTCACGAACAGCCATCAGGCCAGGCATTTCAGTCTCAGCAATGGCTACTTCCTTTCGCCCCCAATCTGCCAGACTCATATCAGCTACTTTATAATCGTTGTTACTCATTAGTTAAAACCCTCGGAATTATTTAATTAGTTGATGAAAATCAGCACATTATCTTCTTTAACTCAAGTGCCTTTTAGGCATTTTCACCTTTTATTCTCTATTTAACCCCTGCAGCGTCACGCAGTTCGTCGGCCTTATCTGTTTTTTCCCAGGTAAACTCCACACGTTCCCGGCCAAAATGTCCGTAAGCGGCTGTTTTTTTGTAAATAGGACGAAGAAGATCGAGATGCTGGATAATGGCCTTGGGTCTCAGGTCAAAATGATTTATGACCAGCTCTTTAATCTTTTCATTACTGATCTTTCCTGTGCCAAAAGTATTAATATTTATAGAAACCGGATTTGAGATACCAATGGCATAGGCAATTTGGACCTCCACCTGGGAAGCAAGTCCGGCGGCAACGATATTTTTAGCAACATAACGTCCCATGTAGGAGGAAGAACGGTCTACTTTCGAAGGATCCTTCCCGGAAAAAGCACCGCCACCATGGGAACCCATACCACCATAGGTGTCGACAATAATTTTTCTGCCGGTCACACCACAGTCACCAACAGGTCCTCCGATAACAAACCTGCCGGTTGGATTAATGAAAAATTTTGTGTTGGTATCAATCATTTTTTCCGGAAGAATCGGTTTGATGATTTCTTCCATCACGCCTTCCTTCAGGTCCTCATAATCGACAATATCATCGTGCTGGGTGGAAAGAACGACTGCTTCAATCCTTTTAGGGCAGTTATCCTCGTATTCAATGGTAACCTGGCTTTTTGCATCGGGCCTGAGCCAGGCAAGCCGACCGGCCTTTCGAACTTCCGCCTGACGTTTTACCAGCCTGTGGGCATAAGTGATCGGCATAGGCATGAGCACTTTGGTCTCAGAACAGGCATAGCCAAACATCAAGCCCTGATCACCCGCACCCATATCAAGATCCAGACCTGATCCTTCATTAACGCCAACAGCGATGTCAGGAGACTGCTTATCAATACTGGTCAGTACCGCACATGAGGCATAATCAAAACCCATGGTAGACGAATTATAGCCGATCTCCTTTATCGTATCCCTTACAATCTGCGGCATATCAACCCATGCCGATGTTGTAATTTCGCCGGCAATAACCGCCATACCAGTGGTCACAAGTGTTTCACAGGCAACCCTGGCATGAATATCCTGCTCCAGAATGGCATCAAGAATAGCATCGGAAATCTGATCGGCTACCTTGTCAGGATGACCTTCAGAAACTGATTCAGAGGTGAATAGATAATTCGCCATGATATAAAATCCTCAATATAAAATTGAAATAGAACAACAGATAATGATCACAGTTACGTTTGTAATCTCTTCTGTGCTCAAATGAAAAAAGGAGTTGTCTATTATTGATTTAGACAACCCCTTTAACGATCCTGGTGACCCCAAGGGGAATCGAACCCCTGCTTTCGGCGTGAGAGGCCGACGTCCTAACCGCTAGACGATGGGGCCTAAATTTAATAGCGTTTATTAATAGATACGCATGATATTGTCAAGTAATAATGGCTATCTATTTACAATCACTTTCCCGAATTTTTCAGCCCGCTCCAACTCTTCAGCCGCTTTAGCAACCTCACCCCGTTTATCCATACCCCTGACCAGCAGTGAACCGCTGTATTCCGCGTCCACAGCATCGAAAAAATAAGTCGCTGTCAACTCGGCACCTTCAAATATTCGCTCACCCCTGGTAGCAGCCACCGAGACAAGGTATCCTTTCCTGTCGTGCTGATCCCCGCCCACTCCCTTTCCCAGAAGATATTTCCGGCTCCATAAGGCTTGGACCCGATCAACAAAAGCTTTTGCCTGGGAGGTGATGCCATAAAAATAAATAGGTGAGGCAAGAACAATTCGGCTTGCCTTCTCTATTTTTT
>JACNJZ010000025.1 GCA_014382295.1 Candidatus Desulfobia pelagia | reverse complement strand
CGGACATGTTATTCATCATGCAAGGAAACGTACGAGTAAGTCATGAGGCCTAAAGGCTACTTTAAATCTTCGACCCGGAATAACGAAATTATGAGTAGAAAAGACAAACGCCGCCGCTATAGACTTACACTTGAGTATGACGGTAGCAATTTCAGCGGCTGGCAGAAACAAGTGGATGCCCGGACTGTGCAGGGGGATGTACTGAAGGGTGCTGTGCGTGTTTTTGGTGAAGTCCCGATGGATCTTCAAGGCTGTGGTCGAACCGATTCAGGAGTGCATGCTCTTGAATATGTGGCCCATCTTGAGGTTGCAAGTGATATGGGTCCGCATGAAGTTGCAAGAAAGCTCAATGAGACCCTGCCTAAAGATATCGCCGTAAAGTCTGTTGAGGCGGCGGGCTTACGTTTTCATGCACGTCATAACTGCATAGCCAGAAGCTATGTATATCAGCTTCGCACAGAAAAATCGGCCTTTGGCAAACGTTATGACTGGTGGGTGCAAGCGGAGTTGGATCTGCCGGCTATGCAGCATGCCGGATCGCTGATGACAGGCATGCATGATTTTTCCGCTTTTGCCGAAAAAAAGGAGCTGAAAAAATCAACCAAGGTATTGATTCATAAAGTTGAGGTTTTTACAGAGAAAGAAATTCTCAAGATCCGGGTTGTCGGGTCTCATTTTCTTTGGCATATGGTTCGACGGATGGTTGGGGTTATGGTCGAGGTAGGCTGTCACCGTTTAGCGGAGGAAAGTGTTCAAAATATGCTCGAAGGGCATTCTGATGTTTTACCATCTCATCATACTGCACCGGGCGCCGGCCTGTTTTTCGAGAAAGCCTTCTATGACAGTGAGGGGCTGGCTGATTTTTTGAAGGGGTAATTTTTTAATCCAGATAGCTTCTAGAAAATCATCGTATGTGTGATTGTCTTGAGATTCTAATATGATTAAAGGCTACCATCGTCGCAAAAAAAACTATAAAAGTGACAAGATGCCATGCACGAAAATATTGATTCTGCTTATTTCAAAAAACGGCTTGAGGAAAGGCTTACGGCCATCATAGCTGAACAGGAAACAAAAAAAAACGGAAGGGAACCCGTCGAATTGGATCAGGCGCGGATGGGTCGCTTATCACGCATGGATGCCATGCAGCAACAGGCCATGTCGCAGGCAGCATCCCGTTTGACAGCTCTTGAGCAGCAGCGCATTCAGTCTGCGCTTAAGCGAATCGACTCCGGCGACTACGGATACTGCGTTGTTTGCCAAGAGGAAGTCAGCGAAGGTCGTCTGCGTTTCGACCCCAGCGTGCTGACATGTATCTCCTGCGCCCGCAATGCGGAGACGAAGTAACAACAGGTTTGTTGAAATGAGCAAATGTAATTGTTGTGCATAAATGATTTAATCAAGAACTTTGACTTGGGGATGTCTTTTGGGAGTGACCCAAAACGGACATTGTTGTTGCAACCATTGCTGAAATATCTCCCATATTAGCGAGGGTGAAAGATTCATTGTTTTTACCAGTTTATTTTTTGATATTGTTAATGGACACGAAGCACAACTATAGGCAACCTTATATTATTGAAAGGGCATACAGTAAAGGTTGAAAAAAAGATCTGTCCCTGGTTTTCTATCACGTTGTCTTTGCGGGATTTTTACGATATGTGCTGCTGGGTTCGCCGTTAATGTAGATGCCTTCGAGATAGGAGAGTTTTCTTGGCAGTTGTTTTGTTGTGCCCCTGGTAATCAGGAATATTGCTTTCCTGCCGACAGCAAGAGCTCCAAGCTTCTCCATGCCGAAAAACCTGGCTCCATTTTCTGATGCGCACCGGATGGTCTCTTCCAGTGAATAGCCGGACTTGATGAACAGTTTCATTTCCTCGACCATCGATTCACCATGGAGTATGCCAACACTGCCGGCACCGGTACCCACAGCCGTCGGCACACCCAATTTTTTGGCAAAACGCAGTTGGGCCAGTTGTTCGGCGAGCATCTTTTTCCAGAAAGCCTCGGCGCCGGGGATCGGCTTTCCCGGAGCTACATAGCGCAGTGAGAAACGGCAGCACACATCGCCGCCGGTACCCGCACCATCCAAGGCATTCTTGGCCCGCAGTACGCTGGGGATCCACAGGACACCCTTCTCCGCCATTTCCCTGAGATTGTCTTCGCCCATGCCGTAGCCCTGTTCGATGGCATCACACTCTGCATCAAGCGCCTCTTCTACCTGTTGCCGGCCATTGGCCACCACTACCGCCTTTTTTCCGCCTCTGTGCTGCAGAATGTGGCACAGGTCTTCATGGTCAAGCTGAGAATGTGGGGCTTCCGCGTCTTCGATATTGCCGGTATAACCGATCCTGAGAAAATCACCGCCTGTCGAGTTGTCAGTTGCACTTTCCCTGCTCTGACAGAGACGGCCGGATGTTCGAATGTCAATTATGCACTTCTGGGCCATCCTTTCCTGATAACGTTCCACAAGGGCACTCTCATCGCTGTCGGCAACCCCCTGGACTCCGTGTACATGGCAGTATTGGATATGCTGTTCCAGCATGGCTGTCTTTTTCGAAAAGTCAGCCTCTTCAGCGTATAATCGAACATTGCTGTCCACGGAAGGTGATTGCGACAGGGAGACGCTGCAGTCAACCAGTGCCGGCAGAATGGTGCAGTGCGAGAAGTTATCGATTGCCGCGTCGTCATTGCGGGGAAGGTCTGTTGCGGAGCCAATGGCGGTAATAACGCCGTCCTTCACTGCCAGAAAGACGTTCTTGCGCACAGCAGCACCACTGCCGTCGATAAAGCTTCCCGCCACTATGAATCGTGTTCCGCCCATGACGTTTGTTTCCTTCAGTCCTTCTAAACGTGGCTCTCGTGTTAAATAGGAGGCGCGATTGTAACAACAATTCGCATATCTGTTTTTGCCCGGACCCCATGGGGCTCGGCAATGTCTGCGATAAGCATGTCGCCAAGTTTGGCGGGGATTACAGCATCATCATCGCCGAGGAACTCCCCTTCACCTTCAATGACGAGAATGCTGAGTTGTCCTTCTATGTCGTGGGAGTGAACAGGAAAAAGTGCTCCTGCAACCAGATTGAAGTTCAGAATTTTAAAATGTTCTGAGTCATGGAGAACAAGACTTTTCATTCCCAGAAGGTTGAATTCTCTTACATCGTCTAACTGTATTTTTTTCATGACATGTTCCTCCTGCATACGTTTGTTTAAAAACCAAGAGACTCTTTAAAGGTCTCCAGCGGTGTTCGTTCCATGAAACGGGCCGTTCTTTCTCTTTTTCGGGCATTTTCTTTGTAATACCCCAGGCACCTCTCTATATGTTCAAGTGCCTGGTCGTCAGTTAATCCTTCAGCTATGATATCTCCAATGCGGGGCAGACCGCCGCCATTGCCGCCAAAGATAACGGTCCATCCTGTTTTTTTGCCAAACACGCCGACATCCCGGACATAGCTTTCACAGCAGTTCATCGAACAGCCCGACACGCCAATTTTAGTCTTTGCAGGCAAGGAGATATCCATAAAGGTATCTTTTATTCTGGCGCCCAGGGCCAGAGAGTCCTGGCAACCGTATTTGCACCATTTTATTCCGGGACAGGCCTGAACATAATGGACCCCGGCGGGTTTTTTCGGGACAGTGTCAAGCCCCATGTCCTGCCATATTTTTTCAGAAGAATCCTGGTGGAAACCGCAGAAGGCCAGACGTTGCGCTGAAGTTATCTTGATCAGGGGAATGTTATGTTTTCTTGCGACTCGGGATATCTTCTCGAGGGAATCTATGGAAACCATACCCATTTGGGTGTCGGGAATAATAGCGTAGGTTTTGTGGTTTGCTGTAGGCTCTGAGCTCATTATACCTCCTGGAAAGGATTGATTTTTTCCTATATGAACAAGCACTATAAGCCTTTATCTGACTGCATTCCTTGACATAAGTCAAAGTATATAAATGGAAGTGTTATTTTTAAAGAACAGGGGGTGCCTCTGATATGTTTATGGTTCCTGTGCCGGAAATTTCGGATGATTTTGGCTTGACTTTGCGGGGTTGGGGCGTTAACTTGCTCGGTAACACGATTTATTTAAACGTAATACTTCTTTGTGCCAGTTTGCCCTGAAAGGTCTCTTGATGAAGCTGTTCTCTTTTCTATTCATAGCATATCTATTCCTGTTTTCTGCCGGCAATGTGGCTGCTGATTACAGCCTGAATGTGACAGATATTGCAGGGAGAAAGATTCAATTTTATGAGCCAGTCAAGCACGTTATCTGCTCCGGGCCCGGATGTTTAAGACTGCTCGTTTACCTTCAGGCTGAAGACATGGTTGCTGGAGTCGATGATATTGAAGTACGCCGCAAGAAATATGATGCGAGGCCCTATGCCCTTGCCAATCCGCAGTTGAAGGAGAAACCAGTTTTTGGCGGATTTCGTGGCCAGGACAATCCAGAGAGGATTCTTTCTTTGCATCCACCACCCCAGGTTATATTCAAAACATATCCGAATATGGGACATGATGGCGTTGAGTTGCAGAAAAAGACGGGCATACCGGTCGTCATTCTGACTGATGGTGATCTGGGTCGAAACCGGACGGATTTGTATCAGTCACTCCGTATTATGGGAGAAGTTGTCGGCCGCCAGGCCCGTGCCGAAGAGGTAATCTCTTTTTTCGAGGCGCATGGAAAGGAACTTGAAAAAAGGACTGCAGGGATTTCCGAGGAAGACAGGCCCCGGGTCTTTGTTGGAGGTGTTGCTTTTAAAGGGGCACAGGGCTATCAGTCAACGGAGCCTGAGTATCCTCCTTTTTCTTTGATTAATGCCGCAAATGTTGCAGGCAATAAGGGTGGGATTGGCAAAGAGATACAGCATACAGCGGTGGCCAAAGAAAAAATACTTCAATGGGACCCGGACTTTCTTTTTGTTGATTTGTCCTCACTCCAGTTGGGAGAGCAGGCTGGCGGCATGTATGAACTGCGTACGGATCGGGCATATAAATCTTTAACGGCTGTTGCCCGGGGGGAGGTGTATGGATTACTGCCGTATAATTGGTACAGCAAGAATTACGGATCAATTCTTGCCAACGCATATTATATCGGAACACTTCTTTATCTTGAACAGTTCGAAAATGTTGACCCGAAACAAAAAGCCGATGAAATCTATGAATTTCTTGTTGGCGCCCCTGTCTTTGGGCATATGAAACGTTTTTTCAACGATCTGGCTTTCACCAGAATTTCCATGGAATAGAAAAAATGCATCTGGACCATGGGAGAGTCTCTGAAGACTACCGGCATTATATCAGCAGAAAGACATTTTTCATTGTATCGCTTGTGATCTCTCTGTTTGCAGCCCTGGTGATTGCTCTTTCCCTGGGGGCTGCTGACATTCCCATACTTTCTGTGGCAAAAAGTCTGGTGGGCCTGGCCGGTTCAATCCGTACCGAGGCAATTATCTGGAATATCCGTCTACCCCAGGCGATTGCAGCTATTGTGGCAGGAGCCGGTCTGTCTATTGCCGGCGCGGCCATGCAATCCATCCTTCGCAACCCTCTTGGCTCTCCTTTTACCCTTGGGATTTCCCATGCTGCTGCATTTGGAGCAGCCTTGTCGGTAATGGTCGGCGGCGGCCATGGGGCATTATTGCAGGGCAAGGTGTTTACGATAATGGCCCCTGTTTTTACAGCATTTTCAGCCTTTCTGTTCAGCCTGATAGCAGCCGGTGTAATCATTGCTGTTTCCCGTGTCAGGGGGGCAACCCCGGAATCCATGGTTTTGACCGGGGTGGGACTGGGCGCATTATTTACAGCCGGTACAATGTTTCTGCAATTTTTTGCAGACGATGTACAGCTGGCCGCGATGGTGTTCTGGACCTTTGGGGATACCTCTCGGGCTTCATGGAATGAAGTCGGCATAATCACTGTCGTGACTGTGGTAACTTCCTGTTATTTTCTTTTTAACGGCTGGAATTATAATGCCATTGATGCCGGCGATGAAACGGCCAAAGGCCTGGGTGTCCGGGTAGAGCGGATTCGAGTGGCAGGTATGTTTCTGGCCACATTGCTGACAGCGGTAATTATTTCTTTTCTCGGAATCATCGGTTTTGTGGGTCTCGTTGTTCCGCATATGGTGCGAAGGATGCTTGGCTCCGATCATCGCTTTCTGCTGCCCGGTACAATTGTTGCCGGCGCACTGCTTCTTCTTGTCTCAGATACCATGGCCCGACTTATTCTTGCACCCCATGTATTGCCTGTCTCTGTACTGACTGCCTTTATGGGGGCACCGGTGCTCATTTATCTTATTGTCCGGAGAAAAGAATGCTGATTCTGGATGTCCAGGGGGTGAGCTTTGCTTATAATTGCCGACCAATACTCTCCGGAGTGCACTTTTCAGTGAACAGCGGTGAGATTCTGGCAATTCTCGGCCCGAATGGTGTGGGGAAAACAAGTCTGCTTAAATGTATTAATGCTATTCATCGGCCCGGAGCCGGGATCATCTCCGTAGACGGCCGGGATATCCTGCAGATGCAGCCTGGAGAAATTGCCCGGGAGATAAGTTATGTGGCCCAGCAGAGTGAAACAACCTGTCTCACGGTATTTGATGCCATCCTTATGGGGAGAAAACCATATATCCGCTGGAAGGTGAGTGACAAGGATTTGAAAATAGTTGATGCGGCAATCAAACGTTTGCACCTGGAAGACCTTACCATGCGGTATATCAATCAGCTGAGCGGAGGAGAATTGCAGAAGGTTGCCATAGCACGGGCTCTTGTCCAGGAGCCGCTGCTTTTACTCCTCGATGAGCCAACCAGCGCGCTGGATCTGAAAAATCAGTATGAGATTCTTTCTTTTCTCCGGCGGGTGGTTGAGGAGCACAATTTAGCTGCTGTTATGACCATGCACGACTTGAATACCGCAATGCGGTTTGCGCATAAATTTCTTTTTTTAAAAGAAGGGGGAATTTATGCGCATGGTAAAATCGACGAAATAAGCTCTGAAATGATAGGTGAAGTATATGGGCTGCCGGTGGATATTCACAGGTTCTCCGGGTTTCCCATAGTTGTACCCCATGATTTTCACATGGCAGCCGGATTCTGAAAAGACAATATTTTTTGGGGACAGTTCATTATGCAATTGGAACAGCGCAGGCACTCAATGCTTGGCACCCTGCCTTCATCTTTGAAGGCTCCCGGATATGTCTGGATTGGACAGACCTTGCGGCAGATCCCGCATTGTTTGCAGCCTTCTCCCACCGTAAGGAGATAGGTGTTTCTGCTGCTGATCCCCTGCAGTGATCCCATTGGACATATTGAGCACCAGACCCGGGGTTTGAAGTAAAGCCCCAGGCCGATTGCCATTCCCATGGAGATAATCCACATCATCCTGAATACAGCGCCGATTTCTTTCGGATCCCCCCATGCCGCAAAAAGTCTGAAGCACATAAGGCCCATCATCATGGAAAAGAGCAGCCAGCGAAACCAGCTCGATTTAAATACCGGCAGAATATCTTTTTTCAGGCTGATGTAGCTCAGTATCCGTTCATGGAATGCTCCCATGGGGCAGAACCAGCCGCAATAGAATCGCCCCTTTTTGCTCGACAGGATAAGGAAAAAGGTAATAAGAACCAGCACCGTAAAACCGAGGCGGGGACAAAAATAGCCGCCGACAAGGACAAATGGCAAGAGGAGCGCCATGAGCCACTGGCTTGGTTTGCGGCGGCAGATTTCCTGGATTTTATTTTTTTTCTGCGACATCTTAAAAGGAACTTCCTATGGCAAGCATGCCTGAGGTGAGAATATAGATGCCGAATCCGATGAGAAGAAAACCACTTATCAGACGCACCGCAATGGGGTGGCTGTTTACCATGCGCATTCTCTGTCGGACAGACTGTGAGGCATATCCTGCCAGGAGCATGGGGATTGAAAACCCCAGAGAATACAAAGCCAGGAGGATAAGCCCTGAAGTAAGCTTTCCGCTGGTTGCCACCAGGGCAAGAACCCCTGACAGCATAGGCCCGACACATGGAATCCAGACAATACCGAGAGTAAGGCCGAGAATGAGACCGGACCAGCGGCCTTTACTCTGAAACTGAAATTTGTAAAAGAAGGTGAATTTCTTGAATATGTTAAGGCCAAAGAGCATGAAGAGGCCAAAGGCAATAATGATTATTCCAGCGGCCTTCTCTACAGCAGGCATGATTCCGGAAACAGCTCCGCCGAAAAGAGAGGTTATTGCCCCCATGGCCATAAAGCTCATGCTTAAGCCGAGAACAATGAGCAACGGCCGATGTTTGTGGTCGTCTTTGGTTCCTGTAACAATGATGGGAACGACAGGAAGGACACAGGGCGATGCTATACTGGCAATTCCTGCGAAAATGGTCATAAAAATCGTGGCGAATGTAATATCTACTATGGGCATCGTATTTACGTCCTTGGCAGAGACTGAATCAGGGCGCGAATATTGTCAGCATTCTTCACCCCGGGAGGCATACGTTTGATTTCTTTTCCTGAAGAGTCAGCCAGGAGGAGGGTCGGTAGCGCGCGGATGCCATAGTGATAAAAGATGTTTCTGTCGTCCGGAACAGTCGTTTGGACGTACTTGATGTTGACTTTGCCTTTAAGTTCTTCAGACATGTCCAGAAGAATAGCGTCCTGCATCTTGCATGGCCCGCCGTTGGGGTCGAGGAAAAATATAAGATCGAAATTCGCCGATGTTATTGCTTCTGCCTGGTTTGATGCTGAAGCAATGTGCGGTGAATTCGTAGTGGCGGGAGATGATGAATCTGCTGCCGGCTGTTCCGTTGAACAGCCAAAAGTAAGGGCTAATAGAAGCGTCAGTGTGATGTTTCGTATCATTATAATTCCTCTGTGAAGTGTGTTCCCCTGCTAATGCAGTGGTGGGCTTTTTTTGCAGAACAGGTTATCAATATCTTTTTGGAGAGAAACTATAAGATGAAGGGGTATCTTGTCAAGTATATAGTTAAATTATTAAATACCTCATTGTTCTGCTTTGTCTCTTCAGGTGGGGATATTTTCTTATTCTGATGGTGGAAAAGTTTGAAATATTTTTTGTTTTATGCCTACAATGAGGGTGTTGATCGCGAGATCTAATATTACTTGCTTTTTCAGTGCGTTATAGTTGATAGGAAAATTTCTCTATGGTTACAGGATCTCTTTTTTTAGTGTATGCGGTCTGTTTTTCCCTTGGGATAGCCGCCGGTTTTTTCATGCACCGCTCCGATTATTGTGTGGCCGGAATGTTTCGGGATGCCTTTTTGTTTAGAAGCACCTTTATGCTGCGGGCTCTCTTTCTGCAGGTGGTCGTCACCATGGTTCTTTTCGAGATTGCCCGTCTGGCAGGCTTTCTTCCTCTTTTTCCTTTTCCCCTTCTGGGATTCCCTTCACTTTCGAATATTATAGGCGGTTTTGTTTTTGGCATAGGTATGGTTCTGGCCGGAGGGTGTGTCGTTGGAACCCTTTACAAAATGGGTGCCGGCAGCATGGTCAGCGGCGTTGCTTTTGTGGGACTTTTGCTTGGCAGTGCCCTGTATGCAGAGGTTCATCTTGTCTGGGCTTCATTTATGAAGGCCACAACTTTTTTCAAGAATTCAAAATCACTCCCCCAGCTCACCGGTATAAGCCCGACTCTGTTTGTTGTATTTATAGGGGCAGTATCGCTATGGTTCTTTTTGAAATGGCGGAAAGAAGGGCAGTGGGAGAGGCCTTCAGACGTCACAGGATATATTCAGCCCTGGAAAACGGCAGTATCACTTGCTGTCATTGGCCTTTTGTCGTATCTGGCTGTGGGAATGCCCCTGGGGATTACGACGACATATGCCAAGATGGCTGCCATGATTGAGAATCTTTTTTTTCCCGAACATGTGAGCAGTGTTGCTTTTTTTCAGGGTTTACCGCTTAATATTGTCCATCCTGCTACTGGTGCTGTGCTGCAGGGCGGAGCCGGTCCTCAGTTTGATTCTGTCTGGGCGATTCAGTTTCCAATCATTGCCGGGATTATCCTGGGCAGTGCTCTGTCTGCTGTATTGCTTCGGGAATTTGCATTCCGCTATAAAGTGCCATTCAGTCAATTTGTGATGGCCCTGTGCGGAGGGATTCTGCTGGGTATGGCTTCCAGGATGGCTCCGGCCTGTAATGTCTGGCATTTAATGGGCGGCCTGCCTATCCTGGCTATGCAAAGTATCCTTTTTCTGGTTGGGCTTATTCCCGGAACTTGGGTTGGAAGTAAAATAGTATCGCAACTTATTTTAAAACAATCGTTAAGTACTGCGGGAAACTCATAATGCACGATGTTATAGAACAGAAAGTTATTGAAATTGATATGCGCGGTCAGGTCTGCCCGGCCTGCCTTCTTGTTGCAATGGATAAGATGAACAAAAACAGGGATGTTTTAAAAAGCGGAGAAGCGAGGCTTTGTATCAAAACGGACAACCGGGAAGCAACAACGACCATACCAACAACGGCCAAAAACATGGGATATGGTGTAAGTGTGACCAAGATGGATACTTACTATCGTCTCTGTGTCGGAATATTAGCTGAGGAGAAAGATTGATAATGACTACCCAGGAATTACTCCACTATGCAAAACAGGCCCTGGATGAGCCCGATTCCGCCCTCCTGCAAGCCGAGAGTGTCGGGCAATTTGCTCCTATAGCGGAATTTCTGCACGAATTGATAGAAGAGAACCGGGCCTTGAAAACCAGCCAGCAGAATACGGTTGCCTATTTACGTCAGAAAATCGATCAGCTCCTTATGGTTATAGGAACAATTCCGTTACGCCCGGAGGAGCTTGATGACGATACTCTTATAAGTCTTGATCCAGTTGGAATCATAGCGGAATCATTTACTCAGATTCTTGATCATCAGAGGCAGATCAATGAAGAGCTGGAGATTGCCAAGGAAGAGATAGAAGTCATTTTTGAATCTATTGGCGGCGGAATTTTGGTATTGGATAAAAACAAGCAGATTCTTTCCTATAATAAGATGTTTGAGGATATGTTTTGCCCGCCCGGGGCTACTATTAAGGGAAGTTTCTGCAGCGATCTTATATGCAAGGGTTTTCCACCGGAAGGATGCGTCCTTGATGAAGTGGAAAAAGAAGGAAAAGCAGTCTTGAAGGATGAATGTTTTCAGGATGAACGATCCTATAGCATTGTTGCCTCCCCGGTGAAAGATAAGGCGGGCAAACTTGTCAGGTCAGTAATGCTGTATATGGATATAACAGAATTGGCCCTGGCAAAAGCAGAAGTTTTTGAAGAGAAAGAGCGCCTTTCCTTAACCCTGGAAAGTATTGCCGAAGGCGTAGTGGCAACCGATATGCATGGATGCGTTACCCTGATGAATCAGGTTGCTGAAAAACTGACCGGATTTAAAGAAGAAGAGGCCGTCGGAAGACCTGTGTGTGAGGTTTTGCATATCTTTGAAAAAGGTGAGCAGCAATCCTGTTCCCAGATGTTTAAGGCTCTTCTCCGGGATGACGGGAAAGTCGAGCGTATTGCCAATACCATGCTTTCTTCACAGGATGGAGATGAAAAGCTCATTACAATCAGTGCCGCACCGATCCGAAAACAGGATCAGGAAACAAGTGGAGCTATTCTTGTCTTTCGTGACATTACCCATGAGAAAAAAATGGAAGAGGAGATGCAGAAGGCGACCAAAATCGAGTCTCTTGGTGTTCTTGCCGGTGGTATTGCTCATGACTTCAATAATCTGCTTACGTCAATTCTTGGTAATATTTCTCTGGCAAAAGCGTTTTCCTCATCTGATGAAAAAATAACGAAACTCCTTAATGATGCAGAAAAAGGGTCATTCAGGGCAAAGAATCTGACCCAGCAGCTGCTCACTTTTGCACGAGGTGGTGCACCTATAACAACTCTTGCATCGACAAGTACGCTTATCATTGAATCAGCACAATTTTCATCCAGCGGATCAAAAATCAAATGTGATTTTGATATCCCGGAGGAGCTGTGGTCGGTAGAAGTCGATGAGGTTCAGGTCGGTCAGGTAATACAGAATCTGGTCATTAATGCAGATCAGGCAATGCATAGCGGCGGTATTGTTCAAATAGCCGCCGGAAATTTAGTGGTTTATGCTAATTCGGACCTGGCTCTTGAGCCGGGGAATTATATAAAAATTTCTGTGAAGGATGATGGACAAGGAATAGAAAGGAAACACCTGGGAAAAATATTCGATCCGTACTTTACAACGAAAGCAACGGGCAATGGTCTGGGTCTTGCCATCTGTTATTCCGTCATGAAAAAACATCATGGCCTTATCGATGTCGAATCTGAACCGGGTGCTGGGTCAACGTTTTGCCTGTATTTGCCAGCCACTGAAGAGACAAAGACTTCGCAAAGCAGTCAGGATCAGGAAAACCCGGTGGGGGGACAGGGCAGAATTCTTGTTATGGATGACGAAGAGATTGTCAGGGACGTAGCAGCCCAGATGCTTTCGGTGCTCGGCTATCAGGTTGATGAGAGTTCCAATGGTGAAGAGACCATAGAGCTTTATCTGAAAGCTCAAAAGAGTGGTCAGCCATATGATGCAGTTATAATGGATCTGACTATTCCTGGCGGTATGGGCGGCAAGGAAACCATCGTGAAACTCAGGGAGATCGATCCTCTGGTGAAGGCTATTGTTTCCAGCGGGTATGCCAATGATCC
>JACNJZ010000028.1 GCA_014382295.1 Candidatus Desulfobia pelagia | reverse complement strand
AAAATGCTACGCCTTGTATATCAAACTTTTTACTTAGCCATCCCGAGACTTTTTATGAGATTGTCTATAAGGTACCTTGAAAAATTAGGATTTTTGTTTGCTAGCAAGGAATGACAAAATTAAAAAGCGCAGCATACCGAGGTATGTGAGCACTTTTCATTTTGGCAATGACACCGCTAGCGAGCAAAAAGTCAATTTTTCAAGGTTGCCTATAGTTGATGCTGCTCCATCTGGCACAATTGCATCCTTCAATCTGGACGGAATACGCAGATAATGCAATAAAACCAGATGCTTTTAAAAAAGCATATCACAGTTTTTAGGCACCATCAAGCGGTTACCCTATCAAAAAAATGGAAAAAAGGAGAAAAAGAATATGGATATTTCAATTACTTACTGCTCTAAATGAAATTATAAGCCTCGAGCTTCCAGTTTGGAAGAAGAATTACGCAGTAAATATAGCGCCAATGTTGAGCTGATAGCCGGAGAAGGCGGCGTCTATGAAATCGCAGTGGGCGGAAAGGAAATCTTCTCGAAGGCAAAACTTAAACGTTTTCCTGCGGAGGGTGAAATTGCCGGATTAATTGATTCTCTATGATTTTTCTAGGGACGGACGGGGGCCAAAAATTGCTGTCCCTACACGAATCAGGGTGGCCCCTTCTTCAATGGCAACCTCAAAATCATGGCTCATGCCCATGGATAATTCCACCTTGTCAGGTTGATGGAAATACCCCTTGGGCGTATATTGTTCAGCTATTTCTCTTAATGCTCGGAAGTAGGGACGAACGTCTTCCGGATTATTCCTGTACGGCGGCATGGTCATGAGTCCCTTTACCAGGAGACAGTCGAACTGCTGGAGTTTTTTCAGGAGTTCTTCTGTCTGCTCTGGCAGAACTCCTGCTTTCTGTTCTTCTTTTCCGACATTTACCTGGACGAGCACTGAAGTCTTTTTTCCTATTTTGCCGGCGTGGCTGTTGATTGCACGGGCCAGTTTTTCACGATCAACCGTATGTATCATATCAAAAAGAGAGACCACGTTTTTTGCTTTGTTGGATTGGATATGGCCAATGAAGTGCCATTCCGGTCCCGGGCCGATTTCTTCAATTTTTTTCTGGGCATCCTGCAGATAGTTTTCCCCGAATATCTTCTGACCACAAGCTAATGCTGTCTTTACAAAGTGTGCCGGCATTCTTTTGCTGACGGCAACAAGACGGATATCCTGTGGGTTTCGATGGACCCTGAGTGCCGCGGCTGCTATTTTTTTATATAGACTTTCAAGATTCGAGTTAATATCTTCCATAATGGTGGTCTTAAAATTTGAAGAGCCTTTTGGCGTTAATGGTGGTCTGGGCGATCAGTTCATCTGTGCTGACCCCTTTGATTTCTGCCATTTTTGCCCCGGTGTAAAGGACATAGGAAGGTTCGTTTCTCCTGCCCCTTTTGGGAACCGGAGCAAGAAACGGTCCGTCAGTCTCGATAAGGAGAGAATCCATGGGGATTTGTCGAACAGCTTCCTGCAAGATCTCTGCCTTGTTAAAAGTAACAACCCCAGGAATGGAGATAAGAAAGCCGAGGTCAATAAAACGCTGTGCATCCGAGGCATCGCCTGAAAAGCAATGGATTATCCCTCCTTCAGGGAATGGAGCGTTGTCCTTCAGAATCTGATATATATGTTCGTGGGCCTCTCGATCGTGAATGATTAAAGGAAGATGGAGCTCTTTAGCAATTTCAACCTGTCTCCTGAATACGGTCAATTGAATTTCCTTGGGGGAATATTCCTTAACATAATCAAGTCCGATTTCACCATAGGCGACAACTTTCTCCTGAAGGGCCAACTGTTTTAATAGTGCCTCGGTCTCTGCATTGAAATCCTTGGCGTCGTGAGGATGAACGCCAACCGTTGCATAGATACAGCTGTATTGTGACGCCAGTTCAACGGCTTTTTGTGAACTCCTGAGATCAATTCCAATAGTTACTATTTTAGAAACACCGGCATTCTGGGCATTGGAAATTATATCATCAAGATCCGTTTTATAGGCATCCATATCGAGATGACAGTGAGTGTCAATGGCACTGATCCCCGTGGATAATTCAGGAAGGGGTATATTTTTTTTCTTTTTAGTCATGGAGAGATTTAATCGTTTGTTGTCACGAAGATGATTGCTTCATTTTTTTATTTGTTTTAAGAATAACGTATAAGTATAACACATAAATATAGTCCTAATGGCGTAAGCTTTCTACTTAAATCTGAGAACAGGAAAAAGGTATTATCTGCCATGAGTTATCCGGTATTGGAAGCAATTTATTCACGGCGAAGTATTCGCGAGTATACAGAGGAAAAAGTTTCTTCTGCAGATTTAGAAGAGATCGTCAAAGCTGGAATATGGGCTCCTTCGGGCAAGAATAACCAGCCATGGCGATTTGTGATCATCCAGGAAGATTCTATTCGTGAAAAACTCAGTCTGACGACAGTGTACACTCATATTATTCTTGGAGCTCCCGCTCTTATAGCTGTTTATCTTGACACGAATGCCATGTATGATGAAGTGAAAGATCATCAGGCTGCCGGTTCATGTCTTCAGAACATGTTGCTTGCCGCTGAGGCATTGGGACTGGGAGCTGTCTGGATCGGTCAGATTCTGAAAAATAAAAATGAAGTAAATACGATTCTTGGCTTAAGCAGTGATTTCGATCTCATGGCTGTCATGGCCATTGGCCATCCGGCCCATCGCAATCAAAAATCAAACAGAAAAGATCTGGATGATTTCATTTTGAAAAAATTTTAGGGAGGACTATTGATGAAAGGATTACAGAGTTTGATGGCTTATCTTGTACTGGCTTTACTTGCTGTTGGTGTTCAGGGCTGTGCTTATTTTGACACTGCTTCGGAAGAGAATGTTTCGGCCTTAGTCCCTGAGTCACAACCATTTTACCCAAGGGACTTCAAGGAAGTTCTTATACCTGATGGACTTGCTCTTGATAGAGCAGAAAGCATGTATATCAAATCAGAGAGTTTCAATGGCGGCATCTTGAATTATCAGGGGCGGCTTGAGGTGAATTCTCTTGTTGAATTTTTTGAAAACAGCATGCCCCAGAAGGGTTGGACTCTTTCCGGTTCAGTAAAATCATTAAACAGCCTGCTCATTTTCACAAAACATCAAAAGACATGCATGATTTCAATTACGGAAAGCAAACTGAGCATGAACACAGAAGTATATATTTATGTTTCTGAAAACCTTGCGACATCTAAATAAGGCTGCTCATGTCCTCTTCTTTCTCCGGTAAAAATATCCTTGTAGGCATTACGGGAAGCATTGCCGTATACAAGGTATGTGACTGGGTGCGCTCGCTTTCAAAGGCGGGCGCCCAGGTTACCGTCGTTATGACTGAATCTGCGGCTCAATTTGTTTCACCTCTTACCTTTGCCGCTCTTTCCGGAAACAGGGTTTATGTGAAAATGTTTGATCCGGTCGGTGAAGAAGATATACCCCATATAAACCTTGCCAGGAAAAATGATTTTATTCTTGTCGCTCCTGCTACAGCCGCAACTATTGCCAGGATGGCAGGCGGGCTTGCTGATGATTTATTGTCTGCAATAGTGCTTGCCGCCAAGGTCCCCATTATTGTCTGTCCAGCAATGAACAGTAATATGTATCTTCATCCTGCCACCCAGGCAAATCTCCAGCGACTCAAAGAATATGGGTATACTGTAGTGAACCCAGCCACCGGCACCATGGCCTGTGGAGAAGAAGGACCAGGTCGCCTGCCTGAATGGGAATCGGTGTCTGAAGCCTGTCTGGGCGCCATTACTGCCCAGGATATGACAGGCAGGTCCATACTCATCACTGCCGGTCCTACAGAAGAACCGCTTGATCCTGTCCGGTATTTAAGCAATCGATCTTCAGGGAAAATGGGGTATTCTCTGGCCAGAACGGCCAGAAGGAGAGGGGCGAGAGTAACACTTGTTGCCGGTCCTACCCACCTTGCTGATCCACCGGATGTTTCAATCGTTCACGTAAGAACTGCCCTGGAAATGTACGATCAGGTGATATGCCGATTTGATGATGCTGACATTATCGTCAAGGCAGCTGCTGTTTCTGATTTTCGGCCGGCAAGCACCATGGCGCAGAAAATAAAAAAACAGGGATCAGAACTTCAACTGCAACTGGCTGGAAACAGTGATATCCTTTTTGAACTAGGCGAGCGCAATAAAACTGAAAGAAATCCCAAGATTCTGGTTGGATTTGCAGCAGAGAGCCAGAAGGTTCTGGAAGAGGGTAAAAGGAAGCTTCAGGAGAAGAACCTCGATTGTATTGTTGTTAACGATATATCCGCCGATGACGCTGGATTTTCCGTTGATACAAACAGGGTGACGCTGCTGGATCGCTTTGGAGGTGTTCATGAGTTGCCGCTTCTTTCCAAGGATGAGACCGCTGACCGGATATGGGATGCTGTGATTTTCCAAGCCGCACATCTATCCTGAAGGTTGCCTGAAGAATGTTAATAATATAAACCCCAGCAGCAGCAGAAAAGGTCCATTAGTAAAGTAGATAAAGTAGATCATGGGAAAGCGGCTCCCCATGATTTCACGCAGCCTGTTCCTGTCTATCAGCCCGGGAATCCAGAATCCAAGTGAGACCACTGTTCCAAAGACAACAAAAAGTATACCGATTATCTGAATAATCATTTCTCACTCCTTTCATTTTTTTCACTCGCTGACGGTGTCTCGTCACTCTTTTCTTCCGGAATCCATACTTCAACCTCTTTCTTTTCGTATGAAAAATCCGGCAATACGTCCAGCGGAAATGTAATGGTGTCGAGAATGAAATCTATAGCAGAACTGCCCACTGCCTTTGGAGACATGAGTGTTACAACGGGGTCTTTAATGTTGCCGGATACTTCTACCGGTATAGTTATAATATGCCCTTTTTTGCCGCCGACAAGTCTATTGATAAATTTGCCAACCAGTGGGATGTTCTTTATGATGGCGTCAATTGATTTGAATGGAATAATAAAGACTATAAGATTTGCTTCTGAATTTTTGAGGTTGACCGAGCCCTGTATCATAAGATTGAGTCCCTGGCCTTCAATAACAGCTTTGTCAAAGATCAGAAGATTGTTTTTTATATGAGCATTCAGGTCAAGAACAGTATATGGAAACCCTTTACTGAAAAGTCCTTCATACAAATCCGTAAAATTAATCAACTGAAATATCTTCGAAAGAAAAACAAGACGCCAGAGAGTGCCGTTGGTTGATGTCAGGGTGAAACTTCCGGCGGTCAGGTCGCCGTCTGTATCGGTAATGGTTCCATTGACATTAAAGGCGCCTTCTATAAATTTTTTCTTTACCCCGACACAGGGGAGAAATTTCTGAAAAAAGAGAGTCTGTTCTTCAGGAAGGGCAAGATTGAAATCTTTTTGAGTGTAAGTGTCTGTCCACTGCAAAGTCCCTTCAAGCGGCAGGGAGCATATCAGGGAGTCGGAGATGTTTAAAGTTGTCGCCTGTGGGTTTGACAGGTCAACTGTAGCCTGCAGCGGTTCGATTACATACACATCATCTTTTTCTTCATTGCTGGCGGCATCCAGAAGAAACTTGTCAGCCTGGAGATGTATCAGGCCGGAAAGGATGGATACCGTTTTCGGTTTTTCATTGTTGTCCGATTCAGTGATCACATCAAATTTACCAAAAAAACTGGAAAGATCATTAATAAAATCTGATAATTTTTGCTCGCTAAGAGTTGTTGCCTTCTGTTGCAGGTCGAGATGAACATTGCTGGGTGTAAACAGGAGTTTTCCTGAAATAAAGGCCGTCTCATTCTGATATTCAATATCCATATTATTAACAAAGAGTTCGTTGCCTTTTCCCGTGAGGTTCAGGGATTGAATTGAAATTTGCCGGAGCTGTTCTCCCCATCCTCGCTGGAGGTTGTTAACACTAACCTGGCCGTCAATGTTAAGGGGAGTGTTGCCAACAGGGAGGGTAATCATAAAGTCGCCTGAGAGCTGACCGCTATATGTATGCTGTTTATCAAAAATTGCAGAGAGTGTCTGCTGGCTGACAAGTCCTTTCCAGCTGATTTTTGCAGGCAGGGAGGGTGTTGAAGGTTTCAAAATTGACAACTGTCCCCGCTCATTTTCGTTTTCCAGCTCAATAACAAGATTCTGAAGGCCTGCCGTATCTGAGTGAAAGGCAAAATCAGCCCTGGCCGGTGTTCCTGAAAGGGTGGTATTTGATACAGTGCCTTTGGCGGTATGCGTATGTTCACCCCACGTAAGATCAAAATTGTCAAGATTGGAAGGGGTGGTTGGTAAAAGCTGTTCCGGGAGCCATCTTTTGGCTCGAAGCCAGTTGGTCTGCGCTATGGTTAACGGGCCATTGACAGTAAGAGAGCCTTGCCAGTTCTTGTTTTGCTGCTGATTGAGAACAGTGGTAAGCGATAAAGGACTGTTGAGAAATGTGGTATCCATTTCTTCAAGCTGGATCGCTCCTGGCTGAATTAAGGCGCTTCCAGTGGTCAGTTGGACCGGACCAGGAAGATGAGGTGTAGAAAAGACAACATCTCTAAATTCAGTATTGAATTGATAATCCCAGTTCCGAGGATCAAAAAAAGGTCCCTTAACCACACCCTGTTTTATGTCAAGAACACCGGTTGCAGATTGCAGATGACTATTTATTATATCAGCCAGTTGTGGGTATTTGAGTAACTCCTGATGCAGGGAATCAGTGTTTATAGAGGCAGACAAAGACTTAATTTCCGTCGGGACAGCATCATCTTCCCATGATGTTTCTCCTGAGACTTCCTGGATTGTGTGTGGTCCGACGACAGCGGAAATATTCTTCCATACAGCTTTGCTGTCTATTACGTAGATTGATCCTTTCTCAAGTTTTATGGGCCATGGGATCCTGTCGTAATATATTCCGGCGTCAGTGGTATTATTTATATTAACAAGGACTGAAAAGTCGCGGAGATCATCACCTATAAGAAGGTGGGCCTTTGTGCGTCCGGCTCCCGCAAATTGTACTATTTCCTTTTTGAAAACATCAGCATCAATGAGGTCGTGAAGGGTACCGGGAAGTTCAGAAACATCAGCGTCTATGTCTACATCAAGGTTGAAAGCCCATTTGTGTGAACCAAGGCCAAGAAGAAACGAGCCATTGCTGCCGAAACTGTTTCCGAGCCATGTGGAGAGGCCCTTTCCAGATAGGTCACCATCGATGATTTGAATGGGACCTGATGCCTGCTTCAGGTCCAGGTTTACTGCGGGAACATGAATATCAGCGGAAGCAACATCTACTTTTATTGCCATTGATTCAATGTGGGAAAAGCCAGAAAGGGGGGCATTGAATGTATAAGAGGCGCTCGTTGCCCGGCCGCCGCGAACAATGTCACATATTGTCGAGGTTATTGATGTGTCACCCAGTAAGGCAAGAAGTTTGGTTCGCACCTCATTGAGGTTAATGTTGCGTGATTTTAAATCAAGGAGATAGGAGGGTTCTTCAAGATCTGCAGTGTAATATTCTTCTATTTCGCCGGACAACTGCAGTCCGGGATTGGCGAGTTGCAGGTTGATGAGATTGAGTTTGAGGCTGTCGCTATTTTTCTCAAAGACGAAATCTGCAGTGTCAAAGTGGAATTCTGCTTTATCCTCGAGGCGTTGAACGCTGAAATCAGGAATATTACCGCTGAAAAGTATCCGTAACTCTTCAGTTCCTTGGCCTATAAGGTCAAATTCCATGTCAACATCGGAGGGAAGAGGGGAAATCCAACTGTTGCCATGGGTCAGGATGTTATCTAATTGGAATTTCTTGATAATGCTCTTGGTTGAAAATTCTTTACTTCCAAATAAATATTTGCCGCTGATTTTGAGGGAATCAGAAAAGGAAGAATTGCTCTGCAATGTAAAAGTGGCATGATCACCGCTGTTGCGCAGGTTCATGTTGGTGTTTTCAAAATGGATTGTCTGGTGCTTTACCCCCTTGAAATCAGGCAGATCGGCCTTCAGGGATCCATCATGGATAACAAGGTTTGCCTGGGGCAAAATAAAAGAAGAAGTTCCTGTGGCACTGAAGAAAGAAGGATGCGCTGAAAATTCAGGTTCCTGGAGATAGATTCGTCCAACAGTGACCTTTTGATTGAAAAGCGCTAACCAGTTTGGGTAGATTCTCGTCTTGGGAATATTGAGGTCGAAATCATCATTATGTATATGGGAATCATACAAGGTGACATGGGGCAGGGGAAGCCAGCGCCACCTGATCTTTTCAACAGTTGTTTCTGCTTTGACTGAACTGCTGATACGTTCAACAAGAGCCGTCCTGATGTGCTGGGTGTGAATGAGATAAGGAGTAATCCAGCAAACAGAGAAAAGAACCAGCAGGAGAATAATAAGTATTTTTGCTGTACGATTCATTCTGCAAATTTACTCTATACGCTGCAGCATATTGTCAATCACCTGTAATCCGCCAAGCCAGAATTGTTTATCGTTAAGATCAACATTAAAAGGCGCCAGCAGTTCATAAGGCGATTTGCTGCCGCCCTGACTGAGCAGGTTCATATATTTGGGAATGAAGGTCTCTCCTTCTTGCGTATACAGATTATAGAGGGCGAGGACCAGCAGTTCACCGAAAGCGTATGAATATACGTATCCCGGAGAATGGAGAAAATGAGGAATATAGGACCACCAGGAGGAATAGTTTTCAGTAAGAACCACACTGTCTCCAAACATTTCTTTTTGTGTGGTAAGCCAGAGGCTGGAAAAATGCCCTGCAGAAAGTTCTCCTGAATCTCTCCGGGTGTTGTGGATCTTCTCCTCAAAGCGGTTCATGGAAACCTGCCGGAAAACGGTTGCGAAAATTGATTCCAGTTTCTGGCAGATAAAAGCTTTTTGTTTTGCCGGGTCTGATAATGACTTGAGCTGGTTATGGAAAATAAGCAGTTCAGCAAAGACAGACGCTGTTTCGGCGAGAACAAGCGGTGTTTTGCTGTTATAATAGCCGCGCTGTGATGCCAGAAACTGATGGACACCATGACCAAGTTCGTGGGCCACTGTGGAGACATCACGGATATTTCCGGTATAATTGACCAGAACATACGGGTGAATCCCCGGAATGCAGGGGTGGGCGAAAGCGCCGCCACGTTTCCCTTCAGTGACAGGGGCATGAATCCATTTTCTGTCAAAGAAAAAAGAAGAAATCTCTGCCATCTTTGGTGAAAATTGCCGGAATCCGTCAATAACTGTTTCTCTACATTCATCCCACGTTATTTTATCCTTCGGGAGATGGGGAAGGGGGGCATACCTGTCATAATCGTGCAATTCTTTCAGGCCGAGAAGCTCTTTTTTTAAGTGATAATATCGCTGAACAATATCGTAACGCGAAGTGACACTTTCAATGAGGGTATTAACGGTCTGATCATCCAGCTCATTATGAAGGTTCATGGTGCTGACCCAGGACGGATAGCGTCTCAAGTCATCATTAATCATTTTGTCTGCCAGCAACGTATTGAATATGTGCGTTAATATATGCAATTGGCTCTGGAGTCCGGAGGTGAGATCGTCGGCAGCCTGTTTACGGATTTCTCTATTCGGGTTATATAGATCTGCAAGGACTTCCTCTTCGGTACGTTTTTTTTCGCCAAACTTGAGATGGCCGAATACTTTTTCAAAAAGAGTTGTCCAGCTGCTGCTGCCTACGGGAGCCTTTTTGATCAGGAGGGTTTCTTCGAGATGTGAAAGCAGGTGATCTGTGTATCGACGAATATTTTCCAGGTAGTGGCGGAAGGGTCTGATATCCTTGGAACTGAGAAGGGATAGAGCCGCATCTGAGTCAATCTTGCTCCATTCCAGTTCAAAGAAAATGGTTTCTGCTCCAATCCTGCTTGATACTTCTTTTATTTTCTGCAGAAAAGCGGAGGCTTCTGCATCATGCAGCCTGGTGGCAAAGTTAAGGAAGGCATAGGTGGCCAGTTTTGAGAGCTTCTTTTCCAGCTCTTCCTGGCGGGCAACAAGTATCTCAAGCTCTATGGCTGACAGGGTGTGTACTGTGCCGGAGAACTCTTCTTTAATGGTTGAGGCTTCTTTTTCGCATGCCGCAATATCTTCAGCGATGGACGGATCATTAACAGATGTGTAGAGATCCTCGAGTTTCCAGATAATGCCAGTAGTACCAAGTTGTTTGTTTATATCCTGTTCTGCCATGGAAGTCCTTTATGATGAGAAGAAAGTAGATAAATTAAGTAACATTACTCCATCAAACTAGTGAGGAAAAGTTCTTTTTGTCTTTTCTTTTGCGGCTCTGTACCAGCCTTCATCAAATTTGGTTGCATGGGCCTGAAAAGAAAGATATAGAAAGACGTCTGATATTTCTTTTATCCCGTTTATCTGTAATTTTTATCAAAAAAATTTAACCTATTTTGCATATATCCTATGTCAGCTGCAACTGTTTATGATGAGACAAAAATAAAAACCCTGAGTTCCCTTGAACATATCAGGCTTCGGCCCGGCATGTACATAGGTCGGCTTGGAAATGGTTCTCACCCCGATGACGGCATCTATATCCTCCTGAAGGAGATTATTGATAATGGTGTTGATGAATTTATCATGGGTTCCGGCAAAAAAATCAATATCTCAATCCAGGATCAGAACACAGTAACAATTCGTGATTTTGGCAGAGGTATTCCCCTGGGGAAACTTGTTGAGTGTGTTTCTGTCATCAATACCGGAGCAAAGTATAATACAGATGTTTTTCAGTTTTCGGTTGGCTTGAATGGTGTTGGAACCAAAGCAGTAAATGCCCTTTCTGAAAATTTTGTCGTGACCTCTTTTCGAGATGGTCATTTTGCCAAAGCCTTTTTTTCCCGAGGCTCTCTCCTTAAGAAAGAAGAAGGCGAAAGCAGTGAAACAAATGGCACTCTGGTTGAATTTTTCCCGGATGGAAGTGTCTTCGAAGAATTTCAGTATCAGGAAAATTTCATTAGAAAGCGACTCTGGCGCTATGCTTATCTAAATGCCGGCTTGAAACTTTATCTTGATAAAGAGTGTTTTCATTCTGTCAATGGCTTGCTTGATCTCCTTGATAATGAAGTGGAAGATGGTCAGTTGTATGAACCTCTGTACGGCAAGGATGATACTCTTGAATTTGCGTTATGTCATACGGCGGGGTATGGCGAAAATTATTTTGCCTTTGTCAACGGCACCTATACCAATGAGGGCGGCACCCATCTTTCTGCTTTCCGGGAAGGCATTCTCAAGGGCGTAAATGAATTTGCAGGAAAGAAATTTTCCGGAAATGACGTCAGGGAAGGAATTGTCGCCACCATTGCCGTCAAAGTGAAGGACCCTATTTTTGAGTCCCAGACCAAAAATAAACTGAGTAACACCGATATTCGCGGATCCATTGTCAACAGGGTTAAAGATTTTGTCTGTGATTCTCTCTATAAACACACAGATGTCGCAGAAATACTGATTGATAAAATCCAGCAGAACGAAAAACTCCGCAAGGAGCTGCAGCACGTTAGAAAGGATGCAAAGGCCAAAGCCCGCAAGGTTGCAATCAGAGTTCCTCAGCTCAAGGACTGTAAATATCACCCGACTAAAGAAAAGCCTTCCAAGCCTGGTCAGGAAAACATGGTTTTTATTACAGAAGGCCAATCTGCATCAGGTTCCATTGTTTCGTCCCGCGATCCCATGACCCAGGCTGTCTTTTCCTTGAAAGGTAAACCCATGAATGTTTTTGGGCAGTCCATGGCTCTTTTATATAAAAATGACGAGATGTATAACCTGATGCGGGCCTTAAATATTGAAGACTCCTTGAGCAACCTCCGCTATGACAAGATTGTCATGGCCACAGACGCAGATGTTGACGGATTGCATATCAGGAACCTGCTTCTTACTTTCTTCCTTCATTATTACGAAAATCTTGTGAAACGCGGTCATATTTATATTCTGGATACACCAATCTTCAGGGTGAGGAATAAAAAGGATACCATGTACTGTTATTCGGAAAAGGAGAAAAAGGCGGCAGAAAAGACTCTCAGCGGCAGGGGTCAATCAAATAAGCAGGTTGAAATTACCCGCTTCAAGGGACTTGGGGAAATTTCGCCCAAAGAATTCAAGCAGTTTATCGGAGACAATATGCGCCTTCAGCAGGTCAGCATTGATCGACTCAGTAATGTGCCGAAACTGCTTAGCTTTTATATGGGAAAAAATACTCCGGATCGCAAAGCATTTATTATGGATCATCTGGTCGAAAGAAACTAAATGGAAACAGTAACAGATTATGGAGAGCTGCATCAGCTCTTCAACGAGAATTTTCTTGATTATACATCATACGTCATAAGGGAGCGTGCTATCCCCGATATGGCCGATGGCCTGAAGCCTGTGCAGCGGAGGATCATGCAAACCCTGTACAATATGGATGACGGCAGGTTCTGCAAAGTTGCCAATGTTGTTGGTGAAACCATGAAACTGCATCCCCATGGGGATCAGTCAATCTTCGGGGCTTTGGTGAATCTGGCCAACAGGGGCTTTCTTATTGAGCGACAGGGGAATTTTGGCAACATCTTTACTGGTGACGGAGCCTCTGCTGCCCGATATATCGAGTGCCGTCTTTCTCCCTTGGCCAGAGAGGCTCTTTTTAATAAGGATCTCACCGAATTCGTTGATTCGTACGACGGCCGTATGCAGGAACCTGTCTGTCTTCCGGCCAAGCTTCCCCTTCTTCTCCTGCAGGGGGTTGAAGGTATTGCTGTGGGAATGGCAACTAAAATCATGCCCCATAATTTTGTCGAGCTTCTGGAGGCACAGAAGAAGATACTGCGAGATGAACCCTTTGAACTTTCCCTGATTTCCTGCAGGGGGGTGAACT
>JACNJZ010000003.1 GCA_014382295.1 Candidatus Desulfobia pelagia | reverse complement strand
TTTTCATTACGGCATACTGCTGCCCAGCGGGAGTATGCCGTAATGAAACGTAATGGTGGATGCTCGGAGTTTGCCCAGAAATTTTCCAGCAGCGTGGGGAAGAGGGACGGACTCTTCTGGGAAGCTGGAGCAGATGAACAGGAGAGTCCTTTCGGGCCGCTAATAGCAAGAGCTACGGAGGAGGGCTATATGGGTGGTATGGATGAAGTACCACCCGAGCCTTTTCACGGCTATTATTTTAAAATACTCAAGGCGCAAGGCAAGCATGCCAACGGTGGTTCCTTTGATTATATCGCCGATGGCAAAATGGTCCTGGGCTTCGCCCTGGTAGCCTATCCTGCCAAGTACGGGGCCTCGGGCATCATGACCTTCATCGTCAATCAGCAAGGCGTGGTTTATGAAAAAGATTTGGGTGAGGAAACGGCCACCGTGGCGGCAATGACGATATTTGACCCCGACGGCACCTGGAACAGGTACGAAGAGTCTGTCGGGCAATAATAAGTGAGCATCAGAGGGAAGGGCGACGCAGAAATTTGCTGAACTCCTCCTGGTCTCCAGACCGGTTTTTTTGTTACTTTACGACAAGTTTAATACCGTTGGTGTCGATGGTGATAAGCCTTTTTTTGTACAGTGCACCGATTGCCTTTTTGAATATTTTTTTACTGACACCAAATAGGGCGTATATATCTTCCGGAGGGCTTTTGTCTGTAACGGCAATCCTGCCGCCTTTCTCTTTTATTATTTTGAGAATGGCCTGGGAAGAGCCATCAACTCCTTGATATCCCTGCTGTTGCAAGCTCAGGTCAATTTTGAGATCTTCCCGTATTTTTTTTATGTAGCCTTTGAGCTGCTGGCCTATGAAAATTTTCTGAAACACTTCGTTTTTATAGAGTATGCCACCATGTGAATTGTTAATAACCGCCTTATAGCCTAAATCAGTTTTGTCATAGATAATAAGATCTACTTCTTCGCCTTCACTATATTCAGGAGGATCCAGGCTGAGAAATTTATCCAGTTTTGAAGATGCTGTGATGCGGTTGGTTTTTTCATCAATAAAGATAAATACAAAATATGCTTTGCCTTCTTCCATTTTTGTCAGCTGCTCTTTTTGGGGAACATACAGATCTTTTTGAAGCCCCCAGTCCAGGTAGGAGCCTGAGAATGAGTTTGCTACAACCAGTAATTTGGCAAATTGACCGACTGTTGCATAGGGTATATGGGTCGTTGCCCGCAGGCGATCTTCACCGTCTGTATAGACAAAGACCTCAACATCATCTCCTGTCTGATAATTTTCCGGAGCATCCTTGTGCAGCAGGAGGATATCCCCTGACTCACCACCATCAAGGTGGGCCCCGAAATCTTGTTTCCTTTTAATCGTTAGCTTATTTGTTCTGCCGATCTGTACCATTTTCTTCTCCGTATATTCTTACCCAAGACGTCTGGCCGTCCCCGCCATGTAGATTCTATTTCCTGTTAAACTCAGACTCATATCCCACAGTGAACGGGCTCGCTGCCTTATTGCGGATGCTCAGGAAATGGGCATTGTTTTTATCAAAGGGACAAACGGGTAAAGCACAATGCTCAAACCCGAATTTTGTATAAAAGCCGGGATTA
The DNA here is from genome assembly GCA_014382295.1 of Candidatus Desulfobia pelagia. GTDB lineage: Bacteria > Desulfobacterota > Desulfobulbia > Desulfobulbales > SURF-16 > Desulfobia > Desulfobia pelagia. The sequence goes on along the minus strand of JACNJZ010000003.1, from coordinate 1,018 downwards.
CCTAAAACAAAGAGTGTGTTTTCCTTGATAATGTCCTGCCGCAGGGCGAAGCGAAGCAATTCAGACCCTATTCCCTGCTTTTGAAACTCCGGCTTTACAGCCAGGGGTGCCAAATGCAGGCCGCAAACCCTGGAACCGTTGTAGGCATTAGAAAAAGCAATATAGGCGATGATTGTGTTTCTGTGAATACACACCCATTCATGTACTGCCGTACCGTTTTTGTGGAAATTTTCAACTAAGCGCACTTCATATGTGCTGCGCGGGAAAGCCTGTCGCAACAAGGCGTATGCCTTGCCATAATTTTCAGGGGTGAGTTGGCGTATTTTCATGTGTTCATTCTCATTCAGGGGATGCTCTCATTCTATAGGGAATGAAAGAGATTTGCCCTCTTTTTATATTTCGGGGGCAGGAATTGTAAATGTATGGGCTGCAGAAAATCATGATTGGCAGTGTATCACTGGCTGGCAGGACTTTCATCATCTGCCGCATTGATATTGCGAAGAGTGATAATACTGATTTCACCCGGGCAGTTGAAGCGCAGAGGGACACTGGAGGCACCTGCCCCCCTGCTTGTATATCCTGACATGCCTTGATACTGCCAGCGGCCCGTTGCCGTATGCCTGGGAGCCTTGCTGTTGGTGAGAATGGGACCTTTGCCCGGCAGGCAGATCTGGCCGCCATGGGTGTGGCCGCAGAGATACAGATGGGATTTGTATTCAGCCGCAGATTTATATGCCTCCGGGGAGTGGGCCAGAAATATTTTGAAACCATCTTCAGGAACAGACTTAAAAGCCCGCCTGGCATCATCAGTTTTATAATAATGAGGGTCATCCACCCCTACAACCCAGATCCTGTGGCCATTATGGTTAATTTCCCATGCGTCGTTAATCAGCATGGTGATGCCGCATTCCTCGAAGTCAGGTGTCATTTCGATGCAGTCATGATTTCCTAAAACACCGAGAATTGCATGGCGGGCTTTTATATGGGGCATAAGGCGCCGAAGGTGTTGCCGGCCAGG
>JACNJZ010000004.1 GCA_014382295.1 Candidatus Desulfobia pelagia | reverse complement strand
GTGGTCAATTCCATCGCGGATGGAGAAAGTACAAATTTCTTCCGAGACTTTTTAGGAAACGGTGGGGGTGGGGGTCCTCCCAGATGTTGGTCTTTAGGTTTAATCTCTTTTTTCTTATTCATATTTTTTATGCCCTTTCTTTTCCCAAGTTGACAACATCCCAGGAGCAGAGAGCGCCCATGAGTATTCCTTCTGTGACTTCAATAGCATCCGTTGGACAATACAGCTGGCACAGTCGGCACACCTGGCAATCATCCATATAGGCGATTTTTGAACGACTTCCACAGGTCAGGCAGCGCTGTGCCTCCATCCACGCTTGATAGGAAGTGAAGGGTATGAGAGTTCCCTGGAAATTTCCTTTTCGTTCTTCAACTGGAAGGGATTCCCGATCAATCCGACCGGCTTTGTGAATCTCTTCTCCAGGAAGATTTTCTGTTATGTGTGAACTGTCGTTAATTTCTTTTGGCAGTTCTTTACCCTGTATGAATAGATCCACAGCAAGCGCAGCCCGTTTCCCAGCTGCCAGAGCTTCAACAACAATGGAAGGTCCAACAACGGTTTCTCCAGCGGCAAATAAATTTGAATCCATCTGCATAGACACTTTATCAGCTTGAATAAAACCGGACTTTGATGTTGTAAACTCTTCCAGAACTAGTTCTTCATCAGCTGTTTGGCCAATTGCCAGGATGACCTGATCTGTTGTGATCACTTGAGGAGTGCTATCGCCGTAAACAGGATTGAATAGGCCATCTTCATCGCGTACACTCAGGCAATCCACTACCTTGATGCCGCTGACCCGACCCTCTGTCACTTCATAAGCATCAACTCCAGTACAGGGGTTGATCTCAATTCCTTCAGCGATGGCAGCCTCGATTTCTTCAGTTAAGGCCAGCATGCTGTCCTTGAGATTCGGTTCAATGCATTCCAGGCAGATTACGATTACGTGATCTGCCCCCAAACGTACGGCTGTTCTGGCCGCATCCATTGCGACACTGCCACCGCCAATCACTGAGACCTTGCCGGATATTTCGTTGATTTCCCCCGCTTTGGCTCCAGTGAGGAACTCAATTGCGCTGGTGATGCCTTCAGCTTCCGATCCGGGCACAAAAAAATCAATTGGTTTGGAAGCGCCGGTAGCGGCAATAAATGCCTTATAGCCCTGGCTTTCCAGTTCTTTCTTTGTGATATCTCTTCCAAACCGGGTTTTGGTTTCGAATTTGATCCCCATCTTTTCGTAAACTGCAATCTGTTTATCCAGAACCTCTTCAGGAAGCCTGAAGGTCGGGATGGCAGTTCTCAGAAGGCCGCCAACTTTGGCTTCTTTCTCATAAACTGTTACCTGGTAACCGATAGAAGACAGGTGGTAAGCTGCTGAAAGTCCTGCCGGGCCAGAACCGATAATGGCTACTCCGCCTTTGTTATTCTGTTCAGGCAGTATTGGTTCAAGGTTGAGCAGTCGCTCACCCAGGTATTGTTCCAAACCATTAATATTGACGGGTGTGTCCACTTCATTTCTGGAACACTCTGTTTCACAAGGGTGGGGGCAAAGCCACCCGGTAATGACAGGCATAGAATGGTCCCGAGCCAGCAGCCTGGCGGCTTCGTCCATCAAATCCATTTTGATTAGATTATGATATTCCCTTGGATTTACCCCCAGAGGACAGGCCAGTTTGCAGGGAGCGCACTCCTCTCTATCAGATACGAGTGTATCCAATCTGAATACATCCATCGGACAGGATTCTATACATGTTCCACAACCTATACATTTTTCTCGATCAATTGACCATACGGGCATAATATTCCTCTTACGGCTATATTTATTTATTTGATATGAGATCAAGGTTATCCATAATTCCCTAGTTCCACATCCTTACTAATCACTAGGTAATCATTTCAATACTTAATGCCACGGCTTCTCCTCCGCCCAGACAGAGGGAAGCGATACCAGTTTTGAGCCCCCGTTGTTTGAGGGCGTGGATCAGGGTGACCAACACCCGTGCGCCTGAACAGCCGATGGGATGGCCGAGGGCGATGGCGCCGCCATTCACATTGACCTTTTCCCAGTCCCATCCGTCATCAGCCAGGATCTTTTCATCAGCCAGACATTGGGCTGCAAAGGCTTCGTTGAGCTCGATCAGGTCATAATCGTCCAGCGTGGTATTTGATTTTTCTAGCAGAGCTAACATGGTGTATGCGGGAGCTGTGAAGATCTCTAGTGGGGCAACCCCAGTATTTGCATACTCTGTGATGCGGGCTAGGGGTTTTAGGCCCAACTCTTCTGCTTTTGCTTCGCTCATAACGACAACTGCAGCAGCGCCGTCAGAAATTGCAGAGGCATTACCTGCCGTCACAGATCCATCCTTTTGGAAAACTGGCCTTAATCGTCCTAACCTTTCCAGCGATGTGTCTTCACGTGGGATCTCATCTGTGTCAAAGATCAGAGGATCTCCTTTGCGCTGAGGAATCTCAAGTGGAGTTATTTCTTCTTTAAAGTTTCCTGCCTTGATTGCTGCAACAGCATTCTGATGGCTTTTAAGGGCAAACTCATCCTGCTCTTCGCGAGTTACTTTATATTCAGCCGCTATCCACTCTGCTGATAGGCCCATATGTTTATCTTCGAATGCGCACCAAAGTC
>JACNJZ010000209.1 GCA_014382295.1 Candidatus Desulfobia pelagia | reverse complement strand
AACCCAAATATCGCCTATGACATGAAGGATGTCATTCACGCCACAGTTGACAACGGTGAATTTTTCGAAATAAAGAAAGAGTTTGCCCCCAACATCATTACCGGATTCGCCCGATACAACGGCCTTGCTGTCGGGGTTGTGGCCAATCAGCCCAATCACCTTTCCGGTGTTCTTGACATTGACTCCTCTATCAAAAGTGCCCGCTTTGTCCGCTTCTGTGACTGTTTCAATATTCCACTGGTCACTCTGGTTGATGTTCCCGGCTTTCTCCCCGGAACCAATCAGGAATACGGCGGCGTGATCCGCAATGGTGCAAAAATCCTCTATGCATACGCGGAGGCTACCGTCCCCAAAGTAACGGTTATCACCCGAAAGGCATATGGCGGAGCTTTCTGCGTAATGTCCTCCAAACATCTGAGGGGAGATATCAATTACGCCTGGCCCACTGCTGAAATTGCCGTCATGGGAGCCAAAGGAGCCGTCGAAGTCCTGTACGGCAGACAAGCCAAGAAAAAAGATGACCCAGGCGCCTATCTGGCAGCCAAGGAAAAAGAATATACCGACGCCATGGTCAATCCCTATGAAGCGGCCAAACGAGGATACATCGATGATATCATTGAGCCGGCGCGTACCCGTATTCGCATTATAAAAGCTCTTGAAATGCTTCGAAACAAAAGAGACACCAATCCGATGAAAAAACACGGAAACATACCTCTTTAGGATGTCACCAGACCACAAATGACAAACAACAAAGGATCTGCAACGATCATCCTGTTAGTTATCCTGCTGGCATTACTGGCTACTGGTGGATATTTCGGCTATACCAGATTTTATCTGAAAGGAGATGACACCAACACCTTCACCAAAGATCTCACTCATATTCCCCTTCAAGAGGAAGTTCTTCTTTCAACCTATGAAAAGTTGCCGGATGTCTACTTCGGACTGGTCGACATCAACAAGGAACTACAGATCATAAACAAGGAAATTGAGCGTCTCACTGAGATGGAGAAAGAATATCCCCAGCAAATAGAAATCATATCCTCTGAAAAAGATATCTGGAATTCCGTCAAACAGGACATTTCTAAAACGACAACCACCCTCCAGAAAGAAATTGAAACCCTGCATGTCGCCTACAGGGTAAATCAGGAGAAAGGCCAGAAACGCATCGCTGACAAGAAAGATCAACTGCAGGAATCCATCAGAAAAACTCTTGAGTTTTCTCAAACAAGAACAGAAAGACTCAAAAAATAACACAGGGAGGGAATTCCTCATGATGAAACGAAGACAGTTCCTCAAAGCTTCAACCCGAGCAGGTCTTATCGCGGGAACCACTACCTTACTTGGGCCCTGGGCCTCTCTTCTTGCCAATCCAAGCCCGCTCTCTTATGATCTGGTAGCAATTAAGAATTCCACACCAGACAAAATGTTTGACGCCGGCATGAAAGCCCTTGGCGGCATGCAGTCTTTTGTTAAAAAAGGCCAGACAGTGGTGATCAAGCCCAATGTCGCCTGGGATGTCGGCCCGGATCTTGCCGCAAACACCAATCCGCTGCTGGTGCAGCGTATAATCCAGCACTGCCTTGAGGCCGGGGCCCGCAAAGTTTATGTGTTCGACCACACATGCAACAAATGGCGCAGTTCTTATGAAAACAGCGGAATCAAAGCCGCAGTCAAGCATGCCGGCGGCATTATGGCTCCTGGAAACAGTGAAAAATACTTTCACCCTGTCCGTATTAACGGTCAATCCTTAAAGAATACCAAGGAGCACGAACTGATACTGGAATCAGATGTGTTCATTAATGTCCCCGTTCTCAAAAACCATGGCAGCACCTCGATCACCGTCAGTATGAAAAATCTCATGGGCGCAGTCTGGGACCGGGGCCATTGGCACAAAAATGATCTCCATCAATGCATTGCTGATTTCGCTTCTTATCGCAAACCAGACCTTAATGTTGTGGACGCCTATAATGTCATGATGCAGAATGGACCAAGGGGTGTTTCCACTCAGGATGTAGTCAATATGAAAGCACAACTCATAAGCACAGACATGGTAACAGCTGATGCTGCGGCAGCCAAGTTATACGGCATTCCCCCGGATGATGTATCATACATTCGGCTTGCTGCTCAAGCCGGTGCGGGACGCAAAGACTTAAAAAACCTGAACATAAAACGCATTAAACTGTAACTCCATGTGCGCAGAAATGGATTTTCCTTTTTCTCAGGTCAAATCCTGTTGAAGCAGATATATTTAAAATCACTCCGGGTGTGGGTCTCTCTTCTTGTCCTGACCTGTACTTCTTTCGTCTTTCTTGATCTCCTGGGAAAACTGCCGAGCATTTTTGTCGACTGTATTCTTTATTTTCAAGGTATTCCTTCACTTCTCCGCTTCATACACTCTGCCGGCTGGGCATCTGCAGGATTTATATTCGTTCTGCTTATAACAGTGTTGTTCGGCCGTACATACTGTTCTTTCATGTGCCCTCTTGGAACCCTGCAGGACATTTTGATCCGTATCAGAAAACCATTGGGGATGCATAAAAAGAGACTTGTTTTCTCATATCAACGCCCCCAGAATATCCTCCGATATGGGGTTCTTTTTCTAACAGTAGCAAGCTGCTTAACAGGCAGTTTGCTGCTTCTTTCTCTCTTCGACCCCTTCAGTCAGTTTGGACGCATTGTAAGTGACATGATTCGTCCCCTGGTTGTTGGTGTAAACAATGTGCTGGCCGACATTGTAGAATGGGATGGCTTCTATTTTCTCTACCCCTTGGAATATAAAGCCCCACACCCTTCAACCCTTATACTTCCCGTTGCAGTCTTTGCCCTGCTTCTCTATCTTACTGCCAATAAGGGCCGATTTTTCTGCAACAGCCTCTGCCCGCTGGGAGCACTCCTCGGCCTTCTATCATACCGATCTCTATTGACGATAGCCATTGACCGTGATGTTTGCACGAGTTGCGGCCGATGTGTCATGCTGTGTAAAGCCGGCTGTATCGACCTCAGGGAAAAACAGGTGGATTTCAGCCGCTGTGTTTCCTGTTTTAACTGCATTCGCAGCTGCCCGGAAGCAGCGATACAGTTCCGCCCTTCAGTCTTGAGTGAAAAAAAGAAAGTCCCCCGGTTCCAACAGGAACGCCGCATCATCCTCACTTCCCTGCTCTTTCTTTTTTCTTTTGGTTCCAAAAATGTCTATGCAACTCCAACCAAGCCCCGTAAACCTCAGGTAAAAAACGAACGCCCTACAACGGTTATAAACGAAAAACATTTTCCTGTCATTCCGCCTGGCGGGAAAAGCCTTTCACATTTTTTCTCTTCCTGTACTGCCTGTCATCTCTGCGTCAGTATCTGCCCAACCGGGGTCCTCCAGCCCTCACTGGTTGAGTATGGAATAGACGGCATCCTTAAACCTCGACTTAACACGTTAAAAGGGTTCTGCAATTTTGAATGTACCCGGTGTGGCGAGGTCTGCCCTACAGGAGCAATTCAACCCCTGTCAGTGGCTGAGAAAAAACAGACGCAGATGGGAAAAACCCAGTTCATAAAGAAAAACTGTGTCGTTGAGACAGACAAAAAAGACTGCGGAGCCTGTGCAGAGCACTGCCCGACAAAAGCTGTTCGCATGGTACCTTTTGAGGGAAAACTGAAAATACCTGAGTTGGACAACAAATACTGCATTGGCTGTGGAGCCTGCGAGCATATATGCCCTGTGCTCCCGCACAAGGCCATTTTCGTTGACGGTCTGGCGACCCAAGGAACTGCAGAACCTCCCAAAAGTAAACCTATTACAATAGTCCCCATGGAGGATTTCCCTTTTTAGGCAACTATCATTATCCAACACCAACTATTATATTTTTTCCAGAAATCCGAACCACTATTCTGGAAACACGTACCCTTTCCCCTTTTCAAGCTGTTCGTCAAAAACCAAGAAAACCCTGCAATGCTAAGCTATAGAAAGCCTATCACTATTCAGGCTTATTTCTTGCAAGCCAATTTAGTTGTTTTGGTTTTCAAAATCACATTGCCCAAATATAAAAGGAATTTTAAAGGGAAAATATGGCAGAAACACTCTATAAAACAGAAGCTATACAGATTGAAGTGGAGATCTACGAAACCGGTGAAAAGAAACTTATCGCCGGCAACAAACACATATTACATCAAAAAACCAAACAAAACAGATCCCTTATCATTACCGCAGCGATGTATAAGAGTTATAGCGCTGACATACTCGCAACCACTGAGGTGTAGCTGGAAAGATGATACCTATTTTTGGCGTCAGGAAATCAATCCTTTCAAGAATATTCTTTAACCGGACAACCCCTTAAAGAGAGAAGGGGCAATGTGATGGCGATTAAGAAGTTTGTAAAAATCTGTTCGGTTTCGCTTGGCAATCCTTGCAGCTTCGGTAACATTACCATTCGTACTTTGGAGTAAACGTATAAGATAATCCTGCTCAAAAGCCTGGCGAGCTTCTGCCAGGGGCAATATCTGCGTAAAATTGTGATTAATTGCTTCCAGGATCAGATTTTCAGAAATAATGGGTGATGTCGTCAAAGCCACAGCTTGCTCCACTACATTCCGCAATTGCCTTATATTTCCTGGCCAAGACGCATCAATCAGAGTTTTCATTGCCTCTGGAGAAAAACCATTTATTTTTTTCACATCAGAAGCAGTGATTTCTCCAAGAAAATGATTGGCCAAAATTGGAATATCCTCTTTTCGATCGGCCAGGGAGGGTATCTCCAGGTTAACAACATTAAGTCTATAGTACAGATCTTGTCTAAACTCGTTTATTTCCACCGCCTGTTTAATATCCCGGTGGGTCGCAGATATAATTCGAACATCAACATTGGTTGTTTGGGTGGAACCTACAGGTCTTACCATTTTTTCCTGCAGCACTCGCAAAAGCTTTACCTGAAGGGAAAGGGGCATATCTCCGATTTCGTCAAGAAAGAGAGTGCCTCCATGGGCGGATTTAAAAAGACCCTGATAATTTGCTGTTGCACCAGTAAAAGACCCCTTGATATGACCAAAGAGTTCTGACTCCAGAAGTGCTTCAGGAATGGCCGCGCAGTTCACAGCGACAAAAAGATACTTACTTCTGCCACTGGCAGCATGAATGGCTTTTGCTAGCAATTCCTTGCCCGTGCCGCTTTCACCCTGTATAAAAACACTGGCCTCACTTTGGGCAACAAGTTTTGTTTTTTGAAGGAGATTTGCCATCATGCTGCTTTGATAAACAATATCCTGACACCAGTTCTTACTATTGTCCGTTTTTCCTGGCTCAGCAGCAAAATATCCAGAATGTTCAAGAGCCGCTTTAATTTCTTTAAGCAGATTTTGACTATCAATTGGCTTGGGCAAAAAGGAAAAAACACCTTGCCGAGTGGCTTCAACTGCTTCAGGGATTGAACCGTGAGCAGTAATAACAATAACCGGCAAAGAACTGCTCTGGCGATGAATCGCGTCAAAAAGTTCCAGGCCATCCATCTTCTCCATGCGAAGGTCAGTAATTACGACATGGGGCTGTATCCGAGGAAGTGCTGCGAGGGCTTCTTTTCCGCTTTCAGCCGTAGTTGTAGAGTAACCTCCATTTTCCAACCGAATAGACAAAAGACTCAACAGATCAGCGTCATCGTCGACAAGAAGAATTCTTGGTTTTTCATTACCAGTCATTGTTACTGGTTTCTCTCGTTGAGTATTTTTTCAATATTTTTCAATTTCTGAAGCTGATTCTCCAAAGCCTTGACTTTGATTGCAGCATTTTTTAATTCAATTTCCTTGGCATTGGTTTTGGTTGTAACATTTTTCAATTCAATTTCCTTTTCTCTCCGCCTCTGCTCAAAAGACTTTAATAACCAATAGAGTCCCTGTAAGTCTTCACCAGTTGAATCATTGCTGGTGACATATTCACTAAGCACACTCATTCCTAAATTTAAAGTTACCGGGGAATCTGACCAGGCAAGACAGAGACAGATTAATTGCAACCTGTCAGTATTACTTCCACTGAGCTGGAAAGAGTCATTTGCCCTAATGAATTGCTCATGAAGCTGTTTTGAAGTCATAGCCTGTGTTGCGGCAACACAGGTGAGTATCTGGGAAGATACAGATGTATTTTTAATCTGGATATCTGTAGTTTCCCAAGGGAAAAGCATTCTTGCCCCTGGCTGACATCCCGCAAGAAAAAGGCAACAGCCACAAAAAATTGTGGGCATAAATTTTCTCATTTAATTACATCCTTGAGGTAATATCATCCGAAAATGAGCACCTTTACCCTCATCTGAAGATAAAAGTTCTAAGGTCCCATTATGGTTTGCCACATATTCTCTGGCAATTGCCAACCCGAGTCCTGTCCCTTTAATTCCTTTATAAAGAACATTTTCCCCCTGGTAAAAGGGTGTGAATATTTTGGTTCTTTCTTCGGGCAAAACACCTGTTCCTGAATCGACAATATCGAATATGACATTGTCGTTGCTGGACTGGAGAGAAATGTAAATTTTCTGGCCACTGGGAGAATGTTTTATAGCATTAGACAACAAGTTATCGATTATTGTTCGTATTTGGTTCGGGTCTCCAAAGATAGGAACTTCGTTTATTTTAACATCAACAGCAAGATTGTTTGAGATCAGTATTGCTTTATGGTCTTCAATAATTTCCAGAGTAAGCGCGTCCAACCTGAAATTTGTATTGAAAAAAGGCTGATTGCGCAGTTGGGCCATATTAAAATTAACAATGTTTTCAATGAGTTTTTGCAATTGCCTACTATTTTTACTTAAAATCTGTACAACTTTTTTCTGCTGTTCGTTCAAAGGTCCAACAACCTCTTCTTCGAGAAGTTCGGTACTCTCCCGCACTGATGCCAGAGGGGTTTTTAATTCATGAGAAAAATGGGCCACAAACTTGTTTTTTTCTTTTTCAAGATTAGCAAGACGGGAACGAAGCCAATCCAATCTTGTACCGAGTAACTCGAGATCTCTAGGCCCTGATATGTCAACCGGAGTCGAAAAATTTCCATCGCCAAGTCGGACTAAAGCATGATCAATTTGCCGTATGGGACGAATCAATAAATATGCGAAAATCGACAAGAGAATAATACTAAGCGCTATAAGAAAAGACGTTTGCCATAACAGGCTGGTCTGGGCTCGTTGTACGGCATTTCTGTATTTTTCATTTTCAGAAGTCATTACTATTTGACTTGCCGACAAAATCCTCCTTGCAAGATCATAAAGTACGGAAAAATCCTGAAGGGCCTCTTGGCTAAGGGGAGACTTTCGTGAATTATTTAAAAATTTGACAACAAAAGCATTTTCAGAACCTAGAAGGTCTTCTAGCAACTGTTTTTCTTTATTTTCAAAAGGCAACTTAAGAAGCCGCTCGATAATAAATTTTATTTCAGTTTGTTTTTGTTTAATTTCTGGAATGTCCGCAGGGTCACCAAGAACATCATAAAGTCGGGCTTTACGTTCCTGAGAGAGAAGATGGTCCATAAGCTCTCGGCTGTTTTTGGTTAAAGCCACAGAATTGTGCACAGCAAGAACATTTTGTTTAGCTAAATTATTGATATAGAACTCTGCACTCCCTAATGCGATTAAAAGAGGAAGGGTGACAAAAGCAAATCCAGTGAGCAGCAGAATGAAAAAAGATTTTGGCCGATATGGTTTCATGGGAAAATAAATGAGTAGAAAATTATCCTTTAGACTTCATTACAACCCCTTATTTCGGGGAAGTACTTTTCTTGAGGCCAGGATGTGATTAAAATCAAAAAGAGATAAACAGCTGCGAAAGAGGAATTCAAAAGACCTCCAATATGGGTTATAGACTGATCAGGATTGAAAGAAAAAAGGACAGTTCTTTAGAGACCACCACATGAAATTCAATGCACTTAGCACCCCCAAAGCAATCGCCCGTCATCTTTTGTAGCCCAAAATATAAACATCTTTAGTGGAGAAATAAAGCTGCACGCAAAAGCTTCACCGCGAGTTTATTTATTCAACAATATTATACCTACCTGGTTGATGAGGACTTGACGGTAAGCACACTGTAATCTTAGAAACAATATCCAATGGACCGGGATAATGTTTCATTAGTTTACTAAAGGCACCTTAAGATGTTCCGGATAATAGCGGGTAAAAACATTAAACACCCTTTTTAATCCTTACAGCCTGGGGAAATCGGCGGGCCATCCATGCCAGGAGGAGGAGTCCTGGTATGGCCGCAGCGGTGGTGAGCAGGAAGAAGCTGACCCAGCTTAACTGATCGGCAAACCAGCCTCCTGTGGACGACAGAAGGGTGCGGCCAAAGGCCATGAATGAGGAAAGGAGGGCATACTGGGTTGCAGTATAGGCAACATTGCAGAGTCCGGAAAGATAGCCGACAAATGCGGCCGTCCCCATGCCTCCACTTAAATTTTCAATGGCAATAGTCGCGGTGAGGACAGCAAGATTATGTCCTTTCATGGCCAGATAGACAAACATCAGGTTGGAGAACATCTGCAGAAGACCGCAGACCACAAGGCTCTTCACTATTCCCATACGGCTGACCAGCATCCCGCCGATAATACCGCCAATTATTGTTGCCGCCAGGCCAAAGGCTTTGCTGATATTGGCGATATCAATCTTACTGAACCCCAGCTCCAGATAAAACGGATTACTCATCACTCCGGCCAGGGCATCACCGAATTTATACAGGAGAATAAACAGCAGAATCAGCAGCCATCCCTTGCGGCCCATAAATTCTGAAAAAGGTGCTATTACTGCGTCACGGATCCATGCCACAAGACCATCCTCTCTTTGGAGAGGAGAAGAATTGATCGGTTCCGGATTCAGAAGTACGGTCACCATGCCAACCATAACCAAACAGCCCATGAAAGCGTAGGCGGCAAACCATCCAAAGAAAGAAGCCAGATACAATGCCCCGGCCCCAGAGACCAGCATCCCTATACGATATCCAAGCACTATCATGGCTGCGCCGGCGCCATACTGATTTTCCTCTAGTATTTCTACGCGATAGGCATCAATAACGATATCCTGCGTTGCTGAACAAAATGCCACCATCAATGCCAGGAGTGCAGTAAAATATGCATTGGAAGATGGATCCGTTGCTCCGAGGCTGAAAATAGCAGCCATGAGAAACACCTGGGTCACGAGGGCCCAGCTGCGCCGCCGTCCAAGCCTCCGCGTCAGAAAAGGAAGGGGCATCCTGTCTACCAATGGCGCCCACAGGAACTTAAATGTATAGGGCGTTCCGGCAAGAGCGAACAACCCTATGTTTGTTTTGCTGACTCCGGCTTCAGCCAACCATAAACTCAAAGTCCCGAATGTAAGGGCCAGGGGCAGCCCGCTGGAAAAACCGAGAAAAAGAATAGACAGCACCCGGCGGTTACTATATACGCGAACCGACTCCAACCATCCGGCCTGTCCTTTGGAATTTTTCTTCATAATATGTTTTTACTCCTGATCCTTCATCCTGTGAAAATACCTCTTTCTATGGTATAGCAAAAAAAATTTGATTACCACCCACTTTCAGAGGTAGTTGGAATCACAAAAAAATTTACCTCTACAAGATTACAGAAAAAATTATGTCCAGATTCGAAGAACACAAACACAGCATATTGGCTGAAGAAGAAAGAGATATATACATTGGGGTTATCAACCGCTTCATAGGTTATTATTCCCGGGAAGCCCAGAAAGAGACACAGAATGACACCACCAGGGAATATCCATTTGTCGCAATGGACACCCGCCAGGTCTTTGAGCAGATCCATATTGTCCATGAGCAGCTTGGGAAAGACACTCCTCCTGGCAAGAACCACACCTTTCTCGATGTGGGCTGCGGGATCGGCAATATTATGCTTATTGCCGAACAGTATTCCTTTGATGCTTACGGAATAGAAAAAGACGAATATCCTTACCAGCTGGCAACCAGGCTAATCGATGAGGAGCATGTCTGGCAGAAAGACATCTGGGAATTTGACGGCTACCACACCTTTGATGTTATTTATTATTTCAGGCCGCTTCCGGATGCCGGACCACAGACGAAATTCGAGCTCATGATTGAGGAAAAAATCAAAAAAAGCGGCATTCTTATTGCCAACCGCAAGATAAGCTCTGCAATCGAAGAGGACAGCCGATTTAAAAGACTGAGTCTTGATCATCCCATCTGGCAGAAAGTCTCTGAGTAACTCCCATGACCAATAAGGAGTCACAGCCACGCATGAAATTTTCTGTCTCTCACAGAGATGCAGAGAAAACACTTTGTAATCTCTGTATCTATATGAGAGATCTCTATATAAATCAACTGAGATGCTTCTCTTTTCTCCTGAATACTCCAACCACATTCTCTGCATAAAAACAAAAAGTCATCCCCAATACCGTCGCAACGGTGGTCACCCAGAAAAGAGCCAGGTGAAGGGCCTGCTGCTTATAGAAAAACAGGTCCAGAACAAAAAGGATCATTCCCAAATGCAGCAATGATGATCCCACCCGAACCCAATAGCCTTTCTTGGTAAAATTAAGCCGTTCACTTCCGCCCAGAGCCAGTATCAGCACCAACACCTGCAGGATGAGTGCTGTCACAAGAACAAACACCAGTCCTGTTTTTATTCCCTGAAAAAAAGAGACCGCCAGAGCAGCAACGGCCATCAACACGGAACAATATACCATCCAACGGGTGGGGAGCAGCCTTTTCGGAACACAGATTCCGAGAAGAAGGATCAAAATAATCAAAAAAGGAGAAATAACCGTATTCATCTTCGACATATATGCCGCTTTAATTGCCGGTTCCATTTGCTGAACCTGGGCGATTTTAAAGTAAAACATCGAATAGATACATATGACGGAAATGGCAAAAAGAACGGCCACCGTTGCCAGAATCAGGTAATAGTCCAAGGATCCTTTTTTTTTCGCAGTGACATCCATAAGCTTCCCTTATCTTCTAAATAAAATTCTTACTGAAACGTATGCTCCCCTGGGAAGAAAAATGACGCCAGAAAAGTAAAAATCATGGCACCAAAACAGAGGATTCCCAGGAAAGAAGAAAAATACCACATGCTTTTCTTGTTAGCGTAGAGCCGGGTATGCAGATATGTGCTGTACACGGCCCACATCATGATGGAACTGCATATTTTCGGATCCCACCACCAGTTCGGCCCCCAGGCTTGCAATGCCCAGGGATAGCCTAGAAGCATACCAAGGGTAAGCATGAAATAGCCCAGTTTGGCAAAATCATATCCCATCTGCTCAATGGGAAGATCATGCTTTACCAGCATGAAAACGGACGTGACAAAGGTCATGGTAATGCAGGCATACGAGAGGAAGAGCAGTGGCGGATGGAACCACATATACATGGCATTATAGTAAAAAGTCATCTTGGGATAAAGACGCATAAACAGGCCAAATCTCTCCCCCGGATGCATTTCACCAGTGAACCATGGAAGTACCTCCCCAAAAAACTTGGGAAGCGGACTCTGAAAAGGATTAACAGAAAAATAGAGGATAGCAACCTGCACAGCAAGAAGCAGGTGAAAAACTGCCCGCAATTTATGCTGCCGCAAACGAAAATGGCCAACCAGGGTCATTGCCGTATAACAGAGGAACCAGAAATAATATTTTTCGTTTTCAATCCAGAGTGGAATCGTATAGCGGGGAGGATTCCCCGCATCATACAGAGGAAGCCCATAGGCTGCTCCGGAGTTCATGGCTTCAAGCTGCCTGTTCAGATACTCCGCCATTTGAACAGGAAGTTCCAATGGCAGCAGTATGTAAATTTGATAATGAAACCAGCAGATCCAGGCAAAACCGACGACAAAAACAACTGCAACTGAGACAAGTAAAAAACTTGTCATCCTTTCATACAGGCGCACAGGACTTACGAGATTGACAACCCCGGAAACGCCAACGAGGCCGGACAGCCCCAGCAGGACAATCATCAATATACTTCCGGCCTGGGAAAAAAGAGCTACAGGGATCAGCGTTTCCATAGTCATAATTTGTCTCTGGTTTTCAATAGATACACACTGCACATGTGACTACTACATCCAATCACCATCGTAAACAAAAAAACAAGCGTTCCCCTTCTCTACTGTTGTTCCCATCATCATCTTTATGTATGATTACAGCATAACTATCAGCTCTTTCCTCTTTTGCCCAATTAGGAGTTTTTATGAATTTAAAAGGAGATTACGAAGGCTCCTCGCTAAACAGCATCCTGCAGCTACTGTGTGATGACCAGAGGACAGGAATCCTCCGGGTCACAAGCGGAGAAAAACAAAGCAGGGTTGTTTTCAAAGAAGGCACCATTGTCTATGCCATTGGATCCCACAAGGAAGCCCGCCTTGGAGCCATATTAAGAAGAGATGGGGTTCTTTCGGAAGAACATCTGAAAAAATGTCTCCTGAGCGCTAAAGAAACAAAACAGGCCCTGGGCAAGGTCCTTGTGAACAGAGGCTATATTTCTCTCGAAACCCTCAAAAAATATAACAAAAAACAGGTAGAGGAGATTCTCTACAACCTGCTTTTCTGGAGAAAAGGAGAGTTTGAATACAGCGATTCAGAACTCAATCTCAGCGGAATGATCATTACGCAGCTGAATCCCATGAGACTCATCCTGGAGGCATCCCGCCGTATTGACGAAATGTCCATGCTGACGGAAATGATCCCCAGTGACCAGATCATTTTTAAAATAAGCGATAAACCCCAGACCGATGAAGAAGAGATTAAATTCAGCCCGAATGAGTGGCGTATTCTCTCCCTTATTGACGGCATTCGCCCTCTCCGCCAGATTATCGAAATAACCGGTTATGATGAGTTCGCCGTATATAAGATTGTTTATTCCATTATGTCATACGGTCTTATCGAAAAAATGGAAGGGTCTCCCGTTACTGTAAAAAAAAATGAAAGCAATCATACTTCTATTATTTCTTTTTATTCCGCTGTCTTTCAGGTCATTGAAAAGTTCCTATCTGCTGACTACAGTCACCTCACCGCAACTCTCTTTGAGGAATGCAAAAACAATCTTTCGTCACCCTACCGTACAATCGTGGCAGACTTCCAGGTCGGCACAATACCAGGTGAAGCTGAGATCGACACCATACACAAAACCCTTACCGAGGTGCTGGAAAACGGCATGCAGCATAACCTTCTGCTGATAGACAGTTTTAATGCCTTATGCAGATACCTTATCTCAGAGATAAGCCTTCTTGGTAAAAATCCTGTTCAGCATATTATTGCGGAAATTAAACGGCTTCTTG
>JACNJZ010000119.1 GCA_014382295.1 Candidatus Desulfobia pelagia | reverse complement strand
ACGGAACTTTCGTTCAACGGTTTTCAAGACCGCCGCCTTCAACCACTCGGCCATTCCTCCTGCCAGAGGATATGTATTTACCATTTCACTAAAAGACTGTCAACGGCAGATGAAAGGGTGGGGGTGGAATAAAATAAGGCGATTATTTTTCAGAGAGAGGCAAAAGCGGCAATGGCTTCACTTATTTTTTCTACAGGAATTATGGTCAGGCCTGGAATTTTTTCTTTGGGAGCGTTTGCTGCTGGAATAATAGCGCGTTTGAATCCATGTTTTACCGCTTCCCGGAGGCGTTCCTGGCCGCCTGAAACTGGCCGTATTTCACCGGATAATCCGGTTTCGCCAAAGACAATCATGTCCTTGGGCAGCGGCATGTCCCGCAGGCTCGAAACAATTGCCATCAAGAGGGCCAGGTCAGCACTTGTTTCATTGACTTTGACTCCGCCAACGACATTGACAAAGACATCCTGATTATATGTAACAACCCCGCCATGCCTGTGCAGGACAGCCAGCAGCATGGCCAGTCTGTTCTGTTCGAGACCCAGGGTTACCCGGCGGGGAGTTTCTGCATGGCTTTCGTCAACCAGTGCCTGTATTTCAATAAGCAGGGGGCGACTTCCTTCCCAGATGGCCATGATCACACTGCCGGGCATGGGTTCTGCGCCTCGGGTGAGGAAAATGGCAGACGGGTTGCTTATTTCCTGGAGCCCCTTGCTGGTCATGGCGAAAACCCCAAGTTCATTAACCGCGCCATAGCGGTTTTTTACGGCTCTGATAATTCGAAATCGGCTTTCGCTCTCGCCTTCAATATAGCAGACAACATCTATAATATGTTCGAGGACCCTGGGGCCGGCAATATCACCGGTTTTGGTGACATGGCCGACAAGGAAGATTGCCGTGCCGGTCTCTTTGGCAAATCGTGTCAGTCTTGCTGCAGACTCCCGGACCTGTGAAACACTTCCCGGAGCAGAAGAGACATCTGCGACTTGCATGGTTTGAATGGAATCAATAACAATAATATGGGGTTTCTCGATTGCGGCAATAGCGCAGATGTGCTCAATTCTTGTTTCGGCGAGGATACGGAGGTGGGAGTCTGGGATAGCGAGCCTTTTCGCCCTCATTGCAATCTGTTGTGGTGATTCTTCACCGGTAACGTAGAGGACGGGCATTCTGCAGCTGAGGGAGCCGCTGACCTGGAGTAGCCCTGTGCTTTTTCCTACGCCGGGGTCTCCGCCTATGAGAACTACGGAGCCTTGTACCAGTCCGCCGCCGAGCACCCGGTCAAATTCAGCCAACCCTGTCTTGATGCGCAATTCGTCAGTGTGTCCGACTTCCGACAGTGTTTGGACTTCAGAAAGAACACCGCTGTAGCCACTGTATTTATCGGAGAAAATAGGCTGTTTCTGCTCGGAAATGGTATCCCATTCGGAACAATCCGGGCATTGGCCGGCCCATTTTGAGAATTGGCTGTCACAGCTTGAACAGAGAAAAATTTTTTTATGTTTTGCCACTGTTATTGAATTTTTTTATGCTCTTTTTCGAGTTCTTTTAATTTTTTTTGATAGTATTTGAGGCATTTTTTGATGTAGCGACCTCTTTGCCATTGACTGGTAAGGTCTTCAACCTGGAAGGGAGCGTCTTTGCAGGCGAGAAGCAGCAATGGGGCGGGCAGACGCTTATTGGTCAGGCATGCAATCTTGCTCTGGTAATAAACCGTATACGCCTGAATCTGCGCTCGCAGCTGGCTTTTGTTTAGTTTTGTCGGTTGATCAGCACTCATGCATATCTCCATTGTCCATATCCTCATAGTAATAACAATGCAAAAAATTTGCCAGCAGGGAGTGTTGGTGTGCTAAGTTCTTCACTTTACCTGAAAAAACTGTATGAGGAGGTCAGCCTACAATAATCTTTTCGGCAAAAGAGATGATAGGCGACAGGACTTTTTGAAGAATGCCCGTATAAAACAGTGCAAGCAGGATGAGGAAGCCGAAAGGCTCAAGCCGGGCAAAGGAGGCCGCATGTCTTGGCGGCAGGAGGCCCATTAAAACTTTGCTGCCATCCAGCGGCGGGATTGGCACCAGGTTGAAGATGGCAAGGATGATATTGATCCAGATGCTGGCGGCAATCATCTGGAAGAGAGGCAGCAGAATAACCTTGGGAATGAAGGTTGCCGTGGCAGCGAGGATTTGTGCTGCAAGACTGCTTGCAATGGCAGTTATCAGGTTGGCCGTCGGTCCGGCCAGTGCGACCCACAGCATATCTTTCATTGGATTCTTGAAATATCTGGGGTCGACAGGCACCGGTTTGGCCCATCCTATTTTCATTATGATAAAGGCGAGAACGCCCAGAGGGTCCAGATGTTTCAATGGATTAAGTGTAAGTCTGCCCATGTTTTTTGCAGTAGGGTCTCCCAGTCGGGAGGCAACATAGCCGTGGGAATACTCATGGATAGTCAATGCAAACAGAAGGGGCGGCGCAATAATTGCGATTTGCTGGATCATGTTCATTATTTAATCCGCATCCAGCGGATAATGTTCTTTTAAGAGTTGAATTTCATCTTCTCTGCTGTGAATCAGGCCGTCAAGCTTCGCTTCCAGCAGATGATTGAGCATGGTCTGGTATGTGGGGCCAGGTGTGTAGCCCATTTTTTTCAGGTCGGCCCCATGGGTAAAGTTTTTGATGTTTCGAAGCTGGGTTACGTAGGTTGAGACCGCCTGCTGCCCTATTTTGTTCCGGCAGATTGCCATGACGTAGAGCAGTCCTTCTTGAGAGAATCCCTTCAGGAGCCAGAAAATTTCACTCGGGCGAATATGGACCCGGCGCTGCAGAGTTCGTATCACCCGGTGGGCATCTACTTTTTCTCTAATCAGGATTAAAGTATATCGTTCCGGAACTTCAATGTTGTGGCAGAAAGCTAACAGGCCCCTGGTCTGGAGGCGGGACGTCAGTGCCAGCATATAAACCATCCACGGCCTGCACTTATCGTTTAGGTAAAGCAGTTTGTGCCAGGACATGGCTCGATTTGCTTCTTCCAGGATGAGTGAAAGACGAGGATCAATGCGAAGGGATTTGTGGAGAAATTTCAGTAAATCAAATTGAGCAAGGCGATAGATAGCCGGCAGGGGATTTTTTTCTGACAGAATGAGTTTCATCTCCTGGAAATAGCGGCGCCCAAGTGATTGACCAAAAAGGTTCATTTTTACAGCATTCTTTATCTGTCGTTCCGTAAGTTTTCCAAGAGTGAAGCCCATTCGCTGCTCGAGTCGTATTGCGCGAAAAATTCTGGTTGGATCTTCGACAAAGCTCATGTTGTGGAGGATGCGTATTTTGTGATCTTTCAAGTCGTTCTGGCAGTTGAAGAAGTCAACCAGGATGCCAAATTTGCCGGGATTGAGGTGCATCGCCATGGCATTGATCGTAAAGTCCCTCCGGTAGAGGTCCAGTTTGATGGAGCTGAGTTCCACTATGGGCAATGCCGCTGGAGATTCATAATACTCCATTCGAGCTGTTGCAATGTCAATCTTGATCCCCTGGGGAAGTTTGACTACGGCGGTCTTAAACTTTGCATGGGTTTTCACCGAACCCTCGAGTTTTTCAGCCATTTTTTTGGCAAAGATGATGCCGTCACCCTCGATAACGATATCAATGTCGAGATTTGAAGTATGCAGGAGAAGGTCGCGGACAAAGCCGCCGACAGCATATGCCGTATAATCAAGAGACCTGGCAATCTCGCCGATGGTTCGAAGAAGAACGATGACATCACGTGACAGCTTTTGCACAATAAGATTGCTGAGATTTCTGTTTCTTTCTGCCGAAGGTTGTGAGCCCGAGGTTTTCAGTGCCGGAAGATAGGACGGGTCATTCACCAGCAGGTTGAAAAGATCTGTACGGGTGATAACGCCGACCAAGGTATCATTGTCGACAACCGGTATAAATCTCTGGCGGTGTTCGATGATCAGTTCCTGGATTTCGGCAAGGGAAGCAGAAGGCGGCAGAGTGGCAAACTCTGTACTCATGAATTCAGAAACCGGTAGTTTCCCAAGGTGATGGAAAATAGCTTTTCCTGCTTCACGTCTCGAGAGCAGGCCCCGGAGGGTTTTTTTGTTTTCAAGGACAGGCAGGACCGTGATTGAGTATCGGGTCAAGATACTATTGGCTTCCTCCAGGGAGACGTCCGGTTCAATGGAGATAATCGGTGAGGACATTAATTCCCGGGCAAGACTTTGAGGGCGGACGTGTTTGTGAAGCAGGCTGAAGAGTTTTTCTTCAGCTTCAACAAGAGTTTTGCCGCTGATTGTTGCAGAGGCGGCAGAGGCGTGACCGCCGCCATTGAATTCCATGGCGATCTGCCCTGCATTGACTTCCGGGATCCGGCTGCGGGCAATGAGATAGACCTTGTCTGCCATGCGCGATAATGCAAAGAGGACATTCAGGTTTTCCATGGTAGTGAAGCGGCGGACAATAAGAGAAAATTCGTCGATGTAATAAGGGGAGGAAATTTTGGCGACGACGACATCGACTCCGTTTATTGTATAGGTGGTGGCGGACTTGATGAGTTCATGGAGCAAAACAACTTCTTTGGCGGTCATCTCCTGGGTGATAAATTGCGACGCCGTCGGCAGACTGGCACCGCAGGACAGCAGCCAGGCCATTGCCTTTAAATCTGCCGGTGTTGTCGTTGAAAAAGTAAACGAGCCGGTATCCTCATATTCTGCCATGGCCAGAAGGGTTGCCTCTTCCGGGGTGATTGTAATGCCTTTTTTCTGGAAAATTTCGACAAAAATAGTGGTTGTCGCTCCCACCGGTCGAACAACCTCGACATCTCCTTTCATGTCACCGGGAGCATCGGGGTGATGATCGTAGAGGTGGAGTTCTATTCCTTTATTCTGCAGGCATTTGGCAAAATTACCAATTCGTGCAGGTTGTCTGGTGTCGACAACAATAAGCTTGGTTATTTTTTCGAGCTCTATATTTTTTAATCGTTGAAAGTCATAAATCATGACGGACTGCACAAAAAATTTGCGCAGATTTTTTTCCTGGGACCCTGAAAAGGCAAGAATGGCATCCGGGTACAGTTTCTTCGCGGCAACCATTGAGGCCATGCTGTCGAAATCAGCATTTAAGTGGGTAGTTATGACTTCCATTTCTTGAATTGAAAATTAATAATTAAGGTACTTTTCTAATTATGATTACCACCGAACTTCGGCCAATGTTATGAAAACTATCGTTGATGGCGTCGTAAAAAGTCCGATCTACTGCGTTGTACCAATTTTTCAGGCACTCGGCATACCACATGTATGGCCTCGCACCTGAAAAATTACTACGCCTTGTATATCAAACTTTTTACTTAGCCATCCCGAGACTTTTTACGAGATTGTCATCGCTACCCTGCACTCATAATTCATAATTCGTAATTCGTAATTGGTTTTTTTTACCCTCTGGGGTGAAACTTCTGGTGTATTTCCTGAAGTCTCTTTGAGTCCACATGGGTGTATATCTGGGTTGTTGATATATCTGAGTGGCCGAGCAGCAGCTGCACAGACCTCAGGTCGGCACCGTGTGCCAGGAGATGTGTAGCGAAAGAGTGGCGAAGGATATGGGGGCTTATTTTTTTTGTTATCCCGGATTCCAGTGCTGTTTGTTTGATAATCTGCCAGAAGCGCAACCGGCACATGGCGCTTCCCCTGTTTGTCACAAAAAGAAAATCTGTTTTTTTCTTTTTCAGTAGTGCCGGTCTGCCGTCATGGATGTATTGGACTATTTTTTCTTTCGCTTCTTCCCCGAAAGGAATGATTCTTTCCTTGTTTCCTTTGCCAAGCACCCGAATGTAGCCTGCGGTCAGGTTGACACCCGCGGCAGGGAGCTTGACCAGTTCCGAGACTCGTATGCCTGTTGCGTAAATCAGGTAGAGCATGGCCGTGTTGCGTATGGCGTATGGGGATTTTTCCCCTTGTCCGCGGAGAAGCTGGCTTACCTCGTCAACAGAAAGGTCCACTGGGAGCCGGCGTTTTGGTTTTGGAAGATCCATCAGCCGGGTTGGGTTTGCTGCGATAATTTTTTCAGCTTCAAGAAAGCGGAAAAAAGCACGGAGGCAGGAAAGACGCCTAGCGTTACTTCTGGAGGAGATACCCTGCTTCTGGGAATGGGCAAGAAAGTTTCGAATGTGTTGAGGCGAGACTTGTTGCAGGGGAAGGGCTTTTTTCGAAAGAAAGGTGAAAAAAAGATTCAGATCAGAAAGGTATGAATCCAGGGTATTGTCTGCCAGCCGTTTTTCGGCATTCAGATAATAAAGAAACAGGTCCTGACAACCCAAATACTCTTTGAGTATTTTATTGTTGCCAGGAAGCCTGTTTTTATATGAAGCGGTAGAAAAAGAAGGGGAAGTTTTCTTTCCTCGCGTTGATTTCATGCGAGGAAAAATGGAGCATTAACTTTCTCGCTCCATCCTCCAAATAGCCTTGCGGAGTTTGCGGTGTGATTCTGCCTTTTTACGGCGTTTTTTTTCACTTGGCTTTTCATAGTATTCCCGACGCTTGAGTTCTTTTTTAATACCGTCGAGCTGGAGTTTCTTTTTTAACTGACGAATAGCATATTCGATATCGCCTTTTACCTCAACTTCAATCATTTTTTCTCCGCATCCTTATAGTTGTATTGTATCGATTGTAATATTTTATGTTCACATGAGCAGGTAAAATTACAGAAAAAACACCATCACTCATATGGAAACAAGTTATATAAATAAAAATATGCTTTATTGTCAAATCTTTTTTGGTGACTGTAGCGGATATTAGGGCTGTTTTTCTATTGGAAAAATTTTCCCGGGATTGAGAATGTCGAGTGGGTCAAAGAGTTTTTTCACGCTCTTCATCACGTCAAGGCTGGTCTGGTCCAGCTCCAGAGATAGGAATGCCGCCTTGGTGAGACCGACTCCATGCTCGCCGGAAAGAGTACCTGAAAGGCGAATGACCTGCCGAAATAATTTTTCTTTGGCAGCCTGCGCTTTTTCGATTTCTTCAGGGATATTTTTGTCCAGCATGATATTGACATGGATATTGCCGTCCCCTGCATGACCGAATGTGAAAATAGGGATGTCGTATTTTTTGGAGAGATTTTCAGCGTATGTGACAAGATCCGGTATGTAGGCTCTGGGAACCACGACATCTTCGCTTATCTTGTCGGGTCGAAGATCAAAGGCTGAGGGAGACACGGCTCGCCTTGCAGTCCACAGGGAGTCGACTTCCGCAGCTGTTGCCGCTTCTTGCAGGGAAATCATCTCCTGTTTTTCGTGCAGCAGTTTTTTTAACTGATCGGTCTGTATTGCCACAGATGCAGAATCGCCATCAACTTCAATGAGGAGAAATGCTTGTGTTTTTGGATCCAGGGGGAAGGGGAGTTTCTTCTTAACAATCTGAATGGCCGTGTGGTCCAGGTATTCCAGGGTGCATGGCGTGATGCTTTTCAGGATATTGGTGACCAGGCCGGCAGCTCCGGCAAGAGAGGCGCAGGCCGCCAGGAAAGTTTTTTTTGCTGTGGGAAGGGCGATAACTTTTACTGTAATTCTGGTAATTATACCGAGTGTGCCTTCGGATCCAATGAAGAGGCGGGTCAGGTCATAGCCGACAACCCCTTTGGCGGTGCGGACACCGGTCTGCATAATCCGTCCGTCCGGAAGGACAATCTCCAGGCCGAGAACATAATCTCTTGTTACTCCATATTTTACGGCACTGGGACCACCGGCACATTCTGCGACATTGCCACCCATGGTGCAGAATTTCAGACTTGCCGGATCAGGTGGATAAAAAAGTCCTTTTTCTTTTAAGGCCTCCCTGAGCTGGCCATTGATGACACCGGGCTCCACAACTGCAACATGATTTTGCTCATCAATTTCCAGGATGCGGTTCAGCCGGTTCATGGCTAAAACGAGGCCGCCGCGAATTGGCAGGGAGCCTCCTGTCATACCGCTGGCTGCCCCCCTGGGGACAACGGGAAAGCGCGAGCGGGAGGCCAGTTTCATGATGGAGCTTATTTCTTGGGAATTGCCGGGGAAGGCAACGGCTTCAGGTATGAAGGTCTGGCCTGTGCCGTCGTAAGAGTAGCAGAGGAGATCTTCTTTGGAGGTGGTAATATTTTCTTTACCAACTATGTTTTTAAGTTCTTTGAGTGTGTGATGATCCATTGCGTCTATTGGCAGCGAGATGGTATTTATGGTATCGTTTTACTGTTAAGAAGATATACAATGAAATGCGGGAGGCATACAACACTCAAATGAATAAAAAATTACAACTTGCCTTGATTGCCGGGGGTAAATCCGGGGAGCGTGATGTGTCTCTGGCAGGTGCCAAGGGCGTATTGGCGGCACTTGATCGTGAAAAATACGATATCCATCAGTATGATCCGGCTGTGGATCTTGAACGGCTTGCCCGGGATGCTGAGAAGCTTGATGTGGCGTTTATCCTGCTTCATGGCCCTCTTGGAGAAGATGGGTCCATGCAGGGGTTTCTTGACCTGCTCGGTCTTCCCTACCAGGGAGCAGGTGTTCTGGGAAGCGCTCTGGCCATGGATAAGAATCTGGCTAAAATTCTGTATCGACTGGCAGGGCTGCCGGTTGCAGGCTGGTTGATGGCCACGCCTGGTGATATTGCCCGCCCCGGAGATCTTTCAGGGAAACTTGGTTTTCCTCTGGTTGTCAAGCCGGTTGCCCAGGGGTCAAGTCTCGGTATGAGTATTGTCTATGGTGACAAAGAGCTTGCCGCAGCCCTGGAAAAGGCCTTTAGTTTTGATGATACGGTTATGGTGGAGCAGTATGTCAAAGGGCGGGAAATAACGGTCGGTGTTCTGGGTAATGATGCGTTGACAGCTCTTCCTCTTGTTGAAATTATTACGGGTAAAGAGCATCCCTTTTTTGATTACACCGCAAAGTATACTCCGGGGGCAACAGTTGAGATCTGTCCGGCAGATTTCCCGGATGATATCAGAATGCGGGCCCAGGACTACGGACTGCAGGCCCATAAGGCTCTAAAGCTGAAAGGCTACAGCAGGACGGACATGATCGTGGCAGAGGATGGCGGTATAACTGTCATAGAAACCAACACCATCCCCGGTATGACTCCCACCAGTCTCCTTCCCCAGGCGGCGAAGGAGTATGGACTTTCTTTTTCACAGCTTCTCGATCGGTTGATTGAGCTGACGCTGGAAAAAAAGCAGCTTTACTCCTAATCGAAGATCTCAACAGCACTCTTTTTATAGCAGGTTGCCACAAAAGACTTCAACATCGTCTACAAGCTGTCGGACCAGATTTCCCGGCACGGACGGACACTGGGCCAGGCTGATACCACGCATCAGAAGACCCGCTTCCTCCTGGTTCAATATCCCTTTGGGCAGGGCTTCCCCATGGAGCCAAACCCCTGCCTCCCCGATATTTATCGGGATGTCCAGACCCGCACGATCTGCTGCGGAGGCAAGCAGAGCAGCAACGACGAGATCAACGGCGCTGCCGTTCAGCTGTTGCTCCATAAGGAGCCGGGCCGCTTTGCATTTTTCCGCCGCAATTTGTGAAAGTCTCGAACCTTTAGTTGATTCATCACTTTCTGCCCCATCAAAATAGGTGGTGGATTCCGCCAGTGGAGAAGCTGCGCCGAGACGGTTGAGGCCTTTCATGGTGAGATGATCAATAAGCGCCACCGGAATGACTTCAGATAAGCGCTCGGCAACGCTGTCCGCCTCCGCATCAACCCTGTCAATAACTGCCAGCAGACCGCCTCCCGACCCCATGATTCGTTCAATCCGGAGGCCAAAGGCCTTTTGTAGCTCTTCAATGCATGAGGTTATGGCCTGTTCCACAGAGGTGTCTTTTTCTGTGCGGGTGCCGGGCTCAACCGGCTGCCGTACAGCCAAGGGCCCGTGGTCCTCAGGTTCCTCCTCAACAGGGGGGGCGGCAGTTTTTTCTAAGGGGGCGTTCAAGTCTTCAATGAGACTCTCCAGGAGTTTTTTGGAGACGCCAACGACATCTTCGCTGGCATCTTCGGAAATGACATTATCAAAGAGGTTCTGCTTGGTCTGTACCAGGGCAAAAACCTGCTCCTCATAAGAATCAGAGGCAACCATGGTAATAATCTGCACCTTTTTGCTTTGACCGAGCCGGTGTACTCTGCCGTTTCGTTGCTCTAGTTTTGCCGGGTTCCAGGGGACATCAAGATTTATAACCACCGATCCGCTCTGCAGGTTGAGGCCGACTCCACCGGCGTCGGTTGAGATAAAGACCTGAACACTGTCATCATCGCGAAACCGGTCCATAAGGTCTCCCCGTTTTGTCGTAGGCACACCGCCATGAAGCCGCACGTAGCCAAGCCCCATTTTCACCACTCTTTTTTCCACCATCCTGGTCATTAACTCCCACTGGGAAAAAACCACGGCTTTCAGCCCTGACTGAATACAGAGTTCTTCAAGAAGATCTGCCATTTCATCAAGCTTGGGCGCACCTTCAGTCTCTTTGTCCACCAGGCCTGCGGCATTGCAGGCCATGCGGGCCTGCTGCAGAGCGGCCATAAGGCGGTTCTGTTCCGTTGGGGTCAGCGGCCTTTTTTTAGCAATCTGTGCCAGGCTGCCCGCGTTACTCATGGCGGAATCATGTATCTCAATCTGCTTGGGAGTCATTGCCACATCAAGACGCTGAACAACCCGATCGGGCAGTTGATCACGCACCAGGCGTCGGTCCCGACGTAGCATGACAGGTCCCAGTCTTTTACGCAGCACGGAAAGATTACGATAACCCAGCACCTTGCCCCGTTCATCAGTCACATGGAAATCAACCATATAGCGCCAGAGAGGCCCAAGCACCTTGGGGTCCACCACCTGCATGAGGCTGTAGAGGTCTTCCAATCTGTTCTCAAGAGGCGTACCGGAAAGCACAAAAGCGTAACGACTGGGGATGAGCTTGACCGCTGAGGCGATTTTTGTGCGCCAGTTCTTGATGCGCTGGGCCTCATCCATGATAACCAGATCAGGTCGCAGGGTTTCATTTATCAATGACAGGTCCCGCAGAATGAGCTCATAGTTAATAATAATGAAAAAAGCGGCATTACGCCGGTACTGAGCGCCACGCTCTGGGGGCGTTCCCTGGATGATCTGGGTATCAAGATCAGTAAATTTCTCAATCTCTCTTGCCCATTGCTGTTTAAGAGAGGCCGGGCAGATGATCAGTATTTTTTCTGCCCCTTCGTTTTCCCTGAGCCAGGCTGCAGCGGAAATGGCCTGCAATGTTTTGCCCAACCCCATATCATCGGCTAGAAGCGCCCGCCCTGTTCCTGCAAGGAATGCCGTGCCTTCTACCTGGTACGGATACAGACGGGCCTTTACACCCGACAGTTTACCGCTGCTCTGTGTTATTTGCGCTCTGATCTCCCTGGAACGGAGGGTATGGGCCGCTTCCGCTGCCAGATGCCGGGCAAAATCCGTTGCATCCTCACCAATATGGACATCACCCCGCTCTTCGGCTATTTCTACAAACCGGAAAAAATCATCCGGCAGCCTGCCCTTGAAGATTCCCACAGTATTAAAATAATTATCCAGGAAGGACTGCAAGTCCGCAGACGGTTCCTGGCTACGGTGCAGCCGCAGCTTCGGCGCCCCATCAATCTTCCAGTCTAGATAAATGTAGGAGAAGGGGGCCGGCATCTCTTTGAATTCTTTATATTTCCGGCTCTTTTGTATTTTATGCAAAACAGACTCAATATGTTTGCAGGTACCCAGCTGATTACCGGCAAAATCGGGACAGGTACAGAAATTGGCCCGACGCTTGAGACTGCGGATAGTCACCCGGTAACTCCTGGAAAAATGGCTGGCGCTAGTCAGAGAGGTGGCCTGCCATGTACCGAACCAGGGTTCGCCACTCATGGACTCAACCCGAACCTCGGAACGCCCCCGTTTCACCCGGTCTTTAACAGCTCTGTCCGTGGCGCTGATCAGATCATCCGTTTCGCCCCGCTGATCAGCATAGGCATAAAGAGTCGCGACCTGATGAATGCAGACCTTGCCGGAGTCCAGACCACAGTCACAACTGAAAGAGAGACTGCCATCCTCCATGGACTTTATCTGAACACAAAGAGGAAAATTAAAATCATCGTCCTCCACCGTGCCCCACAGCATCACCATGTCCTGGTCAATCTCCATGACCCGGTTGTCTTTGAAATAGCGTAAACCCTGATTAATGGTCCGATCATCGGCAATGGACTGCAGATCTTCTCTGTCAAAAAAATAGAGATCTTCGTTGGGTGGTATAATTGTAAGCTTCATAACTATGCCTTATTTTGTGGTTTTCTTTTTTTTTAAAAACTCTGGGGACATAAGAAAAATTGCCCTTTTCACTTAAAATTCTCCAAACATTTTTTCACATGCCTGAAGGAAATCCTTTCCTGTTCCAGGCGAACCCCTCCGGCAAGACGATCATTTTTTAGATCATCATAGAGTGAGTGTTCAACTGGATTCAACCTGGTCAACTCCCGGTTCATCTGGGTTTTTTCCTCAACCCACGAGGACTGATGGGCCATGAGTGTTTGGCGATCCATTAAAAAAGAGACTGTGTGTGGGAAAAAATGGCGCATCTGGTCCAGCATGGCAAAACCGTGGGTGTCGATATCGCCCCAGTAATAGAGCTTCTTATCAGCCAGCCAATCCGCCCGGGCCAGGCGGTCAAGACCATAACCAAGGCCGAAAATGACCAGTGATTTTTCAAGACTGGGAAAGGCAAGACCGTTAATGTCGTTTTCCGTGATAAAAACCTTGTCTACCGGCAGATTTAGCATGGAAAAATCATCAGCAGGAACCTGCAGGTCGGACAGTCCCTGGATATATAGGTCCCGGTCAAGCAAGCGAAAGCGTATCTGTGACGGTTTTGACAGAAAACCATAGCGCTGTTCAAAACCGGAAATGCCACGTGCCGTTTCATCAATGGCATTATGGGGAAGTATGATATCGAGCAGTTCGGCCAGCAGTTTTTTGTGCTGCTCAATAAATTTGGTATCAACATCTGGAACTTCAAGCTGCCTGACGTAAATGCCCGGCTGTGGATAATGCTCAAGCCAGGTAAGTACGGACAGGAGTCGCGGCCACTGCCTGTCATATTCCAATGCTGTCAAAGGCCGCGATGCCAACCATCCTTTTAAAGATGGAAAGCGACCTGAAATCATATTGCAAAGTTCGGAAAAACGGTCTGCCTCCTTCTCTTTGCCGATACAAGCAAGGGCATCGGCTTCCTCCTCAAAAATCGCCGCTAC
>JACNJZ010000169.1 GCA_014382295.1 Candidatus Desulfobia pelagia | reverse complement strand
GTTCGTCAATCAGGTCACCTTGTCCACTCCGGCTGTTACCGGAACGGTTGCCGTCAAATCCTGCCTGGATCTGTTCAGCCGCATCTGTATCAATATAGGTATAGGTCTTCTGGTATTCACCTGGCCAGAAGTCGCTGCCGCCCATAGACCAATGCCAGTGATCATCTGAACTTGCAAAGTTGAAGAATTTGCGTCCTTCAGCAGAAAGAGCATCCCACATACCGCCTACTTGGGAAACGAAGAAACCTGTACCGCCATATGTGCCTCCGCCCAAAGAACTGCGGCCGAAACCGCGGTCGCCGGACGTCTGGTGGCCAGGGGCGCCTTCAAAACCGAAGGCTACATCCGGACCGGCATCCTGCCAGGCGCGGAAATCTTCGATCAGATAGCTCCACGCACGCTCTACGTGTGCTGGGATAACCCAGGCGTCACCAATACCGGCATCTTTCATTGCCTGCATCCATTTTATACCAAGGAGTGCATCGTCTTTGTTGTTATTGGTTTTGCTGAGGACGTTGCCAAGTTCCAGCGTGTCAACAAGACTTGACTCTCCATCACGGCTGGTATCATCATCTGAACGGTCAAAGCGATATTCAAACTCGCTGATAGCGCTTGCAGAACCATCATATTGATGGATAGCAGTAGAGCAATGCTCATGACCCGGAACATTCTGCTCGACACCGTTGATAATTGTTTTGTCAGGATACATTTCACGGGCTGCTTCGATATCAGGGTAGACATAGTCGCGCAGACTCTGCCAACGCCACATCTCCTGATGGCCACCGCTCGTTTCTACGTCCCCCATGATCGGATTAACTGGATATACTGCAGGGTCATCCCAGTAATTGCCATTGCCGTCACGGTTGCGCTCGCCACCATGCTCGGAGTTGGCCCACCACTGGAGGTAGTTGTTGTTTTTGGCCATCATTTCCATAAATGGATGGCCGCCATCGGTGTACAGGGAATGCTGATGGAAATCGCCAGCTAGGTACTCGCCGGCAGAAGCTCCATTGGCGATCATTACGGGTACTGCAACTGTTGCCGCAAGGGCAAGGACTTTCAGATAATTCTTTTTGCTCATTACAATTCCTCATTTCATTTTTTAAAATAAAAGTTAATGAAACTTATTTCCCAGAAACCTTTGCAGGTTTCATAGCCTCTTGCCTGATCAAAAATTCAGAAAAGGCATGTTCACATATCGGGAAAAAGAATGTGATCCGCAAAAATCAGTCAGTTGTTTTTAAACGGAGATTATCTCAAAAAGAGAACTGTTTTGCCCAACAGGGCATCCGGATATTTTCTCTCCCCATGTTTTGAGGAGATGGTAAAGTGAAAATATTTGTTTTCTGTTTTTAGATAATTAAAGTTGGTTTACTATTCAGTTAGGAGTTTGTAACATCTTGTTATGTTAAAGAAATAAGTGTTTTTGTTTGCTTCTTTTGTTGAGAAATAAATATCGGAGGGCCTATTGGATAATTGCCATAATTTTATAAAGCTTTATGGTCGATTGTTAAACGGTTTCAGCGACCGCTAACTCATTCCTAAAAATTTCAAAATTCACTTCTAATACAAATAAAATTAATTCTTAAAAATCATAGTCTAATCTCCTGCGCCAAGATGTTGTTTTTTAAATTCAATATTCCAGGCTGCTGTCCTGTTTTGCGTTCTGTAAAACGAGGAGGGTACGCCCGGGAAAAAAAACAGGAGAAAAGAAAAAATGAAAAAAGTTTTGTCAGCTTCATTAGTCATGGGGGCAAGTTTGTTGTTGCCATTTTCTGCGTTAGCAGGAGGTATAGATGAGCAGTCTATTATGGATGAGTTGCGATCTTTAAAACATCAAATTCAATCACAACAGGACTATATTGAGAAGCTTGAATCTCATATCGAAGATAAAATTGATGCCAGGTTAAGTGAAAAAAACCAGGGCGAGAGTAGAGTTGTTTTAGCCAATAAATTCATCGATCAACTCAAATTGAAAGGCGACTTGCGGGTTCGTTACGAAAGACGTGATACCGATTATAAAGACAGCGATGACGATTATGCGCGTGATCGCTGGAGAACCCGTTTTCGTCTTGGTGGTGTCTGGAAAAACAAACAGGAAGACTGGGAAGTCGGCGCCGGACTCGCAACAGGTGGCAGTGGTGCAACAAGTACAAATGACACATGGTCTGATGATGAACCCTTTGAAACAGGTGATATCCGGATTGATTACGCATATGCTAAACATAAGATGAATGATTTTGCATTTACTCTTGGTCAGCATAAAAATCCTTATAAGACTTCCTGGGTAATGTGGGATGGTGATGTTCGGTTAGCTGGTGTTACAGGGCAATACAAAAATGAAAGTGGGTTGTTTGCCACTCTCGGCGGCTATGGTGCCAGTTATGACGGCGACAATATGGCAATGCTCTATGCCGGGCAATTAGGTTTTTCGGGTAAAGCAGATAAATTAAAATATACTCTTGCTGCTGGCTATCACACCTATGACAAATCTTTTATAAATGATGCCGATGGTGAGAATTCCCTCGGGAACATCAATCCTGATGAATACGAATTAAATATAGGAGATATTTATGGTGATGTCTCCCTTCCAGTTGGCAAAGCTAAATTGAAGCTCTATGGTCATTTCTGGCAAAATTTTGGGGCTGATGGTGCCGATGGTGAAAGTCAGGCAACATCATACCTCAAGAGCCCTGAAGATGCTGATACCGGTTGGGTTTTGGGACTGGACGCAAAAATAAATAAATTTAAAGTCGGTTATTCCTACTCGGTTGTTGAGGCCGATTCTTTATATGGATTTTTGGCTGATGCCGATTTTGGAGATAATATTGCCGATACCAATAAAAAAGGTCATAAATTCAAGCTTGGTTATAGCTTCACGAAAAACTGGTCAACAGGGTTGACCTACTTGAGTTATGAGTATGATGAAGATCATGATGGCCTATCAAAAGATAGTGTAGATCTTATGCAGGTTGATATGAAATATAAATTTTAATTGACAGCGTATGGCAACATGAGACCCTCCTCAGCGGTGAAACTGCAGAGGGGGGTAGTTTTTTGACAGATGCAATGTATTGTGCTTGCGATGTCAGAGATAATTATAAGTGTTTTATCTGATCAGGGATCCTGCTGGGCAAGAGCCAGCTAGAGGATGATACCGTTAATCTTTTCACTGACAATCCGCTTGTTTCCCAGAATCGAAATATTTCTATTTCGACTTTCCGAGTTCGTATAAGTCGTTGATATCCCGTAGGTTGGGTAAAGGCGGAGCTTTGATAAATAATTTGTTAAGCACGCTTGACGATTTTATTCTTCGAAACTTGGAAGAATTGCATAGCTCAGGCATGCCCAACAAAATTGATGATGAAGATTCACTTTACTCTACCTGCGGAAAATAGTCATAAAGTCAAGACAATACATCAACCTGGAAAGTTGAGTTTCTATCTTGATAATATCCGCCTATGCGGATATTATCATTTACATGAGAAAAATCACCCAGCTTTTCAAAGCATTATCTGAACCCACAAGGGTTCGAATTATATGGCTTTTACAGGTCGGCGGCGAACTGTGTGTCTGTGATCTGATGGAAGTCCTTGATCTTCCACAGTCAACAGTATCCCGTCATTTAGGATATTTACGTAATGCAGGTCTTGTCTATGACCAGCGGAAAGGGGTCTGGATGTATTATCGTCTGCCAGATGAATTGGGCGAACGCTTAACAGGAGTTTTGGGTGTTATGCAATCTGCCGCTAAAGACTCGAAGCAGGCTTCCATTGATCGCCGGCGTCTAATAGAATATCTGCAAACAAAACAGACAGATGTCTGCTGAAATACGCGATACGAGGTTGGATGAAGAATGAGCATGAATAGTGAAACGCAAACAGAACGGAAGATGGCCAGCCTTTTTGAAAGGTATCTGACCCTATGGGTCGGATTATGTATAGGAGGGGGCATAATTCTTGGCAAAGTGGCGCCTGAATTTGCCAAGTCCCTCGATGGCATGGCCATTTTTGTCAATGGCGCCCCTGTTGTATCAATCCCTATAGCCATTTGTCTGTTTTTCATGATGTATCCTATCATGGTAAAAATAGATTTCGGTGAGGTCATTAAGGCAGGCAAAAGCGGTAAACCTGTTTTCTTGACTCTGTTCATCAATTGGGCTGTTAAACCATTTACGATGTACGGTATTGCACTTTTATTTTTAGGAATTCTTTTAAATAAGTTCATAGGCCCTGATGCCATAGACTTAGTGAAAATGCCTTTTGGGCTGGATTTGCCGGTAGGATCGGCGCATGGTGCCGGAACAGTCGTTTTGTCTGAAGGTGTGAAGATGCTTGAAATACCTTTATGGCGGAGTTACCTGGCAGGCTGTATCCTTTTGGGAGTTGCGCCCTGTACTGCAATGGTTTTGGTCTGGGGATATCTGTCTCGGGGGAATGATGGCTTGACACTGGTAGTGGTGGCCATCAACTCCCTGACCATGCTCTTGCTGTATGGAGTTTTAGGAGGTTTTCTGCTGGGGGTAGGCAGGCTCCCTGTGCCGTGGCAGGCGCTCCTACTATCCATCGCGATCTATGTTGCCTTGCCGCTGGTGGCTGGATATATTTCGCGCAGATGGATTATTAGCGCAAAGGGTAACGTGTGGTTTCAGGAAAAGTTTCTGCACGTTCTTACTCCAGTGACCATTATTGCTCTGCTGACAACTCTTGTCCTCCTGTTTAGTTTCAAGGGAGAAGTTATCCTGAACAACCCTTTAACCATTGTCTGGATAGCTATTCCACTTTTCATACAGACGGTTCTTATTTTCAGTCTCGGCTATGCTGCCGCAAGAATATTGAAACTCCCATACCGGGATGCGGCACCTGTTGCCATGATCGGGGCATCGAATCATTTTGAGGTAGCGATTGCCACCTCGACAATGCTGTTCGGACTTTCGTCTGGTGCAGCCTTGGCAACGGTTGTCGGAGTGCTCATTGAAGTTCCGGTGATGTTGATGCTGGTGAAATTCTGCCTGAAAACTCAACATTATTTTGTGAGGAGATGAGGAGATGAGGAGATGAGGAGATGAGGAGATAATGAAGAAAATAAAAATTCTCTTTCTCTGCACCGGTAATTCCTGTCGCAGTCAGATGGCCGAAGGCTGGACCCGGTTTTTGAAGGGTGATGTCATTGATGCATATTCAGCAGGTATCGAAAAACATGGAATGAATCCTTTGGCGGTAAAGGTCATGGCTGAGGCGGGGGTGGACATTTCCGGGCAATGGTCAAAGCTAATCGACGATCTGCCTGTGCGGCAATTCGATTATGTCGTTACCCTATGCGGCCATGCCAACGAGACTTGTCCGTTTTTCCCCGGCAAAAAGATCCACAGGGGTTTTGACGATCCTCCGAAGCTAGCAGTAGAGGCCGGACGCGAAGAGGAGATCTTAAGTTTTTACCGAAAGGTACGTGATGAAATTAGAGATTATATCAGCACACTCCCACAAGGATTAACTGTGTTCAGGTAAAGTAAATTACGAGTTCGCTCTCGTCTGGATTTCATAGAGTGTCAACTGGCTGCATTTGAAGACTGAACACACAGAAATGAGAGAGATATCAGTATATGATCAGATTTCCCCTCTTAGCTTTGCCTGTCGCTATTCATCAAACGCTATCCATCTTCTCATGAAAAAGAAATATTTGAGCGTTATCATCTCACTGTAATGATAAATTAACCATGAGGTGAGAGGATGAGAAACGAAGAAATATTGGAATCAGCCCTCGAAAAGGCGGCCAAAGTTGTCTGTAATTTAAAATGCGGTCTTTGCCCCATACATGAGGATGGTTTTTCAGGATGTCCCTATGACTGTCGTGAAGAAATACTTCCATGGCAGTGCTGGGCTGCTCATTTTAAGCAAATCGGAGAGAGTAAAGGGCGCACCCACGAACATGGGACATAAATATATTTATTCACGGTGACCACGATACATTCCTGTCTATAGCGTGTTATTCGCTATGCGTCCTGTTTAGAGTGCTACAAGAGAACTCCCTCACATATAAAAAAACCTTCTCTTAAATACAATGTTTGGGTAAGGATTAGGCTGTTTTTTCGTTTATTATTAAATAGATGGTGTTTTTTGAATTTGTGACTTGATAATTTTTTCATTGAATGGTTCTCTGCAGTTATTCACAGGTTTGGCAGGAAAAATTACAGTCCATTTTCTCAAGAGCCAGGTGTGTTTCATTTCTTGGGAAATAGAGCTTTTTCATTAATGCTGTTAACAATCGCGAGATAACCTCATGCAATCAAAGAAACTCGTTTGGCATATCTTCCCGGTAAACCTGTTTATTACCCTGGGAGCGATGTTTTTAGTGACATGGTACGGGTCGGTTACTCTTCATAGTTTTTATAACACCCAAATGGCAGAATCTCTTGAGGACAGAGCCTGGTTAATTGAGGACCAGGTTATTCATTTTATGTCTTCGGGACAATATAAAGAATTGGAGGAATTCTGTAGAAAATCTGGACGAAAGTCATTCACACGCATTACGGTCATTCTTCCTTCCGGCGTTGTTATAGCCGATTCTAATGAAGATGCTCATGGCATGGAAAATCATGGTGACAGACCGGAAATCAAGACTGCCTTTAAGGGCGAAACAGGATCCTCTGTTCGATTCAGTGCAACACTTGCCAAGAATATGCTTTATGTGGCGGTTCCCCTGTATGCTGAAACAGGCATCAGCAATAGAGATAAAGGCAATGCGCCTCTGGCCGTACTCCGCGTGTCTTTGCCGGTCTCAGCAATTGATCATATTTTATATGGTGTGCAGCTAAAAATTGCTTTTGGTGCCATTCTTGTCGCGATAGTTGCTGCAATTGGCACAATGGTGGTTGCACGCCGAATCAGCAGGCCACTTGAATTAATTAAAGAGGGAGCAGAACGTTTTGCCAAAGGAGATTTTGAAAAGCCTCTCGCTTTATCCGAGGATATGGCTCTTGAGGTGCAGACCCTCAGTGACTCTATGAACCATATGGCCAGGCAGCTTGAAGAGCGGATCAATACCATAGTGCAGCAGCGCAATGAACAAAATACTGTGTTGTCATCCATGCTGGAGTCGGTAATCGTTGTTGATACCAAAGGAAAAGTTGTCGGGATTAACAAGGCCGCTTCAAAGCTTCTCAATATACGAATTCAGGACGCAGCTGGCAAATCAATCCAGGAAGTAATACGCAACATTCATTTACAACGGCTGGTTGGTAAAATACTGGCCAGTGATAAAGCGGTAATGGAAGAAATTGTTCTTGCTAAAGAGGGAAGGGATCTTTTTCTGCAGACTAATGGTGTTAAGCTTTTTAACAGCGGTGGTAAGTCTTTTGGGGCTTTGATGGTTCTGAATGATGTCACCCGCCTTCGACGATTAGAGACTGTGCGCCGCGATTTTGTGGCTAACGTTTCCCATGAGTTGAAAACCCCTATCACTTCTATCAAAGGATATGCGGAAACTATTCTCGACAGTGGCTTGGCAGATGCTGAGCAAGCGAAGAAGTTTTTAGAGATTATCGTCAGGCAGTCTAACCAGCTACACGCCATTGTTAACGACTTGTTGTCCCTTGCCCGGATAGAGCAGGAAACAGATAAAGAAGATATCGTTGTTACTCGCGGTAAGGTCGGGGATGTTCTGCAGGCTGCTGTTCAAGTTTGTTCAGTAAAAGCCCAGGAGAAAGATATCGCTATTCATATGGATTGTGTCGATGATTTACAGTGTGTGATGGATTCGTCCCTGATGGAACAGGCTGTGTCCAATCTGGTTATCAATGCCATCAAGTACAGTGATCCGGGTGGTCGTGTGGAAATACGGGGATATGAGACGGAACAGGATGGAGAGGAAATGATAGCTGTCAGTGTTCGGGATTATGGAGTTGGTATAGGTAAAGAGCATTTGCCCCGGCTTTTTGAGCGATTCTATCGGAGTGACAAGGCCAGGAGTCGTAAGCTTGGCGGCACGGGTCTGGGACTTGCCATTGTCAAGCATATTGCCCAGGCCCATAACGGCAAGGTTTCGGTAGAGAGTGAATTAGGGAAAGGAAGTGTCTTTACAATTCTGCTGCCGATCAATAAGGGTGATTAGGTAGCGGTATTTTTGCAAGCTTCCTGTAGACGAATTCCCTTACTGATTGTATAAAAGGGATATGTCCGAAAAGAACAAAAGCCTGTGGGCACACTACAAGAAATGCTCTTTCTGGCAGCGCGGACTTATTGTAGGCACGTTTCTGTTTGCGGCTTACTGCGTTATCGGTTTTCTTGCTGTGCCCTACCTTATTACCCTTATCCTTCCCGGAAAACTTAGCGCAGCCCTCAACCGCCAGGTTTTCATCGAAAAGGTGTCTATCAACCCCCTCCTGCTCTCCGTAGAGGTTAATGAGCTGGAGATTCGCAACCTGCAAGGTGATGATACATTTATTGGGCTGCATTCTCTTTTCCTTGATTTTCAAATATCTTCACTGTTTAAATTTGCGCCTGTTGTTAAAACCTGTCAACTTTCCGGGTTTGAAGTGCGAGGAAGCAGAATAACTGATTCAACCTATGATTTTTCCGATCTGCTTGAATCTGGAAAAGATCAGGGAAAAGAGGATGTTTCCTCGGAAGAAAAGAAACCATTTCTGTTTTCCGTCAACAATATTGAGATATCTGACTCAGCTGTTTATTTTTATGATGCCCCTTATGACACCCTCCATGAAATTGAAGAAATTAATCTTTCTATTCCATTTATTTCGAACCTCCCTTCGGAAGTTCAAATTGATGTAGAGCCATCCTTTTCCGCTTTTATTAACGGGAAGTTCTTTGCTTCCACAGGGCAGACCAGACCTTTTGTTGGCAGCAAGGAAACTGCTTTACAGGTAGAGCTCCATGACATTGCTTTGCCCTATTACTTAGCCTATGTTCCTGTAGATCTGGGGATGGATATCAGAAAAGCCTTTCTTGATTGCCGTCTTGTTCTTTCCTATTCTCAGGACAGTACACAGGAAAAAATTTTTGGGTTGGAAGGTGAAATAGCTCTTCGCGACATAGAGATAGCGTTGCAAGACGGATCCCCTCTCTTTTCACTTCCCCGCCTGACGCTGCAGATTGCCCCGGATAATCTGCTGGACGGCAAGCCCCATCTGAAGTCTGTCGAGTTGGACTCCCCGGTAATATCACTATACAAAACGAAAGATGGAACGTTGGCCATCCCTGTGGTCGGCGGGAGCAATGAGGTTGCAGTTGAAGAGCCGCAGCCGGAACAAGCCGTAGAGCATACCCCTTTTGATATCAGGATTGATGCAACACGGGTTCGCAATGGCAGCTTTCGATTTATTGACCAGGCAGTGGATGCGTCTATCACAGGTGATCAGCTTTCTCTCTTTATAAAGGATTTTTCGCTTTCTGAAAAGAATCAGTCAGATCTTACTGTCGGGGCCAGGATCAATTCAAGCGGTCTGCTGGAAGTGTCTGGGGAATTGGGAATCAATCCGATACGCGGATCTTTTACGCTGAACTTTGCTGGGTTTGAGGTTGGCTCTCTGCAGCAATATGTTGATCAGTATCTTCAACTGCTGATAACAGATGGGAAGTTTAACCTCATGGCACAAGCTGATCTCGCCATGGATGAAAATGGCGTCAATGGACATTTCTCAGGCTCGTCTTCCCTGGAAAATTTCGTGGCTGTAGAATCAGGCAGTGGCAATCCTTTCTGCAGCTGGAAAAAGCTTAAAGTCGAAGAGGTGCAGGGGGCTTTCCCCGAGGCATCGGTCCAGGTAGGGCAGATTCTCCTTGATGGATTGGCAACTCATATTGCTATTGATCAGAATGGTTCTGTTAATGTCCAGAAAATGGTTAAAGACACAGGAGAGAAGGAGGAGCTGGATCACGCAGAGGAGCCGCTTGTCGAGGGGCAGAAAGAAGTCGGTCCGGCCCGGGACATCAGCATTGGCAAAATAATGGTGAAGAAGGGTGAAATCAGCTT
The DNA here is from genome assembly GCA_014382295.1 of Candidatus Desulfobia pelagia. Classification (GTDB taxonomy): domain Bacteria; phylum Desulfobacterota; class Desulfobulbia; order Desulfobulbales; family SURF-16; genus Desulfobia; species Desulfobia pelagia. The sequence continues at coordinate 3,317 of JACNJZ010000169.1, read as the reverse complement.
CACAGACAACCGGATGACACCTGATTATCATTCAAAGCTTCATGAATTGAATGCATCAGTAACAGGTCTCAGCACTAGCGTTCCCGCAGATTTTACCTTGAAAGGGAAACTCGATAATACCACGGAACTTGATATCTCTGGAACACTGCAGCCTCTGGCAATTACAAAAAGCGGGGCTGTTCAGGTCAAGCTCGATGGCATTGAGTTAAGCCAACTGACCCCATATTCCGGGAAATATATCGGCCGGCGTATCCGCAAAGGGAAATTGTCGGTGAATATGGATTATACAGTGGATGACCAGGAAATTGCCGGCAAAAATATTTTATTTTTTGATCAGCTTGCCCTGGGGGACAGTGTTGACAGTCAAGATGCTGTGAGTCTTCCGCTTGATCTTGCCGTTGCCCTGATGCAGAATAGGAAAGGGGAAATCAATCTCAATGTTCCTGTGCAGGGAAGCCTGAGTGATCCTGATTTCAGTATCGGAGGGATTGTCGTTCGAGTGATCATGAATATGATTGTCAAGGCCGCCACTTCGCCCTTTGCCCTTATAGGCGCACTGATTGGCAGCGATGAACAGCTTGATCACATTGTTTTTGAGCCGGGCTCGGCTATTCTTGATCCTTCAGAGGCCGATAAACTTGAGAAGCTTGCAACAGTTCTTTATGACCGCCCCGGATTAAAAATAAGCTTGGCAGGATATGCAGACCCGGATTTTGACAGCAAGGCCATTCATGAAACCTTGTTCTGGCAGCAGCTCAAAGTCAGAAAACTTGAAGAGATGGTGAAAAAGGGGACCCGTGGATTATCTCTTGATGACATAACCATATCTGCAGAGGAGTATGAAAAGTATTTATGGGAAGCCTATAAAACTGCACCCTTTGAGAAGGAAAAGAATTTCATTGGCATGGTCAAAAAAATTCTGCCTGCAGATCAGGAGAAAATGCTCAGGGCATTTCTTGAAGTGGGTGATGAGCAGCTTACGCTCCTCGCCTCACAGCGTGCAGCAGCAGTCAGTTATTTTCTGGTAGAGAAAAAGCAGATTGAGCCGGAACGGGTTTTTCTCACTGAAGAACAGGGGGGGGGCAGAGGGTGAAGCTCCTTCTCCGAGCTGTTTTGTTCGTCTGGCGATAAAGTAATGTTTGTCTGAAAGTAACTATTCAGCAGCACTACATCTTCGTCCGTTTTGGCCTTCTCAGATAGAATTACTATTCCTCGAAGTCCTAAACGAACAAATCTGCAGCACTGCTAAACAGTTACAGTTCGGTGGTTAACACTAAGCTGAATAGTAATGTCTGCAAGTGGTAAGTTTGAAGGGAATAGAGAGCTCTTTCCCCTTCATTTCAGGATTTTTTAACAAGGAAACACCATGATGCCATATAAAGAGACGATCAGTGCCATGATTGAGCGGTGGCGGAGGCCCAAAGGGTTTCGTGCATTTGCGGTGCTGCTGGTATTACTGCTGCTCATGCTCCTCATAACATTTATCATCTCCAGATCCGGAAGTTCGGTAGTGTTTCTGCCCCATCTCATGTACGGGCCCATTATTATGGCAGCAGTCCTTTTTCGTACCCCCGGCGGAATCATTGCCGGTTTTCTGGCAGGTCTCATGCTCGGTCCGTTGATGCAGTCAGCTGATATGCCCGCTGGTATTCAGGATACCCTCAACTGGGTCATGCGGATGGTGTTCTTTATGCTGATGGGTGGTGTTGGCGGTTTTATTTCCAGATGCTTCAACGATCATCTTGATAGCACCCAGGCAAAAGCTTTTCATGACCCATTGACAGGGCTTCTTAATATTCAGGCATTATACAGAAGGCTTGATGAACTTTTGAACGAAGAAGACGCGGAGCAGGAAAAAGAGGTTACCCTGGCTATACTCACAATCAGCAATCTGAAGCAGATAGTCGCCAGTCTAGGCTATCGATCCTACTCTGCAATTCTCCGTCAGATTGCCGAACGGCTCAGCCAGGAAGGAGAACTGCCGGTAGACTCCCTGTTTCGCATACAGGACAACAATTTCGCAGTCGTTGCTGTTGATGTCAATGTTGATGAATTTATCAAAAAATGCCGGATGATCACCAAGCATCTGGAAGACCCTTTCTCTTTTGAAAACATTCCTATTGCTGTTGATATGCACCTGGGAATTTCCTGCTCATGCAACTCGGGGGACTCTCGTGACGAGATGATTCAGAAGGCCGGGATCGCGGTATACAACGCCGAGATGAATAAAACACTTTACACCCAATACAGTGCCAGTGATGACAGCAATAGTGTTGAGCGTCTTGCTTTGCTGGGTTCCTTGAAAAACGCCATTGACACTTCACAGCTGACTCTGTTCCTCCAGCCTAAGGTTTCGATTGCCGATGGATATCTGGTTGGGGTTGAATCCCTCATTCGATGGCAGCACCCTGAGCTCGGCCTGCTGCCCCCCGATATGTTTATTCCCGAAGCTGAAAACACCTGGCTTATCCACCCTCTTTCCCTTTTTGCTGTAAAAGAAGGATTGGCTCAGATTAAGTGTATGGCCAGCGGCGGCTATGATATGAAGCTAGCCATTAACCTCACAGCACATGCCATACAGGATCGAATCCTTATTGCCCGTTTGATTAAATCGGTTCGGGAGATGGGAATTGATGCGGCTCTTTTGGAAATTGAGATAACAGAGAGATTTTTGTTGAGGGAGTTTGATGTGGCCAGGGAGATCCTGGGTGCATTGAAAAAAATGGGGGCCAGCATTGCCATCGATGATTTTGGCTCAGGATATTCTTCTGTTCATTACCTGCAGGAACTTCCCATAGATACCGTGAAGATAGATCAGAGCCTTATTGTCAATATAACTTCCTCAGAACTGAGTCGGTCATTGGTGCAGCACATGATAGAATTTAACCGGGAACTGGGAATAACTACTGTCGCTGAAGGTGTTGAAACAGAAGAGCAATTTGGCCTTCTTGGTGGAATGGGCTGTGATGTCGCCCAGGGCTATTATATAGGCAAGCCTCTTCCGTGCAAGGAATTCAGACAATGGTTAGGGTCTTCTCCTTGGAAAGTGAGCAAGAGAGCAGGTCTAGAGAGATAAAAGATGGAAGATCTTCTTATAGCGCCCTGGCAGTTGGCTGTCCTCTTTTTCTTTGTTTCGCTCCTCTATTCTTCGGTGGGGTTGGCCGGAGGCTCTTCTTATACGGCTTTGCTCGCCATTTTTGGGATTCACTTCAAAGCTATTCCCCTTATTACCCTTTCTCTAAATCTTCTTGTCAGCAGCCTTGGGACCTATAACTATTTTCGGCACAGCCACGGCAGGCTGGGCCTCGTTCTTCCCT
>JACNJZ010000173.1 GCA_014382295.1 Candidatus Desulfobia pelagia | reverse complement strand
AGTGTATTAGCTAGTTTTCATCCGGAAAGTCGAAGACTTAACGGATATCAGAATACGTTCCTTGGGATAATGTTATGGTAGAGGAAAAAAAATCAACAGAAGTTGATGACTGGCTGGACGACACAGAAGCGTCTGATGATTTTGCCGCAGAACTGGATCAGGATAATATCGATGCTCTGTTGGGGTCAGGTGTTGAAGGGCTTGATGATACGGGCTCTTCGGATGATGATCCCGGAGATATTGAAGAGCTTGATCAGGCCAATATCGATGCCCTTCTGGGGGGAGAAAGTGATTCCTTTGAAGAGGCAGACCTCGAAGACTTTGCGGGAGATGATGATCAGACCAACCTGGATGACCTGATGGAAAACCCGGTGGGGGACATGACTGTTGCTGCTGAAAAAGAACCGGAAGACGAAACCATTGCGGAGCTTGGTCAGGCTAATATTGATGCTCTCCTCGGCGGTGACGATGATAATGACACTGATTCCGATATACCTCAGCAGGCAGACCAGTCAGACCAGGAGGACGGGGACAGCGAAGACGATGATCTGGATATCTTTCTCGGCGGCGGCGCCGGAGATGATGCCACAGAAAGTGACGGACTGGAAATAGAGCAGGACGAAATCGACAGGCTTTTTGCAGGGCTTGATGATGACGACGACGATGATCTGTTTCAGGCCGAGGAAATCGACTTTGCCGAAGTTCTTGAAAGCGGTACGGATGAAGAATACATGGATCTCGGGGGTGAAGAACCTGTCGAGAGCGCTGCCGCTGCTGATAAAACGGCAGCAGAGAGGACGGCGGCTGGAGGAGAGAGTGAGAAAGCTGCAGAAGGTGATGAAGAGGAGCCTATTGTCGCCCAGTCCGGTCTGCCTTTTATTCCCGAAGCACTTAACAAGACCACTATTGCCGCTATGGGGGCAACCCTGCTGCTGGTAATAGCGTTTTGTATCTATTTTTTCATGCCGGCAGGACAAGATCAGCCAGCCATTCCCGCCGTCATGCCCGATGTTGCAGGGCTGAAAAAAGAAACACTTTCTCCCCAGGCCCAGCCTGCTGTTTCTACAAACTTTATTCCTGTTGTCAGTGATGTTGTCTATGCAATGCCGCAAACCGGCGGTGAAGTTCCTGTCATGCTGACTGTTGAAGATAAGGACGATAACGCTCTTGTTTTCTCCCTGGTTAGTCAGCCTCAGCATGGCCGGCTGTCAGGAAATGCTCCTGCATTTACCTACCTTCCGGACACCACTTTTCCTGGAGAGGATCGTTTTGAGTATTCAGTGAGTGATGGAAAGGATACCAGTGGAATTGCTACCGTTGTGATTCGCGGGCCAAATCTTGTTAAGCAGGCAATGGCCTCCATTCAGCAGGAGCAGCCTGAAGAGCCAAAGATGCTGATCCCTGAAGGATCCATTGTCTCAGCCATGGACGTATCTATGTCCACCAAGAGCACCTCCCCTGTCCTGCTTGATTTTGGAAAAATATGGCAGGAAGCCAATGGCAGTGAGTTGAGCCGGGATACCTACCTCGATATCGATACCTCGAATTTACAGGGAAAGATGGTGCGGTTGTCCTTCAATAAATATCGATATATCCCTGATCCCTATTATAGTGGAACCGAGACCTTTGAATACCGGTTTAAAAAGGGCGGGATCAGTTCAGGAAAATATCTGGTAACTCTGGATGTGGCTCTTGGAAACCCTGCTCCGGAAATTCGCCTTGCCAAACTTGAAGCAGGCTATCTTGTCGGGCAGACCGTCTCTCTTGATGTGACACAGACCAGGGATGAAATGAGAAAATCCCTTCGGTTCGAGTGGCACCAGGTCGGGGGAGTACCTGTTCAGCTTGATGAAATGAACGAAGAAGGATCCATGGTATCCTTTGTCATGCCGTCTTCGTTCTATACAGAAGTTGAGCCAGGACCAAGTTTCAGGCTTATAGCCAGAGATGAAACAGGAAAAACAGATACCCTCTATGTAAAAGTACCCGTAGTCTCCAGAAGACAGGCCGCATTATGGCGCGCTGAAAATGGACTGATTGCCGAGGACCCGTCCATGGACGGCCGCAATCTGCCATGGCCGTATCGGGATTAAGGGTCACAAAGTTTATTGAGTTAACAAGTTCTTTAAGTTCTTTAAGTTCTTTGAGTTGTGGATGGTTTACTCTCTCAATAACGCCCATTCCCGCAAGCGGGCGCAACGAGATAAGCGCAGACTTCGAGCAAGAAAGTCTAATTATGCAACAGAAAAAATGAATTAGTCACATCCGCCAACTTAAAACTTAATACTTTTAACTTAAAACTTTCCTACAAACTCAACAAACTACCTTACCATTTGCTCTTCATTTCCGAGATCGCTTTGGCGTAGTCTGAGCCGAAGACTGCGGAGCCGGCTACAAAGATATTGACGCCGGCTTCCGAGATCGCAGAAATTGTGCTGGGGCTGACGCCTCCATCGATTTCAATTCCCACATTCAGGTTTTTCTCGTCAATCAGGCGCTTCAGGGCCCTGACTTTGTCCAGGGTTGACGGGATAAACGACTGCCCGCCAAAGCCCGGATTGACACTCATCAGCATGACCAGGTCAAGATCTTCCAGAATATAATCAAGAGACGACAGAGACGTTGCCGGGTTCAGGACAGCCCCGGCCTTTTTCCCCAGGTCTTTGATTTTGTGGATAGTGCGGTGGAGATGTGTCGCTGCCTCAACATGGACGGTGATCCAGTCAGCTCCGGCCGCGGCAAAATCTTCTATGTATTTGTCCGGGTCACTTATCATCAGGTGGACATCCACTGGAAGGTCACATATTTTGCGGACCGCATCGACCACAAGGGGGCCGATGGTGATATTGGGGACAAAATGACCATCCATGACATCGACATGGATGACATCAGCTCCGGCATCGATGACGGCCTGAATTTCCTCCCCCAGCCTGGAAAAATCAGCCGAGAGAATAGAGGGTGCTAACATTTTATTTTGCATGATAAATATACTCGCTGAAAGAAGTCGGCCACGGAAACCACGAAATGACACGGAAAATAAAAAAATTCTGTGACTTCAGTGGGTTTCGCGGCAAAAAAGAGAACTGTTTGTTACATGGTTGCTTAATTACCTGGTACCGGCTCCTGATCACTGATTTCTGCTTTCGGCCCTGCTCCGACGGTTACCATGACATAGTTGTCGGGCAGGATGTATTTTTTAGCAGCTCTCAGGACCTCTTCCCGGTCAATTTTTTCAAGCTCGGAAATATAATTGTTGCCGAAATTCTGGCCCAGGCCGTATGTTTCATTCAAGCCCATTTCCATGGCTTGGGAGCCGTGGGTCTGGAGGCCAAGTTCATAATGGCCGATTAACAGGTTTCTGGCCCGCGTCAATTCCTCTTCACTGACCATTTCCTCCTGAACTCGATTGAGTTCTTTCCAGAGAGCCTCCAGGGCAAGGTCTTTCTTGTCGGGACTGGTTCCGATATAGATGCCAAACGATCCCGTATCAATACCAAAAAGAGCAAAAGCTGACAAGCTGTAGGCAAGGCTCATCTTGTCGCGGAGTTCCGTAAACAGGCGCCCGCTCTGGCCGCTGAGGATGGTTTCCAGCACCTCAAGCCCGTAACGGTCTTCACTTGTCAGGGTTGTGCCGAGGAAGCCGATAATGATATGGACCTGTTCCTTGTCCTTCTCAATTGAAAAGATTTCCGGTTCTGCTGGCGTAAGCGGAGCAAGGAACGTTTCTTCATAGGACTCGTTCTCCTCGGGGGCGCTCCAGTCGCCGAAACTTTCCTCAACCAATTTTCGGACCTGCTCTGCCTTGACATCTCCGACAACGGTTAAAACCATTTTATCCGGGCTTGCATGCTCGGAGTAAATCTGGCGGAGGATGTCAGGCGTAAAGGAGGCAATGGCCTCTTCCCCTCCGGCTGTATTCAGTCCATAGGGGTGACCCTGGAAAAGCAGTTTGTTGAACTCACGGAAAGAGAGAGAGGGCAGAGAGTCCTCCTGCTGTTGAAGCTGGGCAAGAAGTTCCGGACGTATTTTTTCAGTTTCCTCTGCATCGAATGCCGGGGTTAATATGATATCTCTTAACAGGTGGAGTCCAGGTTTAAAAAAACGGGCCAGGAAATCCGCTTTCAGTCCAAAGGTGTTTTTGCCGTTAAATCCGGAAATAGAGCCGGCCATATCGGCAATTTCAATAGCCATTTCCGTGGATGACAGTTTTTCTGTGCCGGTAGGCAGCAGTTCGGTTATGAAGGCAAAGGCGCCGTTGGTGGCTTCGGTTTCAGAGCGCAGTCCGCCGGGGAAAATGGCCCGCATGGCAACGGTGGGTACTTCCGGAGCCTCTCTTACCAGCAGTCGCAGGCCGTTGGCAAGGGTATACCTGTGAATGTTCGGTAGAAAAGATTCGGTTATCAGGGACGGCGGTACAGTATTGCGGGCATTTTTATCCGCACTGGCAATAATGCGCTGCAGGCCTTCCAGATCAAGGTTCTCCTCTGCTTCTGTAGGAAGAAGACACCCGGCCGTTATTTTTTCCGGGGTGAAATACCTGTTGGCAACTTCCAGAATGTCTTCACGGCTGACGGCCCGTATGGTTTCCAGGTAATCGTCTTCCCTTGGATCTCCGGAGAGAAATTCGAAAGAACCCAGAACCCTGGCCTGGCCTTCGGCCCGCTCAAGGTTGAAAATAAAATCACTTTCAACGTTTCGTTTCACCCTGTTGAGTTCTTCATTGCTTACCGGCAGGTATTTGAGGATGAAAAATTCTTCAAAAATTGCCTCCAGGGCCGGTTCCATGTTTGAAGGATCGAGTATTGCCGATGTCTCGAGCAGGCCGGAGTATTTTGGTGTAAAGGCACTCGTATTGATCTGATAGACAAGTCCTTTTTCGTTGCGCAGTTTCTGGTAGAGGCGCGATGTTTCGCCCTGGCCGAGAATGGAGGACATAACGTCGAGAATAGGACTGTCCGGATGGTTAAAAGGGGTTATCGGCATGGCCATAACAAGATGGCTCTGTCCTACATCTTCTTTAAGGCTGAAAAAGCGGGATGTCAGTTGCTCAGGCTCCTTGGGCAGAGACGGTTCGCCGTTGGGGATGGGAGTCATGCCGCCCATGAGTTCGCTTACCTTTTTCATAATATCCTGGTAACGGACATCACCAACCACAACCACAGCCATGTTTTCCGGGTGATAATGCTTGGCTATATAATTAAGGATATCGTCCCGGGTAAAACTGCTGACACTCTCCTCGGTTCCAATAATCGGCAGCCTATATGGATGAGCGGTATAGGCGTTACTCATCATCTCCTGGAAAAGCTTTGTGGTGGGGCGGTCATTGCGCATGTACAGCTCTTCAATAACCACCTTTTTTTCGCGTTCAAGCTCTTCAGCGTCAAACGTTGAGTTGAGAACGGCATCGGTGAGAACGTCCAGGGCTGTCTGCCAGTGCCGTGAAGACAGGGTGGCATGGTAAACCGTGTATTCATAGGAGGTGTAGGCATTAATCTGGCCGCCAAGATTTTCTATGGATTCTGCCAGCAGGCCGGGTCCCCGGGTGGGGGTTCCCTTAAAAATCATGTGCTCAATAAGATGGGTGATGCCGCCTTCATGGGCATCCTCATAAATAGAGCCTGCCTTTATCCAGATCTGCACGGTGGCAACTTTGGTGCCGGGTGTTTCTTTAACGATAACCCGGAGATTGTTTTTCAGGGTTTCTTTGTATAAAAGGGGGGCCAATTCCTCGGCCTGTGAAGAATGAGGGGTCATGTATGTCACTGTAAGTAGAAGGGATAAGATATAAAAATAAATAGGTTTCATTGTAAGATTTTAATTTTTAATGGATTTGAAAAACAAAAAAGTAACGCAAAGGCTCAAAGCTACAAAGAGTTTAAAAAAAACAATATGTTTCCTTTGCATCTTAGCGTCTTTGCGTTAAGAAAATGATTTTTTACGGGACACTACAGCCAAAAGAACCAATCCCGCACATATCATTATAACACTTAACAGTTGTCCCCGGCTGATGGTATCAGCCATGAGGCCAATATGGGCATCCGGTTCACGAAAAAACTCTACTATACATCGAAAGACGCCATAAAGAACAAGAAACAGAGCCAGCATGCTGCCGCGGGGCCATTTTCTGGTATGCTGTACTTTTTTCAGAGGCCACAGGATGACAAAGAGAAGCAGTCCCTCCAGAAGAGCCTCATAAAGCTGGGACGGGTGTCTGGCAAGGGGCCCTCCGGTGGGAAAGATCATGGCCCACGGCACATCACTCACCCGGCCATACAGTTCACCGTTTAAAAAATTTCCGATGCGTCCAAGTCCCAACCCAATAGGAATTGTTACTACATAGACATCAGCGTTTTCAAGAAAGTTCAGGTTTTTTCGGCGGCAATAGAGCCATCCTCCGCCAATAACTCCAAGCATGCCGCCATGGAAGGACATACCCCCCTGCCATGTGGCCATTATTTCAAGCGGGTGCTGGATATAGTATGAAAAATTATAAAAAAAGACATAGCCGAGCCGACCGCCAAGCACCAGGCAGATAAGCATGGTCAGGTTGAGATTTTCAAATTCTCTTTCCAGGTTTGTAAGCTGAAAAGCTGCGATCTGCCGGCGGACCAGAAAATAAGAGGCGGCAAAGCCCAGAACATACATCAACCCATACCAGCGAACCTGGAGCGGGCCCAATGAAAAAATAACAGGATCTATGTGGGGAAAAGTAAACATGATGACTGCCAATTGATAATTGATAATTGATAATTGTCAATATTTCCTTTTCATTAAGCAGGCTTTCCGATATGGTTACCTTTGATTTTCAGACAGGGATTATGGGTCATTCCGGCTTTTTGCTGGAATCCAGATTAACGAAGTGAGCGACAAATATCATGGACGAAAAAGCATTGCAGTTGGAATTACAGAGCAAGGTGAAAAAAAGTCTGTCACCTCTGTTTTTAAAATATCATCTTGACTTCAGCAACCTGGAATCCATCCTCAAATGGAAACCCATTGTTCTTGTCATCGGCAATTACTCTTCCGGGAAATCCACTCTGATCAATGAGCTTCTCGGTCAGGACATCCAGCGTACCGGTCAGGCGCCCACCGATGACTCCTTTACGATAATTACTGCCGGCGGTGTCGGAGAAGGAACCCAGGAAATTCCCGGATCCACCCTGGTCAATGACGAGACACTCCCCTTTGGCAGTTTCAAGAAATTCGGGGAACGGTTTATGTCTCATTTCCTTCTGAAAAAGATGGAAAATCCGATCCTGGAAAACATGGCGATTATTGACAGTCCGGGAATGCTTGATTCTGTCACGGAAAAAGACAGGGGCTATGATTACATGGCTGTGCTCGGCGAGATAGCCAATCTGGCCGATCTCATTGTCCTGATGTTTGATCCCCACAAGGCCGGAACCATCAAGGAGACATATACCGCAATCAGAAGCACTCTTCCTGAAAAATCCGGCGAGGACCGTATTATCTTCGTTATGAGCCGGGTTGATGAGTGTGATAATTTAAGTGATCTGGTACGCTCATACGGGGCCTTGTGCTGGAACATGTCCCAGATGACGGGCCGCAAGGATATTCCGCATATTTACCTCACCTATGCCCCCGGTGAGGCTGAACCGTCTGATATGCTTGCGCCCCTGGCCCGGGAGCGTGATCAGCTGATGACAAAAATCAAGAGTGCCCCCAGCTTCAGGGTGAATCATATTCTTGAGGATATAGACAGGCAGGTCAACGAATTGCAGCTGGTCTGTGAGGCCATGAGCCATTTCAGCGACAGGGGATGGCAGCTGTTTGCAAAAACGTCAAAAGTGACGTTTCTGTGTTCTCTTGTGGTTCTTTTCTTCGGAGACATGCTGATAAAGGCCGCAATTTCTTATCCCAATGAGACCTTGATCGCAGCTCTCCTGGGTGGAACAGTGAACACAGAACATTTTATCCTGCCGGGCTGCCTGGTGGCACTCACGGTATTCCTTGGCTGGTTCGTTTTCAGTCGTTTTGTTTTTTCAGGACTAAGAAAGCAATGTGTTGCCAGGAGCCAGGATCTTGTGGTGCTTGACAGTGAATACAAGAAGAATCTCTGGAATAAGATGCAGGGAAAAGTACAGGATCTTCTGGCCAAGGCAACAACCAGAGAACTCTGGGCCGGCCACTCCCGGAATTTTTCAAAGATACAGAGATTCCTGACCCGGGATTTGCAAAGTTATTATGATAAAATAAGGTAGGGCCAACTGAGAATTGACAATTGAGAATTGATAATTATTTTAAAACAGTTACTACTGGTTCTTTCTCGACTTGATCGGCTCTAGTCAGGTCGACATCGGTTCTGCAGAGTTATTCTGATAAACGAGAAAGTAATTGATCATTATCAATTGTCAATTCTCAATTATCAATTGCCCTAAAACGGCCACCACCACTTCTTCCCGGTCTTGATTGGTTCCATTACCTTTCGTACACCTTCTGCGCTTTCTTCAATACCTGGTATTTCATATCCTTTGGCGTCTTCAAAAATAGTTCGCTGGATAATGGCATCGGTGAGATCGGCACCGGTGAGGTCGGCGTCGGTGAAGTTGGTTTTTACCAGGTAGGCTTTTTGAAGGTTTGCATTCCCAAGGTTGGCATCACGTAAATCCGCCCAGTGGAGATTGGCTCTCGACAGGTTGGCATCTGCGAGACGGGCGTCTTCCAGGATCGTATCCACCAGGCGGGCTCCGGAGAGATCCGCGCCTTCCAGGTTTGCATCCTCCAGGTCGGCACCTTCCAGATTGGCACCGGAAAGATTGGCCCCTTTCAGGTTGGCGTTTCTGAGATTTGTGCGGACGAGGCGAGCTCCTGCCAGGTTCGCACCCTGGAGCTCGGCACCCTTGAGTTTGACCCCTTCCATATCTTTTCCGGCAAGATCACATCCCGGACACTCTCTGTCATCAAGCATCTTGAGCAGGTCGGCGCTCAGCACTTTTTCAGCAGGAAGGGGAGTAATTACGGTGGAATCACTTTCAAAAGCCGTTATAACAGGCTGCTCTTTCTTGCCCCAGGGCCACAGAGATCTGACCCAGCTTTCCTTTTTGACTACCGGGTGAACGGTTTCTGTTTCTTCCGATGGCGAGTATGCAGGGGCTGTCATCTCGACCTGTGCCACCGCTTCTCCCGGAGTGATAACTGTGAAAGAGGTATCAAGACCGCCGTCAACCCGGAACATTTTATAGCTTTCATCTATATACAAAACAGTATAGCAGCTCAGGAATCCGGAGCCCCATTTTCTGTATTTGACACAGATCTGGCCGTCTTTATCAATTTTCCAGCGTCCGGTTGTTGTTTCTCCCCATCTGTTTTCACCTTCAAGGGAACCATTGTCGAAAAAAGTAACCTTTGCTTCGTCAGCCTTGTCCCAGCTGGTGAAAAGAACAGTGCTGCCGGAGACAATGTCAGTGATCTGCTTGCCGGATAACTGCGGAGCCCCGGCCTCCCTGGCATCTTCAAGCTGCATTCTGCTGGCACAGCCGCTAAGAGCAAGTGTAGTAATAAGGATTAATAATACTATATGAAAGCGGGACATAAGTTCTCCAAACTGGTTGCTTGGGTTCATTGATTTATAGAAATATAGAGTTCCTTATACATTACCTGCCAGATGAACTCAAGAACCTTCATCTTCATAGCCGGCAACAGTGAATAAGTGACATCCATCAACTTAAAACTTAATACTTAAAACTTAATACTTTTTTCAAACTCAATAACTCACAAGCTCAAGCAACTCAACAACATCCGTGGTGGGAAGTTTGCACGAAAAGTTTTCACAGACATAGGCCGTTGCTTTACCGTCTATGGGCCGGAGGTTCGCCAGTACCGGAACTTTTGTTTCCAGAAAACGCTGGTTGTCCCCGCCGTCAGCCAGCAGAAACAGGGTGTTGGGCTGGTAACGGGAGTGGAGAGCCTGGATCATGGCCTGTGTCGATTTGTCTTTCGGAGAACCGGCAATGACAACCTGCCTGGGCTGGGTATGATAGGCGTCAAGGCTGCAGAGCATCTGCAGGAGACCCCAGGGTGATTCTTTCATTTTCCCGCCGAATGTTTTCATGTTCTGGGCTGCCATATCCCGCCATTTCTCCTGGCCAAGATGGGAAAGCCGCAGCAGATTCATGGCGGAAATCGAGTTGGCAGCAGGCTCGGCGCCGTCATAATCGTCTTTCATGCGAACAAGGAGCTTTTCCGCCTGGTCGCTTGTCTCAAAAAAACCGTTGTTGTCTTTGTCCCAGAAGAGCTCGATCTGTTTTTCCGTCAGCATGATGGCAGCTTTCAGCCAGCGGCTTTGAAAAGAGGACTGGTACAGATCAATAAGGCCCTGGATGAAAAAGGCATAGTCATCAAGCTGGCCGCTGAGTCCGGCATCTCCTTTCCGGTAGCGGCGAAGGAGTGTCCCGCTCTCAGGGTCATAGAGTTTTGCCAGGATGAAGTCAGCCGCACCTTCAGCGGCCTCCAGGTATTTCGGTTCGCGGAGTACCTGGTAGCCTTTGGCAAAAGCGCTTATCATCAAACCATTCCAGCTGGTGAGGACCTTGTCGTCAAGATGGGGTCGTGGTCTTTTGGTGCGGATTTCCATGAGTTTTCCACGGGCATCATGCATCAGCGAGTCTATATCTTTTTCCGTCCTGCGAAACGTCCCGGCTGTATCCGCGGCTGTGTGTTCCAGGTACAATATGTTTTTATCGACGAACTCCTGCTGGGGATCATCAAGGGCATTGCCGCCGGTTTTCACACCATGCCGGTAATGAAAAAGGGCTGCGGTGTCCGCCCCGAGAACGGTATCGATTTCCTCTTTTTTCCAGGTATAGAAAGCACCTTCGCTGTGCTCTGCCGGGTTGTCCGGCTCCTGGCTGTCAGCGTCTTCGGCAGAAAAGAAACCGCCGTCCCTGTCGGCCATATCACGCAGAACATAGTCCATGGTTTCTCTGGCGATCCGGCTGAAAAAGGGATCCCCGCTTACCTGAAAAGCCTCCAGGAGAGAGACCACGAGCTGGCCCTGGTCGTAGAGCATCTTTTCAAAATGGGGAATCCGCCACTGACCGTCAACGGAATAGCGGTGGAATCCGCCGCCGAGAATATCATACATCCCGCCCTCTGCCATTGCCCGGAGGGTCTTTGTTGTCATTTCAAGGGCATTGTTGTTGCCGGAACGCTGGTGATAGCGCAGCAGAAAGTTGAAGGTAACCGGCCGCGGAAATTTGGGTGCCGGCCCAAAACCGCCATATTCAGGATCAAAAAGTCTCACGGCCTGGCTGAACGCTGTTTTCAGAAGGGAACTCTCCGGAAGGTCAGAGCCGGAGATGTCTCCCAGGCTCTGCAGGTAGGATGTCATGGATGCTGCCGATTCTGCGATTTTGTCAGGCATATCCTGCCATTTCTGCTCCAGGCCCTGGAGCACGTCAAGAAACCCCGGCCTGCCGTATTTGGCGCGTGGCGGGAAATAGGTGCCGGCATAAAAGGGTTGGCGGTCCGGCAGCATGAAGACCGACATGGGCCAGCCGCCGCTGCCGGTCAGGGCCTGGGTGGCGGTCATGTAGATGCGGTCGATGTCCGGCCTCTCCTCCCTGTCTACTTTAATGCAGATGAAATGCTTGTTGAGATAGGCGGCAACTTCTTCGTCCTCAAAAGACTCATGGGCCATAACATGGCACCAGTGACAGGTCGAATAGCCGATGGATAGAAAGATGATTTTGTTCTCAGCCTTGGCCCGGGCAAAGGCCTCGTCACCCCATGGCAGCCAGTTCACCGGATTGAAGGCATGCTGCAGAAGATACGGACTTTTTTCGTTGATGAGCCCATTGGGCTTTTTACCCTTGGCCAGCTCGGCAGCGACAAAATCCGAAACCGTATTGGCACCGGCCTGGGCAACCAGAAAGAAAGGGAGGAGGAGGAGAAGTGTAAGCATGATATGAGTCATAATGTGTCTCCAATTTGAACGCAAAGAGGCTAAGGTTAAAAGAAATAGTATGTAAAATCAAAAGGTTGTCTTTGGGCCTCTGCGCCTTTGCGTTTATAAAGGCCTTCGTCACCCAAGAATCTCAAGCTCCAGCTCAATCGGCTGATGATCCGAGCTCCCAATTTCGTAATGACACGATGCGGAAAGAATCTTGATGCCGCGGACAAAGACGTGGTCAATACATCTACCGAAATGGCGGGATCTGCGGTCCGGGGAAAAGGTGGCCAGCTCCATCCCCAGATCTTCGGTCATGTTGTTCAGGAAATTCGAACGCCGGGCCAGCCAGGTGTTGAAGTCACCGCCAAGAAGCACAGGACCGCGATGGAGTATGATCTTTTCTTCCAGTTGGCGCATTTGCCGCCTGAAATTGGGCATGGTGACGAAATTGATGGCGTGGACATTGAGAACAAGAAGTTTCTTGCGGCTCTCCCGGATCGGATAGGTGGTGCCGATAACCATTTTCGGCAGCCGGACAACAGGTTCGCGGGCCTTGGAGCGCAGGAAAAAAATTTCCTCCGGCTCAGCCTGGGATCCTGTCATCACCCCGGCATCAATGGCCGCCATCTTTCGGGTAAAACCGGCAGCCAGATCCCAGCGCAGATGATCTGCCTTCTCGATCACCTCCAGCATGGCAGGGCGCAGGAAGGCCTCCTGGAGAAGCACCAGGTCTTTTCCCCGGGTGAGCCAGTAGAAATCAGTAGCCCAGGTTACCCGCTTGGCCTTGTAGATATTCCAGACAAGGGCGGAAAAACGCGGCGAGATACCCTGGCAGCTGCTCTCACCAAACGAGGTAAGAACGGCAGCCCGGGAAGGAACAATGTGAGTCAGGCCTTTCATTGCTGTATTGTAGCATATTGAGGCATTATAGAAAATGGCTTGAAGCTCTAAAAGTATTGTTTTTCACCACGAAGAACACGAAGGCCACGAAGTAATGATAAAAAAGTTTTTTCTTCGTGTTCTTCGTGGTTTTTATAATCTTTGCGTTAAATTTTAATTGCAATAAGCAAAAAAACTTGACAACAGCAGGGGAAAAATTGTGCAATAAAATATAAAAACCCTCTGAGGACTCTGTGTCTTTGTGAGAAAAACAGAAAAAGAGGCCCTTTTTCCTTGATTTTTCCGGAAAGCCTACGTAGAGTATTTTATTGAGTGTTTTTCAATAGGAGACGGATCCTTGTGAGAATAGGGTCCAAATGACAAATCATCTTAATCAAAGGAGATAGGAGATGAAAAAATTAATTTCTGTAGCTGCCGCCCTCGGTCTGGTGGCAGGCGTAGCAACAACAGCTTCCGCAATGGATTTTTCCGTAAGCGGTATGTATCAGGTTGAGGGATATTATTTGAACAATGCAGATGGAGCTGGTTTTCATCCTTCTGATGATGAAGCAGGTTCTATGTCAGGTTGGGTTCACACATTTCTGATGAAACCTGAAATTAAAGTGAATGATAAGATCACCATGAAGGCTGATATCCGTTTCCTTAAAGATACAGATTTTGGCTCTGGTGCTGGTTCT
>JACNJZ010000091.1:5528-53622 GCA_014382295.1 Candidatus Desulfobia pelagia | reverse complement strand
TGCCGGCAATGACCCTTAATAGAAGGTGAAGGGAATACTCTGCAGCTTCAGCCAGCATGCTGTCTGGGGCGGCAATAGCCGGGATGTCGTGTTTTACGGCTTGCCGGTAAAGTATCCGTGACTCTGCTGCAGGTTTTCTTCCCAGGTTGGCGGCAACTTCGAGGCCGGAATTTTTCCAGGAGAGAAGCATGTCAATATCGCTGCACAGGACAATAAGGCCTTTGCCGTGGTTTCGTATATTTTCAAGCAGCTGAAATCCTGTGTCACAGTGCCGGTCGGTAATGATTTGACAGAGGTTGGTGTAGCCGGTTTGGTCTTTCGCCAGGCAGACAGCTGTTTTTTTCGATCCCGGTTCGGTTATTTCCGCCCCGATCAGGGGAATAATTTTTTCCTGCCGGCAGGCGTGGAGGAATCTCCAGAGACCATAGAGGTTGTCGCGGTCAGTCAGGGCAAGATGTGTGTAGCCGAGCCTGGCGGCACGGCGGCAGAGTGCCTCCGGTGAACTGGTTCCCTGCAGGAGAGAATAGTACGAGCGGACAATGAGGGGGGTAAAGATCGTTTCCATTTCATTGAAAGGTGGTCCTTAGACGGGATGTGACAAAATATCCAGAACATCTCTTTTTTCCACCGGGAAAGGAGTAGAAAGAGCATTTTTATTGGCTATGGCATATGCGACCATTGTCTCCAGTTCGTCATCAGGGACTATGTCTTGGAGGCAGGAAGGGCAGCCTAATGCGGTGATAATAGAATCCAGCCGCAGATCATATCGATCAAAAAGGGATGCAATATGTTCATGTTTGGCAACATTATGGGCAGACAGCATTTTGAGAAAATATGGAAGCAGGATAACGTTGGCTGTGCCATGGTGGATGTTTTTATGGTTTGTCAGGTAGTACCCCAGAGAGTGGAGAAGGGTTGTGCCGGTATGGAGGATTACCGCACCTGCCAGGGATGAAGCATAGAGAAATGAGGCAAGAGAGTCATCTGCCTCAGGTGCCTGGCGTGAGGTAAGCGTCGCAATAAGGCGCTCCATGGCATGGAGAGCCAGGGTGTCGGAAAATGGATTGGCCCTTTTTGAGATGAATCCTTCCAGGGCATGGGTCAGTGCGTCACATGCTGTTGCAAGGATGAGATTTTTGCTGAGGGAACGAAGCAGCTCCGGATCAAGCAGTGCGTGGCTGGGGAAAGTGTTTTCTGCGGAAAAGTTTAGCTTGTCCCTGTGGGCAGTGTCCGTGATGATGGCATAGTGGTTCATTTCACTGCCTGTTCCGCAGGTAGTCGGTATTGCCACCACAGGCAGCGGCTGTTCCGGAAAGACATTCTGCTTGATAAGCTGGTGGAAGTCATCCCTGTTTGTGCAAAGCGCTGCAATGGCTTTTGCTGCATCAAGGGCGCTGCCGCCGCCGACAGCGACAATGGCCTGGCAGCTTTGGTCATTGATGAAATTGCCGCCCTGCACCACCGTGGCAATGGAGGGATTTGGCTCTATTGCGCAAAAAAAAGAGAGTTCTTTGTCGTGCAGCTCTTTTTTAAGAAACGAACGCATACCGGTCGTGTCAAGAGAGCTTTTTCCCGAGATTATGCCGATTCGGGCATAGCTTTTCATGAGTTCAGGAAGGAGAGACCTGCTTCCTGAGCCGAAATGGGCCTTGACCGGTGAATGAAAATGAAAGTGCGTATTAAGCATGAGATTTCCCTTTTTTTAATAGGCAAAGCAGCGAGCATGCCTGATGCTGGCTTCGCCGTGTCGTCCCCGTATGCGGTCAAGTGCGGAGGTTAAATTCTGCTGGCGCACAGTATGTTTTTTCTCTTCCGGAAAAAGACACGCCTGGGGTGACGGTATTGTCAGTTTGTCACAGGTAAGGCGGAGACAGCGCAGCTGGACCCTGCGTGTCCATGCCCGCTGCAGAATAGTCCGGGCCAGACAGAAAAGAGTGTCGTCATGACAGAGGCCTTTTTTGACCGTGGTTTGTCGTACTGCCTGTTGTCTGTCTGCGTATTCCAGGAAGATGCTGATCTGTCTTGCCGTAAGATTCCGGTATCGCAGCCTTCTTCCTGCTTTCTCGGCAAGTTTGAAGAGCACTGTCAGTGCCAGGTTCCAGTCATTGCTTTCATGAGCGAAAAAGTGTTCCACGCATATTTTCGGCGGCGTCCGGGCCATGGAAAATACCGGCGTGGAATCAATGCCGCGAACAGCGCAATAGATTTTCTCAGCTCTTTTTCCGAAAGGAATCATTAACTGGGAAAGTGAAAGAGCTGCGGCCTGGCCTGTGATGCGTAGGTTGAATTCCTGCATCCGGATCAGTTCCCGCCGAAAGAGACCGGGCAGAAGGGAGAGCGGCAGCGGTGCAAGAAAGGTATCTTCTGTTCCCGCGGCAACAATATATTCCCCAGACGGCTTGACCAGGCGGCTCGCCGCTTTGGCCACCAGTTTATTGGTTGCCACCGTCCAGATAGGATTCAGACCAAGATAATTTTGTGTGCTCTTCCTTATGCGGCATGCAATGTCGGATGGCTGTCCGAAAAGCCTGCCGGTGCCGGAGACATCCATAAAGAGGTGGCCGTCATGGTTTCCTGCTTCAACAAGAGGAGTATAAGGAAGCGCCTGCCGCAGCATTCCCCGCATTGCTTTTTGATAGATTTTCGGCTGTGTCTCCTTGAGAACTGCTTTCCTGCAGAGACGACGGGCCTCTTTCAGCAACATGCCTTTTCGGACTCCCTCATGGAAGGCTTCTTCACTCATGTCATGGACAACAGGCCGTGAGGATCGGGCTGTTGTGACGATAACCGGCTGATTACAGAGAGATCGATCAAGGAGTTTCTCTATGGCGACAGCAAAGTCTGCGACATTCAGGTGGATAATCGATCGCTCCATATTTCATAACCTGTCAGCCTGTTCAGGTCCGCGGACCAGGCCGACGACCTTGCCCTGAATAAGGACTTCCCCTAAATTACAGCGTATTATCGAGTAGGCCTCATTTTCCGGATGCAGTTCTATGATGTCATCCCTGAGGAAGAAACGTTTGACCGTGGCTTCTTCATTGTTGATCAGGGCAACAACAATTTCACCGTTGGCGGCATACTGCCGGGGTTCACAGATCACCAAGTCTCCATGGAATATGCCGGCGTCTTTCATGGAGTCTCCTTTGATCCGCAGGGCAAAAAGATTGGGCCCACGAAAGAGATCTCCATCGACCAGCACAGCCTCGTCATACTCCTGTTGGGCATACATGGGCAGTCCGGCGGTAATTCTGCCAATTACTGCCACTTCGCGGCCGCGATGGGCTGTCTGCGTCCTGGTTTTTCCTTTTTCAAGCAGGCGTATTTCTCTGCTGTAATGCCCAGCCCGCTGGACATACCCTTTTTTTTCGAGGGCTTTGATCATCTGGGAGACTGCGGTATGGCTGACTCCAAGATCATTTGCCGCCTGGCGGAGGCTTGGGATCGCTCCCTGCTCCCTCATCTGTTTTTCCAGGTAAATAAGCGTCTGGTGTTGTTTCTGGGTAAGGTCTTTGGGTATCATGCGAGTATGGTAAGTCTGATTTTACTTGTTTTGGATGAGTAAATGTGACAAATGTAAACATAACATGTTTACATTTGCTGTCAAGGATTTACAAAAGTATAGGTTTTTTCAGGGAAGATCTATTGTCTTGGTGAAAAAGCAACTGACAAAATGGCCGCGGACCAGCCTGACGATAGCATTTGCTTGAATAGGCCGGGTACGGTGAGTAGGGGAGGCGATAGCAATCCGGAGTTTCTGGCCTTTCCTGATGTTGAGTTGTTCTTTGCAGGTGAAATGAAGGTTGTTTTCATTCAGAAGCTGAATGTTGATATTCCTGAGAATGTGATCGCTCTGGGGACTGGTGACAGTCACGTCATAGTCGTGAATACTTGTTTTTGCTACTTCGAACTTTACATTGAATGATTCTTTGCAGTCGCACTGAACCTTAAATTCTTTCAGGTAATAGCGTTTGATGACAGCAGGAACGACGGAGTGTTTTCTGTCGCAATACGGGCAGGAAATGATGGCTTTTTCCCCACTTTTCACTTTCGTCTTCAGGGGAAGCAATAATGTCAGATCTTCCATCATCCCTGCCTTTTTATGAGTGTGTCACTTTTTGTTAAAGGCTCCTTAAAGATCAAGAGCGGCAACGGCTCTGCCGAAATCATCAGGCTTGACGTAGACGATATAACCGTAACTTCCTTTACTGTCTGCAACACCGCTTGAGGAATAAATGTTTACATTGGCGGCAAACAGCTTCTTGTGGATGGGAGCAAGGGCTCCAAGCTGGTCATCTCCCTGAACGAGAAAAGCCTTGTGGGGGCCATCGAGCAGCATTTGTGCATTCTGTGCTTCGTGTTTGAATTTGTCCACATCTTCAGGGAAGATTGCCAGTTGAGTGGAGTTGGGGCCAACTGGAACAGCAGTAAAAGCAAGGAGATTCAATCCGAGTTCTTCGAGAATGGTCAGCAGCTTAAAAGCTTCTCCGGGTTGATCTCTGACAGTTGTGTAATAGTAATCGACCTTCTGAATTGTATACGCCATGATACGCCTCCTCCCGGTGAATTTTTTTGTTCTGCTTACACTCATCTTTTAAAAAAAATAAGCACTGACTTTGAGCTGTCAATCAAAGGTAACCTTAAAAGCAATTATTCAAGGTGCCTAATAGTAAATATCAGCTTTTGTTTGCATGTGTCTCCGCGTCAGAGGGACGGATATAAATTGGGGCGGCACTGGATGGATCGAGGAATTCTTTCCGTTCCCAGAGGGGAATGGCGTGAAAACCTATATGAACGGCTCGAGGAAAAGAAAGGTGTGGTGATGGGAAAATGGCATTGGGTCCGAGAAGATTGTTGAACAGGTCGCTGTAAAGCGCAGCACCGTCACCGATCAGGAGAGTAGGGGTAGTGATTTTCCGGGCGAGTTCTTCCGGAGAAATAACCATATCTTCTGAAAGACGGTGAAGTGAGCCATGTGCATCAGGACGAAATAATGCAGTATACACCTCTTTTTTTCGGGCATCGATAATCGAACAGATCTGGTGTGTGGCATAGCTGAACGGATATGCCATGGCTTCCAGAGTAGGAACGCCAATGAGTGGAATGGAGCCGGCTAAGGATAATCCTTTTACGGTACTCAGCCCAATACGAAGGCCTGTAAAGCTTCCAGGTCCAAGACTGATGGCAATGGCATCAAGCTGTTTCCAGTCGAGCTGTGCCTCTTCCATTAGATATGATATCGAAGAGAGCAGCCGTTTTGAATGGGTGAGTCGGGTCTGCAGGCTGTGTTCACCGATACATTGAGAGGAAGAGACCAGGGCAACACTACCGCATATTCCTGTATTTTCAATAGCAAGAATAACAGGGGAGGTGTAGACAGGAGCCTTGATGATAGGGGCCATTTCCCTTTACCCTCTGGTAAATATTCGGACGATGTCGTTGTAGAAGACAAAGATCATCAGACTGCCAAGAAGGAGAAGTCCGAACTGCTGAAATTTCTCCATGGTCTTCTTTTCAAGAGGTTTACGTCGGATCGCTTCCAGGGAGAAGAAAACAAGATGACCTCCGTCCAGAATGGGGATTGGGAACAAGTTGAGAATGCCGAGGTTAACGCTGACGAGACCCATAAAGAAAAAGAGGTTCACCCAACCTGCTTCCATTTGCTGACCGGCCATTTGGGCAATAAGAATAGGGCCGCCAAGTTCACTGGCCGGAACAACCTGCTGCACAATTTTAATAATACCCATCATGGTGAGATAGATATACATCCACGTCTGAGAAATTCCAGCGAGAAAGGCATCAACAAGTGACGCCTTTTCGTATATGACCTCTGTACTGCGAGAGATTCCCAGCATGAATCGCTCGTCCACGACTTCCCCGAAAATATTTTTGACCTCCTGGATTTCGGCCTGACCGGTAACAACGAGTTCGGCACCATCCCTGAATATCGCCATTACAGTGGGGTTTCCTTCACTTTCTTTGATGAGACGGGAAACATCAGACCATTCCGTGGTCTCCTGGCCATTAATGGCCAGGATGATGTCACCGGCCTTCAGACCAGCGGTTTGTGCAGGGGAGTCAACTGTAATGCTGCCGATTTCTGTACCGGACTTTGGAACAGGCAGGCCGGCAATGGAGAAAATCAGGAAAAAGAGAAATACAGCAAAGAGGATATTAAATACAGGTCCGGCCAGAACAATAAGAAACCTTTGCCAGACGGTTTTATGGGAAAAGGAATGGGGAAGATCTTCAGAGGTTACTTCCTCTTCAGTGTTTTCGCCGCACATTTTAACATAACCACCCAGGGGAAACGCGCTGATCAGATATTCTGTATCGCCGTAATGCCGTCCAAATACTTTAGGACCAAAGCCCAGAGAAAATTTTAGAACTTTGACATTACAGAGTTTGGCCACAAGGAAATGTCCAAGTTCGTGGACGAAAATAAGTATGCCGAGAACAATGATAAAAGAAAGAATAGTATTCATGAGAAGATACAAGGGGTTATGGTGTGTTTACAAGTGGAAGGCTTTGTAATTAATTGATCTTAGAGCCTTTTTTGTAAAAGTTACATTTCTTTTCCGATACGCTGCTGGTAATGCATTTGAAAGGCCTCGACAATAGATTCAGCCTGCATTCGTGCTGAAAGATCTGCATCCAGTACTGACTCCACATTATGTATTTCTTCACATGGAAGACGGTTTAAGGTTTCCGCCACCACCAGTGAAATCTCAGGGAACCGTATTCTTTTGTTAAGGAAAGAATCCACTGCCACTTCATTTGCGGCATTCAGCACAGCTGGTAATGTGCCGCCGCGTTTGCAGACCTGGTACGCAAGTTTCAGGGCCGGGAAACGATTAAAATCAGGCGGCAGAAAATTTAAATCCATACACTTGGCAAGATTCAGTCTGGAAAGACCTGTTTTCAGGCGCTCAGGCCAGGACAGTGCATAGGCAATGGGAATGCGCATGTCCGGGATGCCCATCTGGGCAATAACCGAGCCGTCAATGTATTCCACAAGAGAATGAACGATACTTTGGGGATGCACGAGTACTTCAATATGTTCCACATCAATGTCAAAGAGCCAGCGGGCTTCTATTACTTCGAGGCCTTTGTTCATAAGGGTGGCAGAATCTATGGATATTTTTTTGCCCATATCCCAGTTGGGATGGTTCAAGGCCTCTTCAGGAGAAACATCCCATAATTCGCGTTCACTTTTTTCGCGAAAGGGTCCACCGGAGGCTGTGAGAATAATCTTGTGGACATCCTCCTGGCGACCGGCTGCAAGGGCCTGAAAAATAGCGTTATGTTCACTGTCGATGGGAAGCAGATTTACATTATGGTCTTTGACCGTCTGCATCACCAGTTCACCTGCCATAACAAGGGTTTCCTTGTTGGCCAGGGCAATGTTTTTGCCGGCTTTGATAGCTGCAAGGGTTGGCAGGAGGCCGGCAGCACCGACAATGGATGATACGACAGTGTCTGCCTCTTCCAGGGTGGCAACACGCTGGTTGCCTTCCTGTCCTGTTAGAATCTTATCTTGCCATTTTGCCGGAAGAGTCTGTGCAAGTTCATGGGCGAGGGTTTCAGTGGCAACGGAAACGAGTTGCGGCTGGAAAGCTTCGATCTGGTCACGGAGGATAGAGATGTTTGTGCCGGCAGCTAGGCCTACTATTCGAAAACGGCCGGGAAACTGATGGACAACTTCAAGAACATTTCGTCCGATTGAGCCGGTTGAGCCGAGCAGGGATATATTTTTCTGCATAACGGTGGTGTTTTAGTGCAAAATATTAAAATAGAGAAGGTAGTAAAAGAGCGGCGCTGTCATTAATAGGGAATCCGCTCGGTCCAGTATGCCGCCATGACCTGGTAGTATTGATCCTGAATCCTTGACATGCATACTTCGTTTGAGCATTGATTCTGTAAGGTCTCCAAGAACACCCAGGGCAGATATGGCAATGGCGGCAAGAGCCAGGAGCATCATATTTATTTCATCAAAGACAATCAATGCGGCAGCACAGGCGCCAAGTGTTCCGAAAAATAGTCCGCCCAGAAAACCTTCAATGGTTTTTCCCGGGCTGAGTTTGGGGCATAATTTATGTTTGCCGATATTTTTTCCGACGAAATAGGCACCGGAATCAGATGCTGCAGTTATCGTTGTGAGAATCAGAATCCAGTACGCGCCGTTTTCAAGGGCCATAATAAGATTGAGATGGGCACTGGCAAAGCTGACATAAGCAATGGCGAAGATGGTTTTGATGAAGGTTTCAAAAGGTTTTTCGAGTTTTGCAAAGGAAAATATAATTAAAAGAGCGGTCAGTGCAAATGCGACGAAAAAACCGCAATAAGTTGGGAGAGGCTGCTGGCTGAACGAAAAGAGAAGGGGCAGGAGGGAAATGCCGATCAATAATGGCCGTATGGATTTTTCACTGTTGGAGCCGGCAATGGAAAAGAACTCTACGAGTCCTATCCCGCCGACAATCAGGATAACGAGCCAGAAAAGAAAAAAAGAGTTTATGTATAGCAGGAAAAGCCAGCAGGCGACGACAAGCAGTCCTGTGATTATTCGTTTCATAGAGGTTCTTGTTTTTGTACCTGGTCTCCAGTCCTGCCAAAACGGCGCTGCCGTTCCTGATAATTTTCCAGGGCAAGGTGGAAATCATTTTTGCTGAAATCAGGCCAGTTTGTGTCCGTTATATATATTTCAGCATACGATGCTTGCCACAGAAGAAAATTGCTGAGCCGGTATTCTCCCCCTGTTCGAATCACCAGGTCCGGGTCAGGAAGCCCGGTTGAATATAAATGAGCTGAGAGTAGATCTTCCGTAATTTCATCTGGGTGCAAAGTGCCCTCAGCGCATTTTGAGGCAAGTATACGGGCCGCACGTACAATTTCACTGCGGCCGCCATAACTGAGAGCCAGATTAAGTATCAGTCCGGTATTGCCGGCTGTTTTTCGGATAGAAGTGTCGAGAACCTCCCGGACTTTTGTCGGCAGCTGTTCTTTTCTGCCCATGCAGCGAAGCTTGATATTATTATCAAGCATGGTGGAGAGTTCGTTTTCCAGATAGGATTTGAGGAGCGTCATCAGGCCGGATACTTCCTGCTCAGGCCGCTTCCAGTTTTCACTGGAGAACGCATAGAGTGTCAGGACCTGAAGGCCAAGTTCCCTGGCTGCAGTGACAATCTTTTTGACAGTTTTAACACCTGAGCGGTGGCCCATGAGCCGCATTAAACCGCGATTCTGGGCCCATCGGCCATTGCCGTCCATGATGATGGCGACATGGGCAGGCAGGGAGTTTCTGTCTAGCTTGGAAGAAGGTGATGACACAGGACGGTCAAACCTCCATGACCTCTTTTTCTTTCTCTTGCAGGATGTCGTCTATTTTTTTGATGCATGCATCGGTTTCTTTCTGTGCATCATCCTGATATTTGAAGAGATCATCTTCAGAGATTTCTTTGTCTTTTTTCTGCTGTTTAAAAGTGTCTATAGCCTCGCGGCGACAGTTTCGAATGGCAACTCGAGAATCTTCGCTGATCTGTTTGACCTGTTTGACCAGGTTCTTACGTCTTTCTTCGGTGAGCTGCGGTATGGACATCCGGATAATCTTGCCGTCACTGGCAGGTGTCAAGCCAAGATTGGAGGCGAGAATTGCTTTTTCAATAATAGGAAGAATCTGGGGGTCCCAAGGTTGAATGACTATTAACCTGCTCTCGGGTATGGTCAGCGATGCTACCTGGTTAAGAGGCATCATGGAACCATAGGAGTCAACTTTTATTCCATCAAGAATCGAAAGGGAGGCTCTGCCTGTTCTTATTTTTGATAAATCGCGGCGGTATGCCTCGATACTTTTCCCCATTTTATCAATCATTGTCAGTAAAACGTCGCTCATTTTCTTCTCCGTTCATATAGATCAGTCTGAAATTAATGTGCCAACTTTTTCGCCGCAGATAGCTTTTTTGATATTGCCGGGAATGTTCATATTAAAAACAAGAATCTTTTTATTATTATCCATGGCAAGGGAAATGGCCGCTGAGTCCATTACCTTCAGCCGACGCTGTAACACCTCAGAGTAATTCAATGTGTCAAATTTAACGGCATCGTCAGAGGTCAGTGGGTCCTTGTCATAGACACCGTCAACCCTGGTTGCTTTACATATGATGTCGGCGTTTATTTCCAACCCGCGGAGTACTGCGGCGGTGTCTGTGGTGAAGTAGGGGTTCCCTGTTCCTGCAGCAAATATTACGGTTTTGCCTTTGCTGAAATGTTCCAGGGCCAGGCGTCTGGAAAAAGATTCGCAGACTGTAGTCATCGATATAGCCGATAATACAGCCGCAGGTGCATTACTCTGGTCAAGGGCATCTTTTAACGCCAGGCAATTCATGACAGTGGCAAGCATGCCCATATTGTCAGCGGCAGCTCGATCCATTCCGGCAGAAGCGCCTGAAACGCCCCTGAATATATTGCCGGCACCAATAACGATACCAATTTCAACTCCCATGGCGCGAAGTTCTCTTACTTCTTCCGCCAGGTAGAATAAAATATCGTTACTGATACCGAACTGGGCGTCACCCATAAGGGCTTCGCCGCTGAATTTTAATAAAACGCGTTTATATTTCGCTTCAGACGTCATCTGGCTTATTCTGCACCCAGCTGGAAGCGGGCGTAGCGCTTGATAGATATGTTCTCGCCCAGGGAAGCAATAAGCTCATTGAGCATATCCTGTACAGAGATGTCAGGATTTTTGACAAATTTCTGTTCCATCAGGCAAATGTCAGAGTAAAATTTGTCAATTTTTCCGGAAACGATTTTTTCGATAATATTCTCAGGTTTACCGGAATCCTGCGCCTGCTTGATGTATATTTCTTTTTCCCGTGCAAGAAGTTCTTCTGGGACAGCCTCTCTGCCGATTGCAACAGGGTTGGCAGCAGCGATGTGCATGGCAATGTCTTTGGCAAACTCAATAAAGGAGTCTGTTTTTGCAACGAAATCTGTTTCGCAGCCAACTTCAACCATGACACCAAGCTTGCCAGCACCGTGGATATATGTCTGAATGATGCCTTCACTGGTCGCTCGGTCAGCACGTTTTGCTGCTACGGCAAGACCTTTCTGGCGGAGAAGATCAACGGCTTTCTCCATATCGCCTTCAGTTTCAGTAAGGGCTTTTTTACAATCCATCATCCCCGAATTTGTCCTGTCTCGGAGTTCTTTAACCATCTGACTCGTTATCTTCATTAAAAATGTCCTAATATGTAAATTTATAAAAAGTGTTTTTCGTTAATGCTGGAGTTTATTCAGCGGCAGGTGTTTCTGCAGGTGCTGAAGCAGTGGTTTCATTTGCAGCAGCCATGGCTGCTGCAATATCTTTATCAGCTTCAACGTCTTCACCGCGACGTGATTTGCCGGCAAGGGCAGCGTCGGCCATTTTGGAGGCAACTAACCGAATTGAGCGGATTGAATCGTCATTGGCAGGAATGATAAAGTTGATTCCGTCAGGATTACAGTTGGTATCTGTAATAGCTATGACTGGAATGCCAAGTCGTGTGGCCTCATCGACGGCGATTGATTCTCTTTTGGGGTCTATGATGAAGATTGCACTTGGCAGGCCTTTCATGTCTTTGATGCCGCCGAGGGTGCGTGTGAGTTTGGTAAGCTCTTTTTCCATTCCAAGAGCTTCTTTCTTTTTATATTTATTGATTGTACCGTCTTCAACCATGGCTTCGATTGATTTCATACGGTCAACAGAATTTTTAATGGTCTGGAAGTTTGTCAACAGGCCACCGAGCCAGCGATGATTGATGAAAAACATACCTGAGCGTTCAGCTTCTTCCTTGATGATTTCCTGGGCCTGACGCTTGGTGCCGACAAAGAGGACAGAGCCTCCATTGGCTACGGTATCGGCAACGTATTCAAACGCAGTATTGAAAAGAGGAAGGGTTTTGTCCAGATTGATGATATGTATTTTACTTCTGGCCCCAAAAATATAAGGTTTCATTTTGGGATTCCATCGACGGGTTTGATGGCCAAAGTGCATACCGGCAACCAGCATTTCTTTCATTGATACGTGACTCATTACAGTGTCTCCTTAATTTTGGTTGTTCGTCCGTCCCATTTCCCCAACCCTTGAGGGCACCAAAGGGGTTTTCCAGGGACGTGTGTTTGAGAAAATCTTATCTTCTTACCACTCTCCTGTTTTTTTTGCAAGGTGATAGGGTATCGATAAAGATAAAATCCTTGACAGTCATAGGAGAAAAAAGCAGAGTGGGTTTTTTTAAGTTTTAAGTTTTAAGTTTTAAGTTTTAAGTTTTAAGTTTTAAGTTTTAAGTTTTAAGTTTTAAGTTTTAAGTTTTAAGTTGAAAGTCGAAAAACTCAGTCATTCGGAGTGTTTTAACTTTTTCCGAGTTCATCAATCTTTTTACCAGTAATTTTATATGATGAAACCAGCAGTTTTTTTAGATAGAGACGGCACTATTAATGAGCAGATGGGATATATTAATCATTTGAGTCGTTTCCATATGCTTCCCGGTGCTGCGGCGGCTATAAGCAGGTTGAACGCTGCCAATATTCCTGTTGTTGTTGTAACGAATCAGTCGGGGCTTGCCAGGGGCTATTTCCCAGAGGAACTTTTGGCTGAGGTACATCTGAAAATGGAAAAGGAACTGGCTCAGAAAGGAGCCCATGTCGATGGGATATATATCTGCCCCCATCATCCAGAGGCAAAAGAAGAAAGATTCAGGGTAAACTGTGATTGTCGCAAACCCAAAAATGGTCTTTTCCTTCAGGCCGTAGAGGATCTCCAGATTGATCTGGCCCGATCATATGTGGTGGGTGATCGCTGGTCTGACCTGAAGGCCGCAGCGAGCTGTAAGGCAAAGGGAATTCTTGTCCTCAGCGGCTATGGCCGGGGGGATTACCAGTTTATCGGCCCGACTCAGAACGTGCAGCCGCAGTATGTTGCCGAGGATCTCCAGGGTGCGGTTTCGTGGATTCTCACTGATCTGGGAATGCCTGGATAATAATAGAAAATAGTAAAAACAAAAAAAGGGGGCTTAAAAGCCCCCTTTTTTTGTTTTATGATCGTGGAATTATCTCAAATATAGGTTTTACTCATGGATATTTTTAATGTTTTTTGCAGCCCAGTTAATATCTTTGCTCTGGTGGCAACCCAGACATACATAATCCAGGGTGACAAATCCTTTTGCTGTGGTGGATTTCTTGCCTGATTTTTCGACTGTTTCATACATATTGGCTGCAGGATCGGAATTTATTGTAAAAATGTGAGTCCGTACGTCTCCGGTATACTTGTTTTCTTTAATAGCGGACTTGGTCGCCTTAGGCATATGGCATGAAAAGCATTTGAGGCCGGCTTTTCCATGAAGAGATTGAGGAAAAGTATCTATTTTTGCTTCATGGCAGGAGGTGCAGGCGTCTTTTACAAGAATGGCTCTCTGGTGAGGGTTGTGGCATTGCACACAATTCATGTCACTGTGCGGTCCGGCAAAGAGTTCATTGATTTGTTCGTGGTGTTTAATGAAACCTTTAGAAGCAGGAGGTGCTGGATTTATGCCTCCACGCTGATGGCATTTTCCGCAGGACTCAACTGCCCTGTCAATTTTAATATTTTCTTTGGATGGTTTCTGGGCATGGTCTGAACCTGCACCGTGACATTCCTCACAGCCGATACCATCTTCGACCCAGGTGCCGATCATTCCTGGTCGTCCGTCCTGGTTGCCGTCAGGAGTGTAGCCTGTCATATGGCAGGGGCCGCATTTGTATGGTTTTTTTTCGCCCTGGTGGTAAAAAGACCAGCTGCCGTCATTGATGTTATACTGGGTCTTTGCCTCGGAGCCATCTTTGGCGGTGGTGATAATATAGCCTTCCAGGTCGATGAATCTGGCTTTCTTGTTGGCGCCGCCAATGACATAGGAGATATCGTCCCATGAGTATCCTGGAGGCAATGGCAGTTTGGAATAACGGGCCTTGTCAACTTTCCTGAGTTTCCAGGGATGGCCTGAAGCCTGCCATTCGTTGAACTGGTCCTGGTGGCACGTGAAACACTGATCAGAGCCGACATAATATGACGCCCCTGCTGTCGATCCAATCAAAACCATAGATAAGCATACACCTGATAACAACAGCTTCTTCATGTTATTCCTCCTTGGTGGAATTGCAAATTTATACTGCCTAACTTATACGAGAAGAAAATGCTCTACATTGTAGTATAGTAGGAGGGGTTCTTAAAAGCCAATAGATTTTTACAGATAGTAAGAAAAAAATAAAAAATTAGATGATGCAGGGCAGAGAGTTTTTGAATGTCTATGGTGAAAGGTTTTGTATCAATTCTATTGGCTGGCCAGGTGATCAGTCGAACTTGAAAACCATTTCGTTTTTCTTTACCAGGCCATAATCTTTGCGGGCCACTTCCTCAAGATAGGCCGGGTCGGCTTTCAGTTTTCCCATCTCATTTCTGAGTTGATCATTTTCAGCGGCCAGTTTTAAATTTTCTTCCTGGATGATGTGCAATTCTTTTTGTATAGCATAATAATTCATCACTCCATTGGAGGAAAAAAGAATCCAGCTAGTCGCCAGAAGGAGAGACAGGATGCAGACAATCAGGAAAAATCTTTTTTCTCCTGGTGGTAATTTGAAAAAAAATTCTGTTATGCGCATTTGTTTTTCAAGATTAAATAAATTAGACGGTAAGAGTATAAAGCCATAGCTAATAATGATAATATCTCACAGAGGCACAGAGGCACAGAGGCACAGAGGCACAGAGTTTTGTGATGAGAACTTCAAGGGTTATAGCAGCCTTTGATGGGTGCATTCCTTTCAGGACCTCTCTTAGGGATCTCTGTGAGAAACTTTCAAGAAAAAGAGAAGCACAATGGTAACTGACGAGCCTGGAAAAGCAACATCATTTTCGAAAAATTCACAAAAGCCTGTCTATCTGGTCTCTGCCTGTCTGGTTGGTCTGTGTACCCGCTACGATGCCCAGGTGAAATCCTACCCTAAGTGCTTTGATATGCTGCAGGAGGCCCTGTGGGTTCCTGTCTGTCCGGAGCAGTTGGGAGGATTACCCACACCTAGAACGCCGGCAGATCTTGTCGGAGGTGATGGCTATGATGTGATCAGCGGCAAAGCCAGAGTGGTTGACAGGGATGGTCGGGATGTGACAGAGAAATTTCTGACAGGGGCGCATCAGGTTCTGGAGATTGCCAGAAAGCTGCAGGTCAGGTCGGTATTATTCAAGTCAAAAAGTCCTTCATGTGGACTTGCACCGCAAACTGGCGTTACAGCAGCACTTCTTCGCCTCAATAATATTGAGGTTCAGGAGATTGGTTAAACCCCGTCCTGCATAAAATCTCAGCACTTTCCAGGTTTTTTTTCAATAAAGGAAAGGATGAAGATCCCTGCTTCGTATAAGAGATAAAGCGGGCCTCCCATAAGAAGCATGTTGATGATGTCCGGTGTAGGAGTAAGCAGTGCGGCGACAATGCTTATGAAAAGCAGGGCATATCGCCTGTTCTGAGCGAAACTCTGACGGTTGATAATTCCCACCTTTGAGCTGAATACCATAAAAATAGGCAATTCGAAAATAAGCCCGAAAGCAAGAACAAAAATAGTGACAAATGAGACAAATTTTCCCACAGAAATCACTGACTGCAGTTCCTGTGATTCAAAGCCAAGCAGGAATTTAACGCCAAAAGGCAGGGTGACGAAATAGCAGAAAAGGGAGCCTGTGTAAAAGAGACAGCAGGTAAAAAAAACAAAATTGATAACTGCTTTTTGGGAAAGGGAAAAGGGTTTTGATAATGCCCTCCAGAATATGAATATGATCCAGGGCATAAGAACGAATAGTGTTATGCAGAGCGCAAGTTTTACATGGGCCAGAAAGGGCTCAGCTACGGTGAAAAAAGCAAGTTTTTGATCCAGGTGCCCTTGTATTATGTGAAACAGCTGCGGTGACAGGAAGTAGAAACCTATGGTGCCGGCGGCAATTGCCAGGCCGAGAACGAGGATGGTCTTGCGTATCTCAAGGATAAAAAGAGCAAGTCTCTTCATCGGAGGAATGTCTGATGTTGTCACTGTATCAATGGCAGGAGTTGTCATGGAAAGAGAAGCGCCTCAAAGAAAAGGCATGGCTCAGGATTAATTTTTCTCCTCTGGAAAAAGTTCATCGATAAGCCAGTTGATTGCGTATGGCAGCAGGGCAGTATCGCTCATGACAAGTCCTATGGCGTCGGCAGTGGTTTTTTTGAAAGGTTCAAGGTGATACAGGGTTTGGATATAAAGATCACATTGAGATGCAGACGGACGGAAGCCGGCCGCAATATTTTTATGCTGAAGGAGTCTCATGAGCTGGTCGTTAGCTTCATTGTAGGGGGCAAGTCCTTGATCGTGCACCCAGCCCGCTATGTTTTGTTTGGGTGCTTCAGCAAAGCCAAGGCAGTGATTTTCATAAATGACCACGTGAGAGGCGTGGCTTTTACCCTTCTGATCCAGCCATGCACCTCTACCAAGCGGATACGTACGGCAGGCGCTTGGTCTTCCTTCATAGACAGTGCAGCCGTTTGATGAAACAAAGGGGCAGCTTTCCCTGCTGTCATTTTTCATGGCGAGATACACTCTGGGAAAGATATCTCCTTCTCCGTATTCTATCACGGCATATTGGTCAAGGAACTGCGTACCTGTGAGGCCGAGGACTTCTTTCAGGCGAAGGACATCGTACGGGGTAAGTGCAAGTTCAAGCTGTTGGCAGCAGTCACAAAAGCATGGGACACCAGGGTGACAGCTAAAGCAGAATGTTTCATCCTCCTTTAGCTGTTTCACATTGTTGGGCAGATGGATACCAGGTTTCATTGGGCAGATCTTTTCTTTCAGCTTTTTTCTGCAGGCCACAGATGGAGAATAGGACTTGCAACAAAGATCGAAGAATAGGTGCCAACAAGAAGGCCGGCCAGCAGGGCAAAGGAGAAGTCATGAATGACTGTTCCGCCGAGAAAAAAGATTGCCGCCAGAACTAGAGCTGATGTCAGTGATGTAACAATTGTTCTGCTGAGAACCTCATTGATACTGACGTTGATGATGCCTGTAAAATTGAGGTCAAGATCCTGTTTGCGCATGTTTTCCCGAATCCGGTCGAAAACGACAACTGAGTCGTTGAGGGAATAGCCGGCAAGGGTCAGCAGGGCAGTAACTATCAGAAGGGTAATTTCAATATTCATAGCCCAGCAGATTCCCAGGACAACAATAACATCGTGGAAGGTGGCAATGGCTGCAGCCACACCGAACCTGATGTCAAAGCGCAGTGCCAGGTAGCAGATAACGCCAAACAGGGAAATGGCGATAGCCTGCAAGGCCTTGTTCCTGAGCATTTCACTGATGGATGAGCCTATTTCTGACTGGCTTTCAAGAACAAAATTATGTTCAGGCATGTTTTCTGTGAGAAGATTTGTAATGATAACAGAATCGTCTCCGACAATCTGTTCAGATTTCTTGATTTTGACTATCAGCCTGTTTTCACTGGTAACGGGCTGCAGTTCCACACCTTCACTCGAATTAGTGGCAAATACATTGCGAACAGTATTTAAGTCAAAGGATTTGTCTGCTTTATATTGAAGAAGTGAACCGCCGGTGAAATCAACTCCCAGGTTGCCCTGGCCTCTCAGTATCTGGGTGAAAGCTATAAGGCCGCAGACCACAAGGATGCCGGAAAGAGCAAACGTGAACTTCTTCATTTGCATGTAGTCAAGGTTGGGCTTCTTGAGAATTGTGAGGAATGAGATCGGTTTCAGTCTGCGGGTGCTGTAAAGGATGTCATACGCGAGACGTGTCGCAAACAGGGTGGTGAAAAGGTTGAAGGTGACGCCAAGGGACAGGGTGACGGCAAAGCCTTTAATGGGGCCAGTGCCGAACAGAAAGAGCGCGAGAGCGGTAATGAGTGTTGTCACCTGGGAGTCGACAATGGTTGAAAACGCTTTTTCATAGCCGCTTTCGATGCCGGACCGTACTGACTTGCCAAGGGCAAATTCCTCCCGCATTCGTTCAAAAATAAGGACATTTGAATCAACGGCCATACCAATGGATAGGATGATACCTGCAATGCCGGGCAGCGTAAGAGTGGCCTGCATGGCAGCAAGACCTGCAAAAACAAAAAGAATATTCAGGAGCAGGGCAGCGGTGGCAATAACGCCCGATAGTCTGTAGTAGAAAACCATAAATAAAAGAACGAGGGCCGTACCGAGAAGACCGGCGGCAAGTCCCTTGTTGATGGAATCCTGTCCAAGTGAAGCCCCGACAGTCAGGTTCTGGACTATGGAAACAGGAGCAGGCAGGGCACCGACCCGCAATATGATTGCCAGGTCATTGGCCTCTTCGTAAGTGAAGCTGCCGGTTATCTGGGCGCTGCCGCCAAGAATTTTTTCTCTGATAACAGGAGCGGAGCGGACAACATTATCAAGCACTATGGCCAGTCTTTTATCGGTATTATCTTCTGTGATTTTTCCGAAAACTTTAGCGCCGCGGCCGGTGAGGTCAAGGCTGACATAGGGTTCGTTAAAGGTGCCTCCTACCCGGACCTGGGCATCCTTTACCATGTCGCCAGTCATCAGTATCTGCTCTTTGATCAGCAGAGGGGTTTTGATTTCTCTGCCGGTCTCGGCCTGTATTTCTTTTTCAAAGTAGACTTCGGTTTCATCAGGGAGGAACCGCTGCAGTGCCTGGTTGAGTTTTTCCCTGCTGTCGCCCTCACTCCACTGACCGTCTGAGGCGGCTTTGCCTATGAGGTCAGGAAGGTTGATGCCGGAGTCGCTGACTACTATTTTAAATTCGAGCTGGGCTGTCTGTCCAATGAGGCTTAAGGCTCTTTTGGGATCCTTGACTCCCGGAAGCTGGACGATAATTTCATCCTTTCCCTGGCGGACAATAACTGGCTCAGCTACACCAAACTGGTCAATACGATTCCGGATAATCTCCAGAGACTGGTTGACCGCATTTTTATTTATGAACTCGACCTGGTCTTCGCTGAGGTTGAGGGTGATCCTGGGAAATGTTCCCTGCTCAGCCTGTATTACTACTTCAAGATTGGGGAAATCGTCTTTGATTATCGTTTCGACAGTGTTGACAGATTCTGTATTTGGCAGGGTGAAAACAATTTTCTGCGGGTCACGGGATGGAGTCTGGACTACAGAGATTTTTTTGTCGCGGAGTTGGTTCTTTAAATCCTGGGCAGCAAATTCCAGAGAATTCTCTATGGCTTTTTCAAGGTCAACCTTGAGCACCAGGTGCATTCCGCCCTGAAGGTCAAGGCCAAGACGCAGTCCTTCCGGAGACATGTATTTCTGCCACCATGTCGGCATGTTCTTGTAAACTGAAGGCAGCATGGTTATGCCTGAAAAAGCAATAAAAAAAGCTAGTAAAGCTATTTTCCATTTCAAAGCTCGGGTCATGGATAAAACTCCTTGAAGTCGGTAATTATAGATCTAAATAGAGAAAAAATACGCGGGAAGTATACTCTTTAATAAAAAGAAGTCAATTAAGTTGAAATAATACCACTTAATTATTAACAGAGTCCCATAAAGAAAGTATAGTGTAAGGTTAATCCCACAATTTAGATACTAGCAGGTAATGTTATGACACAGATAGTAAAAAATTCAGAGAAGTGTGGAACAGGTGAGATTCATTACCTGGAAACAGGCCAGGAAGGCAGGAAAGAAATTCTGCTTTTGCACGGTATGAAATTTAATGCCAATACCTGGAAAGAGCTGGGGACACTGGATCTGCTTGCAAAAAGTGACTTTAAGGCAATAGCACTTGATATGCCCGGTTTTGGTGATTCTCCTCCGTGTGATATGGCCTCGAATACCGTTCTGGAGAATTTTCTCAGGCAGAAAGAATGTAACCGGCCTATCCTGATAGGTCCTTCCATGGGAGGCCGGATAAGCATTGAGTTCTGCCTTGAGCATCCCAATCTTGTCGGAGGCCTTGTGCTTGTCGGCGCTGTCGGGGTTGAAGAAAATAAAGAAAGATTGTCTGAGATAAAAGTTCCTGCCCTGATTGTCTGGGGTGAAAAAGATGTTATATCCCCCATTGCCAATGGCCATACTCTGAATGAGAAAATTGAAGGATCATCCTTTGTGCAGATTAATGACGCACCTCATCCCTGTTATCTTGACCAGCCAGAAATATGGCATTGGGAACTGACCCATTTCCTGGAGACTGTATGAAAAAAGTGAGTAAAGAATTTGCAGACATGCCCAGCTTGGAGCTCGCACAGCTCCTGAGCCAGGCTGCGCTTGATAAGAAAGCGGAAAATTTAGTGATTCTGGATGTGAAGGATATCTCTTCATTTACAGATTATTTTGTCATTATGAGCGGACGTTCCACCCGCCATGTCCAAGGTCTTGCTGAAGCAGTTGATTCGGCATTGTCCCAAAAGCGGATAAAGGACGGGAATACCGAAGGGCTTCAGGAGGGTCTCTGGGTGCTTCTTGATTATGATGATGTCGTTGTTCATATTTTTTATAAGGACGTCCGGGATTTCTATGACCTGGAAGGACTCTGGCATGATGCGCCTCGAATTGAAGTGATAGAGGAAGGCAAGTGAAGAAAGAAGGGCCGCTTTTACTCGCCATTCTCGATGGATGGGGAGAAGGTGATAGTAATAAAAGCAATGCCATTCGTGCAGCATATACTCCGAATATGGATAGGTTCAAGGCCGAGTATCCGTCGACAACACTCCTCGCCCACAATGGGGCTGTGGGTCTTCCTGAAGGACAGATGGGTAATTCCGAGGTCGGGCATCTTAATATCGGTGCAGGGCGGGTTGTCTATCAGGACTTTACCCGGATAAACAGGGCTATAGAAACAGGCGATCTTCTGACAAACAAAGTTCTTGTCGATGCCATGGATGTCTGCCTGGAAAAGGATACATGTCTCCACCTGCTCGGTCTTGTCTCCGACGGCGGTGTGCACAGTCATATAGATCATCTTGTTGCATTGATCCAGATGGCTGCTGATAAGGGACTTGATAAGGTTTTTGTTCATGCCTTTATGGATGGAAGGGATACCTCGCCCACAAGCGGGGCCGGTTATATGCAGGACCTGCTTGAGGCCATGAAACGTATCGGCGTCGGCGAAGTCGCTACTGTCAGCGGCCGCTATTATGCCATGGATCGCGACAACCGCTGGGACAGGGTTGAGAAAGCCTGGAAGGCGATTGTTGACGGCCAGGGAGTGCAGGCCGCTGATCCTGTTGCAGTTCTCAATGAATCGTATGGTCGGGATGAAACAGATGAGTTTATAAAGCCTGTTGTTATCACCAGGGATGGCCGTCCTGTTTCATTAATTGCTGATGGCGATACAGTCTTCTTTTTTAATTTCAGGGCAGACCGCGCCAGGGAGCTGACAAGGGCCTTTACCGTACCCGGTTTTGATGGATTTCAGCCGCAAAATCGGCCGCAGCTCCAGCAATACATAATGATGACTATGTATGATAAGACTTTTGATCTTCCTGTGGCTTTTCCACCACAGAAGCTGACACGAATTCTTGGGGAGGAGATCAGCACAAGCGGCTTGAAGCAGCTGCGGATAGCTGAAACAGAAAAATATGCCCATGTCACCTTTTTCTTTAATGGCGGTGTTGAAAAGCCTTTTGCCCTGGAAGACAGGGTGCTGATTCCTTCTCCCAAGGAAGTTGCCACTTATGACGAGAAGCCCGAGATGAGTGCCTATGCCGTCACTGATGCCTTGCTGGCAAAACTGGATGAGGGCTATGATGTCATTATTCTTAATTTTGCCAATGCTGACATGGTAGGGCATACCGGCATTTTTGAGGCAGCGATTAAAGCCTGCGAGGTGGTTGATGACTGTATAGGTCGGATTGTCGCAAAGGTACAGGAGATGGGCGGTACAACACTTATTACTGCTGATCATGGCAATGCCGACGAAATGGTGGATGAAAATTCCGATGAGGTGATTACCGCCCACTCGCTCAATCAGGTGCCTTTTATCGTTGTTGATGATGCGTTTAAGGGAAAAGAAATGAGATCAGGGGGAGCGTTGAAAGATATAGCTCCGACTGTTCTTCATCTTCTGGGTATTGCCATTCCAAAAGAGATGGAAGGAGAATGTCTGATAGTATGAAATATATAAGTACCCGTGGCGGTATTTCTGCCATTTCATTCAAAGAAGCAGTGCTTATGGGTCTGTCAACCGATGGCGGCCTGCTTCTTCCGGAAAGCATACCTGTTGTATCTGCTGACGAGATAGCTTCCTGGAGGAATCTTTCCTACCCGGATCTTGCATTCAAGGTTCTCTCCCTTTTTATAACTGATATTCCGGCGGAAGACCTGAAAGAGCTCATAAACAGGTCCTATGCGACGTTTAACCATCCTGAAACAACTCCTGTAGTGAAACAGGGGAAGGTCCATATCCTGGAGCTGTTCCATGGCCCGACCCTGGCCTTTAAGGATGTTGCCCTCCAGTTTCTCGGCAATGTTTTTGAGTATCTCCTCAAAGAGTCCGGCGGTAAAATGAATATCCTCGGCGCCACTT
The DNA here is from genome assembly GCA_014382295.1 of Candidatus Desulfobia pelagia. GTDB lineage: Bacteria > Desulfobacterota > Desulfobulbia > Desulfobulbales > SURF-16 > Desulfobia > Desulfobia pelagia. The sequence goes on along the minus strand of JACNJZ010000091.1, from coordinate 31,071 downwards.
CGGGAGACACCGGCAGTGCGGCGATCTATGGGGTCAGGGGAAAAGACAGGATCAATATCTTTATCCTGCATCCCCATAAGCGGGTGAGTGAGGTGCAGGAACTGCAGATGACAACCGTTACCGACGCCAATGTTTTCAATATTGCCATCCGCGGCACCTTTGATGATGGTCAGGCCATTGTGAAGACTATTTTCAATGATGTCGGTTTCAAGGAAAGCCATTATCTTGGCGCCATCAATTCCATTAACTGGGCCCGCATTGTGGCCCAGATTGTTTATTATGTCTATGCAGCGCTGAAATTGACTCCCGAAGGCGGCAAGGTGGACTTTTCCGTTCCTACCGGGAACTTTGGCGATATTTTTGCCGGCTATATTGCCCGTCGGCTGCTTCCCGGACACATCAGGAATCTGATACTCGCCACCAATGAAAATGATCTGCTTACCCGATTTGTTCTTTCCGGGGATTACTCTCTTGGCAGTGTAACGCAGACCTGCAGCCCCTCAATGGATATCCAGGTGGCCAGTAATTTCGAGAGGTTTCTTTATTATCTGAACGGTCAGGATGCTTACAAAACCAAAAGTGATATGGATGCCTTTTCGAAGACAGGAAAACTTGTTTTTTCTGAGGAGCAGCAGCAGGAGATCAGGGCAAGTTTTCAGTCAAAAACCGTAAATGAAGACGAGACGCTGGCAACCATTCGTGATTTTCATGGGGAAACCGGATATGTGCTGGATCCCCATACTGCAGTGGGTGTTAATGCCGCACTTGCACTGGGAAGCGATGATGTTCCCATGGTTTGTCTCGCTACTGCCCATCCCGCCAAATTTGGAGCAGCTGTTGAAAAAGCTATCGGGAAATCACCAAAAATTCCCCAGTCTCTTAAGGGGTTGTCTGAAAAAGAATCACGCTGTCAGATGCTCGATGCTGACGTTAATGAAGTGAGGACGTTTGTCGAGAAAAATGCCCTGTGAGCATTTGAGAAATCGGTTAAACAAAAACATATGATTGGCAGCGATACACACCGGCCCGGCTTCGATCGGAGAATGAGTAAGGACGAGATAAATGCCTGCCCCATGGAGCGTTGGAACGGGGAAGTGAGTGTGGTCCGGACCAGGGCTGAGCTGACTGTGGCAATGGGTATGCTTGACGGTCATACCCTGCTTGGCTTTGATACGGAAACCCGGCCTGCCTATAAAAAGGGAGAGAGCTATCCGCCGGCGCTTCTGCAGCTCGCCAGTAATGACCATGTTTTTATTTTCCAGCTCAAACACCTTGGCCTGGCCAAGCCATTGAAAGATATTCTGTCTGATTCTGCTATCATCAAGGCCGGGGTGAGTCTGGACTATGATATTCGTGAGCTCAAAGAGCTCTCCGGTTTCAAGGCGGGCGGCTTTACGGACCTTGGAAATCTTGCCAGGAAGGCAGGTATCAAGAATCATGGCCTCCGGGGCTTAGCCGCAGTATTTCTTGGCATTCGCATTTCCAAGGGGGCGCAGACCTCCAACTGGGCCAGGGATGAGCTCACTCTGCAGCAGATCCAGTATGCAGCCACTGATGCCTGGGTGGGGCGCCGGATCTACCAGGCCCTTGAGAAGACGATAGACAAGGAGACGACGGTATGAGTATACCCCAGCCCAAGGATCGGCTGCATGGCATTACTCTTGAGATGATCCTCACACGGTTGGTGGATCACTACGGCTGGGAGAAGCTCAGTAGTAAGATTTCCCTTAACTGCTTCAGCAAGTCTCCCAGCATTAATTCAAGCCTTAAGTTCCTGCGCAGAACGCCTTGGGCCAGAAAGAAAGTCGAGACCCTGTATCTGCGAACCCGGTTTCGCTGAACGATGCCGTATCGATGCCCAAGAATTTATTGGAGAACGGTTTCGATTTCCCTGTCATTTCCCCACCTGCTCAGACTTTACATGCCTTTATGAAACCGAGAGTAAGAATAGCTTCAGCCCGAACCCCTGACGGAAGTGAGATGGTGCTTTATCAGCATGATTGTGATTTTTCGATCATGGTCAATGATGATGACTTAATGCACAGCCGACGAAATGAATCTGAACTGGAACTGGCGCGGCTTGGGTGTGCGCATCTGGCTGGACGCCAGGCTCCAAGTATACTCATCGGTGGGTTGGGTATGGGCTATACCCTGCGTCAGGCTCTCGATATTCTCAGTCCAAATGCCGAGGTGGTTGTTGGTGAACTGATGAGAGCTGTTGTCGATTGGAATCGTGAGTTTCTCGGGGAACTCAACGGCCACCCGCTGGGGGACCAACGAGTTGATCTCAAGACGGGTGATGTCGTCACGCTTATTGCACATTCCAGGAACAGATTCGATGCGATTCTGCTGGATATCGATAATGGGCCTGACGCCATGACTGATTCAGGGAACCACCAACTATACGGTTATGAAGGAATTCTCGCCTGTCAACGCGCGCTGCGTGACCAGGGGTGTCTGGCGGTATGGTCGGCCAAGCCGAGTAAGAACTTCGAGGAACTCTTGATGAGTTGCGGCTTTCATGTCAGCTGTTTTCAGGTTCCTGCCCACAAGGGGAGTAAATCCCAGACACATTTTGTATGGGTCGCTTCAGAGAATAAGAATGTTCTGCCTGCAGGTGGCGATCCGCATTTGCCGCATAAGAATCCGTCGAAGGAAAGTCGAAGACAGCCCCGAAAGAGACGTTAATCTAAATTTCACCTCGTATTTTTTTATGGCTGACCTGCTACTGTTTACTGATGGAAGTGTAAATCCTCATTCAAAGATTGGATATGGCGCTTACCTTGTCGTACCAGAAGATGGACTTTCTTCGCCGGATTCGTTAAAGACGAGCGTCAAAGTGAGGGGATTTGAGCATACCTCTTCAACCAAATTGGAACTGCAGACTTTATTATGGGCGTTAAGCGATATTCAGGCCGCAGGATGCCGGGTGATTGTCTATACAGATTCTCAAAACATCACCGGGTTACAGGGAAGACGCGACCGGTTAGAGCAGAATGAGTATCGGTCAAAGAAAAACAGGCGCATCAACAATTATAAACTGTACCAGGAGTTTTATAGAATAACCGATACGCTGGACTGTGAATTTGTAAAAGTGTGTGGACATAAAGTGTCCAATCAAAAAGATGAGATCGATACACTTTTCACACTTGTTGATAGATCTTCAAGGAATGCATTGAGGGAAGCTATGCGTTGATTTTAGGAATATCCCTGGCAGAAAATAGGGGTTATTCTTTCTGCCGGTCAGCAGAAATATTTTTCTTGTCAAAATACACCATCATTTCAGGTGGCTGAAGGGAGTATGCTTTTTTGATTAGTTTTTTCAGGGGCCCTTTAATCATTGATAACGGCTTGAGCGGTGGAAGAATAGTAAGGACCTGTTCGATGGGTAGCGGGGGAGGGATATAGAGTTTCTGGTCAAGGCCGTCAGCCAGGCCTACTTCTATCCCACCCTGCATGGAACTGCTCAGCTGGGGGTCTCCCAGAGCCTGGAGGAAATGCAGTATGGCGCTGAGGTCATTGTCCTTGTAAAATTGTTTGATTTCCGCAGCAATAACTCCCTGTTCATCTTCCAGTTCACTTATTTTGCTCCCATAGACTTTGGCATGAAATGTCAGATTTTCGTAGCAATCCAGAATGAAATTTTTGAAACGGCTATAGCGAAAAAAACCGTTAAAACTCATGCCGGAAAGAACTCGCTGCGTGATGGTAGGTGATTCTAATAGATAAGGATCATAAAAGAGGGTTTCGTGCAGGCCGATTAATTGCAGGAACTCTTTTATAAGAGCCTCATTTCTAAGGAGGACATAAATTCGAACCAGATCGAAGCTGATTCGTTTTTCAAGAATAAAGGAATGATGTTTTATCTTGTCCTTGAGAACAAGTTCGTCGTCTTCTATCAGTTTGCGGAATCCGAAATAACGCTCAGCTATATCACGTTTTATTTCAGAGGCGAGAGTTTCTTCAGGGCTTTGCAGTATGCTCATTGTTAATCAGTTAGTGTTGGTTTTTATTTAACGTCGGTAACCGTACTGTGCAGCCTACCCTGATGAAGGGTAATGATCAATTCCTCACCTTTTTTCACCTGAATGCTGGATTTGATTACCTCTTCTGTTGGTTTTTTCACGATAGCATATCCCCTGCTCAGGACATTCAGGGGGCTCACTGCACTCAGGAGAGCCGCACTTTTTACAACCTCACTTCTTCTTCGCTCAATATGCCTGGTGATAAAAAAGGTTAATTTCCCTGATAGTTCTCTGAGTACTTGTTTTTGTCTCTGGATTCTCTGGGAGGGTCTTTGTTCAGAGAGTCTGGCTGTGATTTTCTGCAGATTGTGACTATGGCCGTGGAAAATGTGTGCCATGGCCCTTGAAAGGGCAAGCTGATTGTTGTCTAGCTGCAGCCGTGCGTGGTTGATGATGCTTAAGGGGTCACCTAATTGCTGCTGATGAATGCGGATATCCTGGCGCAGGCTGATTATCATTTTGTTGAGTGTTGAGATCAGTCGGGTCCTGAAATTGAGAAGATGTTTTTTGAGAAGTGTATGGTCAGGCAAAACATCTTTTGCTGCGGCAGTGGGTGTTGGTGAGCGATGATCGGCTACAAAGTCTGCGATGGTGAAATCAATCTCATGACCAACGGCTGAAACCACAGGGATGCGGGATCCAGCAATAGCCCTGGCGACTTTTTCTTCGTTGAAACTCCAGAGGTCTTCTATGGAACCTCCCCCCCGGCAGACGACAATGACCTGGTCCCTCGCCGATGTTTCTTCGTTGGCTTCTATGTGTCTGTTAATCTGCTCGAGAGCAGAAACGATTTCCTCAGCAGAACCGTCACCCTGGACTCGTACTGGAAAAATACTGATCGGGATGGATGGAAACCGTGAGGCAGCAATTCTTAAAAAGTCAAAGAGGGCGGCACCGTTGGGAGAAGTGATCATGAACACTTTTTCCGGCAGAAACGGTAATGGTTTTTTTCGGCTTTCTTGAAAAAGACCTTCACCGGCCAGCTGATTTTTCAATTCCTCAAAGGCAAGCTGCAGTGTGCCGATTCCGCTGTCTTCCATGAAATCGATGATAATCTGGTACTCGCCCCGCGGTTCATACACGGAGAGTCTTCCCCGGCAGATAACCTGTTGTCCATTTTCAGGTGGAGAAGAGAGGTAGCGCAGCTGGGATTTGAAGAGAACACCACGGATTTGGGCGCCTGAATCTTTAAGGGTGAAATAGGTGTGTCCCGAGTAGGGCTGGCGCAGGTTGGAAATTTCTCCGCTGACGGTAACAAATGGAAACTCGGTTTCCAAAAGGCCCCTGATGGAACGCGTTAACTCTGTGACTGTCTGGACTTGTGATGCGTATGGAGAGATAGACATGAGAGTAAAGAGCTGTAGCCAGTTTTTTGTATAGATATGAGTGAAATCAGGAGGAACCCAATAATAAATATTCAGAACAGATTTTGACTATTGAACATAATGGTGTTGCTGGTAAAAAGCCAGATGATATTTCAAAAACCGTGGACACAATACCTGTTTTTATAGTTGCTAAAGTAAAAATAGGTATTGTGTCCCCGGTTTTCACCAGTTTGCAGGTTTTTGATGAAATCAGTCCTTTTTCATCAGGGCCTGTATCAGGTCTATCGGCAGGGGGAAAACAACTGTGGTTGCGTTTTCGTTTGATATATCATTCAGGGTCTGCAGGTAGCGAAGCTGCAGTGCCTGGGGATTCTGGGAAATGACATGGGCTGCTGCCAGCAGTTTTTCTGAGGCCTGAAATTCACCTTCGGCATGGATGACTTTAGCCCGCCGTTCACGTTCGGCTTCTGCCTGTTTGGCAATGGCCCGAACCATGTTTTCATTCAAGTCAACATGCTTGATTTCAACATTGGACACCTTGATACCCCAGGAATCGGTTTGTTTATCGATAATTTCCTGAAGATCAGCATTCATCTTCTCACGTTCAGCAAGCATCTCATCAAGCTCATGCTGCCCCAATACGGAACGCAGGGTTGTCTGAGCCAGCTGGCTGGTTGCGTTATAATAGTCTTCGACCTGGATGATGGCTTTTTCCGGATCAACTACCCGAAAATAGAGAACAGCATTAACGCGCACTGTTACATTGTCCCGCGAGATAACATCCTGACTGGGGACATCCATGGTGATGACGCGCAGATCAACGCGAACAGCCTGCTGGATGCCGGGAATAACAAGGCGCAGACCCGGTTTTTTGACAGCCTGAAAACGTCCGAGGAAGAAGACAACAAGTCGCTGATATTCCGGAACGATTTTAAGAGAGAGAAAGAGTAGGCCGAGGATCAGGGCTATAGGGACAACGAAAGGTGCCAAGTTGATTGGTAGAATCATGCCGTATCCTCCTGTAGGATTTTTATTTTTAGATGCAACCCGTCTTTTTCTGTTACCTGGATTTTCTGACCTTTTATTACTGGAGTTGAGGTCTCCGCCAGCCAGGATTCACCGTGAACCCAGACCCGGCCCTCGTTCGCAAAGTCTTCCATGGCTTCGCCTGTAATGCCAATCATTTCTTCGGCTCCGGTGATGACTTTTCTCCGGCTCATGGTGTATACCCTGCTCATTACCCAAAGGGAAAAGCCAGCCGAAACAAGGGCTGTGCCGCCAATTAAGGGCAGCGATATCCGCATGCCTTCTTCGTCCATCAGGATGATAGAGCCAACTGTAAAAGCAATAACCCCTCCAATTCCCAATGCTCCGAAGCTGGGGGCAAAGGCTTCGGCAATCATGAAGGTAATGCCTAGAAGTATCAACGCCAGGCCGGCATAATTAATGGGCAGAATCTGGAAGGTGTAGAGTGCGAGAAGAAGGCAGATGGCTCCAACAATTCCCGGAAGGAAAAACCCCGGATTGGCAAGTTCGTATATAAGGCCGTATATTCCCAGAAGCATCAAAATATAGGCTATATTGGGATCGGTGATTACGGTCAGAATCTTCGTCCGCCAGTCAGGGTCAAACAACTCAATTATCAGTTCTCTGGTGGTGAGGGTAACCTTACCGGTCTCCATAACCACTTCCATGCCTTCAAGCTGGTGCAGCAGGTCTGCATGGGTGTCAGCTATGAGATCTATTACGCCAAGATTCAAGGCTTCTTCTGCGGTCAAACTCACGGCCTCACGCACAGCCTGTTCTGCCCATTCTTTATTGCGGCCATGCCTGCCGGCAAGAGCCTTGATATAGGCCACGGCGTCATTGACCATTTTCCGTTCCAGGGCATCAGATGTAAGAGGTTTTTCATTTTCCGGAGGTGGGGATGGCTCTTCAGGCATACCGGGCAGTCCTCCGACCCGTATGGGAGTCGCTGCGCCCAAATTAGTGGTTGGGGCCATGGCGGATACATGGCTTGCATAGAGTATATAGGTTCCGGCGCTGGCCGCCCGCGATCCTCCCGGGGCGACGTATGACACAACAGGAATAGAAGATGAAAGGATATTTTTGATGATATCCCGCATGGAGTGGTCAAATCCGCCCGGGGTATCCATCTGTAGAATAACTACGCCTGCACGGTCCTCTTCGGCCTTTTTAATTCCACGACTGACATAATCGCTGACTGCTGGCCCGATGGGCCCCTTGATATTCAGCAGGATAGCTTTTTGGGCGCTGTTGGCATGTGACAGTATAGGGCCTTTGCCTGTAAGGAGAACAACCGCCAATGAAAGGATGAGGAATACAAGTGGGCCTGAGAGCCATGTGATACGTGCTGAAGTTGCAGTTTTTATAATACACCTCCAGGATGAGTTTATCGGTTGTTCTTTAAATTTAACCATTAATGAAAGAATGTGCCATCTGGCAGGTTCGAAAATCTTTGTCAGGTAACCTTTGGCATTCTGGGAGGAGGGTGTATGTGGAGAACACGAAAATCTCTTTTCAGACCATCCGGGAAAGATTACAGTGTGTGAGTTCGATTTTGAATTTAGGCAACCTTTTAACCTTAATTTTTCACAATATGAAATCTATAGATCCATGTCCCTGTGACCCGCAAAAGACATTTGAAGAATGCTGTGGTCTCTATCTTAACGGTAAGGCTGTTTCTCCTACTGCTGAAACTTTGATGCGTTCGCGTTATTCGGCGTATGTAAAGAAAGATCATAACTATCTTCTCCGCACCTGGCATACATCCAGCCGGCCTACTGAAGAGAGTCTTGATATGCCTGATAATTTCAGTTGGACAGGCCTTGAAATACTGGATACTGAGGCAGGTGGCACAGAAGAACAGAGTGGCACTGTCGAGTTTGTTGCCCATTACCAAACATCATCAATAACCAACAGGCTGCACGAAAAGAGCAGCTTTGTCCGAGAAGATGGCCAGTGGTACTATGTAGATGGAAAAACACTTTCAAGTCAGCCTGTTCGTTCCGAGAAGAAAGGGCGCAACGATCCATGTCCCTGTGGAAGCGGAAAGAAATATAAGAAATGCTGTCTCGGGCAATAATTACGCAGAGGAACAATAGTATATGTCAATTAAGGCGTTAGCCCTTGAATTGTATAAGGCTCAGCAGAACGTAGATCGTCTTGAGGTTCAAATCGAAGAGGCTTCGATTAATGACAAAGAGGCCATCAGGAGTGAATTGCGCGAAGCTCAGTCCGAATTGAAAATATTACGGAATATACTCAACGGAGAAAAAACGCCTTCACCGTATAGAACCCACACATCCTCGTTTAAGCCTAAGCCCTGATTGTTGTTATTCTTTATAACACTCAATTTCTATAATGCTATGAAGTGCGTATACAGGGAAATAAAAAAGAAGAGAGATTTGCCATCTTGGAGATCAGAAAGGGCGATCATTTTTTAGGACAGTTCTTTATAATCAGTTGCACTTATTACTTGAATCTAAGTTGTATTATTTGTCCAATTTTTCTTAAAAGTTCTTTTTGAGCCTTAAAATGGAGATTTTAAGGCGTAAAGTGGTCTACTTGTTGTAGTCTTTTATTTTACACATAAAATCAACTAGTTGTATTATTCCAACCCTGTTGAGGTTGAGCGGGCAGTTTTCAATCTTTTCACCACAAATTTTTCCCCAAGCAACACAATGAGAAAGGTCAGGCCCATGGTAAAAGGTATTGGGCTGAAATTGTCGCCCATATAGCTTTGCAAGATGTATTCGCGAGGGTATATACGATTGTTTTCGACTTCATAGATGTAAATCGAGAATCTTCTTTTGTTTTCTTCACCCAGGGAGAGGGTGATTTTCCTGCGGGCCGAGGACAGTGATTCCACGGCAAACGTAACAAGGCTGGAATTGGCCAGTCTGCCCTCTCCATTGTCCTGGTATATATTCCATTCTTCCTGTAATTGATTTGATCCCGAGGCACCATAATCAGTCATGGATAAACTTCGCACCAACAACCCATCGTTGCTGCCGCTGTTGTCATTTGTTTTGAGAAGAACCGGGAAATAGACAGGAATTATTTCGTCATTATAAAAAATATGGTTTTGGGGGGACGAGGGCGTTGCAAAGTAATGATGTAGGCCGACTTGAATACCGATAAAGGCAGCAAGATAAAAAAGCACCGCACATATTCTTATAAAAAATTTTCGGGCACCATCCATGACATTTCTCTGTTTTTATTTACATTTTTTCAAGCTAAATGCTTAATTTTTCTATTTCCTACCAGACGATGCGCTAGCACCTATTTTATCGTTATCAATATAATTTGGGGGGACTCTCAATTACCTGTTCCCACTGAACTGGGGTAAAGAAAAAAATCGGCTTTCCTCATATCAAACTTGAGGGCACCCTTGAGTTTCGATCCATGGTTCAGACCGTAGTGGATATATCTATCCTTTTGGCACTCCCCGGAGTTTGCGTAGTTGAAGTATTGAGTAGAAAAGTGAAAACCCAAGGCCACGGCCTTGGGTTTTCTGGAAGAAGCATACTCGTTTTTGGCATTTATTATTTGAGTAACGCTTAGCAAAATTAAACAGCACGAATAATGCCAATGAACGGTATCAACATCCATTAACTACACAAACTACATATTTTTTGTTTTACCTTTTATTATCAGCCAGTTACTGGTGTGTTTTAATTTGCTAATAGCGTGAGTAATTGGTTTAGTGTATCAGGCAGTAGTGTGGCATGTGCGTATGCCGCTACATATTGCAAGACAGAAGTGTCTCACCTGTTCCACGCTGTTAATACTTCCTTTTTGCTACTTCATTAAGAGATGAACTGGCAAGACTAAAATAAGGTATGCACTGCTAGCTTTATACTTCCTGATTCTTATTAGGTTACTGCGAATATCTAACTGTGGTACTTGATGAGGGGTAAATGTATGCTTATTTTATTAAAAGTCGATATTGTTGAGATAACAGGATGAGAATATTCGTAAATAGAGGTTACTCTATGAAACATATTGTTCCTGATGAAGTAATCGAAAGGGCTAACAAGTGTCCCCATAACTTTTCGTGTCTGGAAACAGGTAAATGTTTTTGTGCATGTGAGGTTGACCATGTCCACGGTAAGGACATTCTGATTTTGGAAAGTCATTCTTCGGGAGCAGCACTCTGTCCCAATTACTTGAACTTTGAGGGTAATTATGTTTGCCTGTGTCCCGTCCATTACTATCTTCATCAGTTTTGTAGAGAACAAAAAAAATACCCCCCGTTTTTACGCCAAAATCTCTCCTCAAGGTTACAAGCATAACGACAACTACCAACCCACTCACCATTTAAACAAACATTACCAACTTGATCTTGCCCCGAAATAATCGACCGGTTGTTAAGCCACTTTTTCATATTTCCCTATTCCTTCTCGAAATGAGAAGGTGATTTATATTCATTCGTCGAATGTTTTCTGCGATGGACTATAGATGTGGCCTGGCAGGGTTATGAGTCGATAATTCCGTTAGGCTTAACCATACTTCCTGATATTTCACCGATCGAGCTACCCCTAAATTGTGAAGCAAAAATCGGAGGAGAATAAGTAGGATAAACCTGAAGTAGGTTTGATTTAATCAGATTTTGGATGTGACAATATTAACGTTGAAGTGAGATGGGCGGACAAAAGCCATTTGTCATGCCTTTACCCCTTTCTCTATCACTTAATCACGGCCCCTTTGTTTCCGCCCAGCGTCCAATCTCCTTTACTATTCGCTCAGGATCAGGAGCGTTGCGCAACAGCATTTTTTTGAATAATTCGTAGTACCTGATTTGAATAAAATCAAATTGGCAGCCAATTCCGTCAGCATTAGAATGAATGACCCGGCAGGTAAATTCAACCTGTCCCAACAGGGTAAGACGAAAATATTCATTAGGTAGTACTAGCGGTATATGGTCAAGCTCAATAAAAGCTCCGGCAAAACTTAAATTCAGGGTATGACCTCCCAGTACAAATTTACGACGAGGTATCTCTAATTTCACCTTGAAATTCAGGGAAAGACGAAGATGTTTTCTACGCTCTTTTCTCATAATATGAACTATACAATTCTATAACGATATCCTCTAGATAAGAGGGAAAATGGTCAAAAAAACGTGACAAGGGTTAATTTTCAAAGCGGATTGACATTTATATCATAAAAATGATGAATAGCTCCAATCTGAATCCATTGGTGAGGTCAACCACTTTAGACAAACTAAGTATTGAGCTTCTTCTTGAAATATTAACGAGGGTCAGTCGCTATTTTATTATTACAGCAGGATATTCTTCCCGTCGTTATGTTTTTTCTTCCGCCGCTGTAATCTGCTCAATTTTTTCTTCCATCTTTTCGATGAGTCCTGGGAATTTTTCTTTTTCAAGGATTGAGGAAAACTGTTTTCGATAGTTTTTGACAAGGCTTACACCGTCAATAATCACATCGTAAACAAACCATTGGTTCTGTTTTTTTTTCATTCGATACACGATAGGTATTTCTTCGGTATCTTTGACAATGGCGCTGAAGACCACCGCCTTGTCTTCTTTAATGATTTGTTTGGTGAAATGAACTTTTTCGTCTGAATAATCCCTGAGCCTGTTAAGGTATACGTGTTCCTGCAATGTGCTGAAAAGAGAGATAAATTGTGTCTTTTCCTCCGTGGTTATTTCTTCCCAGTGACTGGCCAATACGAGCCTGGATTGTTCCTGAAAATCAAAACGTTTCTGAATGATTATAGAGATTTTCTGTCTCGTCTTGTTCCACTCAGTTTCCTTGTTGGAATTCAGAACAAAGAGAATTTCCTCAACGGACGCTTCAATTGGCTGCATGGCATCTTCATCTGAAGCCATTACCGTTTCCTGCAGGAAGAACAGAAACAGAAGTGAAGAAATAAGAGTAAATAGAGGCCAACGAAGCCTTGTCGCTGAGGATTTTTTTACTCGGCGGATATAGTTGTCGTGCATGAGGTACTTTTTCTCCTCGTTGAGTTTTGCTGTCATCTTCCTTTTATCAATCGACTGTAGTAGATTGAAAGCCTACCATAATATATCGGGTATCAGCAACAGCAGAGAACAATACACCAGAGGATAGTAACAGCGTATGGGGTCGACCTTATTACGAATATACGACAAATTCATCCTTGAGCGGCCTGTGGTTACACTCCTGGTTACCCTGGCCGTAGTCGGTTTTTTTATTTGTCACATCCCAGAATTTAAGCTGGATGCCTCAGGGGACTCCCTTGTATTGGAAAATGATGCTGATCTTCATTTTCATCGGAATATCACTGAACGCTATGGGACAAGTGGTGTTCTTGTCGTGACCTATTCGGTGGAAGGGGATCTTTTTTCCCCTTCTTCGCTTGATGAATTAAAAGCGCTGCGTGATGAGTTGAGGCAATTGAAGGATGTAGAGTCAGTAACCACCATTCTTGATGTTCCATTGGTCTTCAGCACAAACATCTCTCTCAGCGAGGTGGCAGATAAGGAAAACATCAAGACACTGGAGGCATCCAATGTCGACAAAGAGACGGTTCTCCGCGAACTCCATGAAAACCCTCTTTACAAGGGGAGATTAATCAGTGATGACGGGAAGACAACTGCTATCCTATTGACTCTTCCTGTCGATACGACCTACAGGTCCCTGTTGAAGCGGCGCTATGATCTTCGGGACAAAAGATACAACAATACTCTTTCCCCGCAAGAAGAACGTGAACTGGATGATGTTTCAGAAAGGTACCGGCAGCATCTCACTTTTCTCCAGCATGAGGAGGATCGACTTGTCGGGGATGTGAGGGCAATTATGGACCGGCACCGGGGCCAGGCGCAGCTCTACCTGGGAGGGGTCCCGATGATTGCGGCAGACATGATCTCATTTATCAAAAGTGATCTTGTCATTTTCGGGGTTGGAGTGCTTCTCTTCCTCATCATTACCTTGGCGGTTATTTTTCGAAGATTGCGCTGGGTGATACTGTCCATGTTCATCTGTTCGGCAGCCGTGCTGACGATGATGGGTTTACTCGGCATGATGGACTGGCGGGTTACCGTTATATCGTCAAATTTTATTTCCCTGATGCTTATCCTGACAATGGCTCTTACGATCCATCTGATTGAGCGCTACCTGGAAGTTCATGCCCAGTCGCCAGATGCCCCCCAGCGGACTCTAGTTCTTGAAACTGTGCGAACAATGCACCTGCCCTGTCTGTATACCGCCCTTACAACCAGTGTTGCTTTCACCTCCCTTCTGGTCAGCGATATTCGTCCGGTAATGGATTTCGGCAAGATGATGACTATCGGTCTTCTTGTTTCTTTTTCCCTGGCGTTTCTGTTGTTTCCATCAATTGTTGTTCTGTTCAAGAAAGATAGCTCCAAAGCTGGCGAAGATTTCTCCCATCCGTTTACCCTTGTTTTTGCCCGCCTGACCGAGGCCCATGGCAGTAAAATATTGATAGGATCTCTTCTCTTGGTAGTAATCAGCGGGGTAGGGATATCCAGGCTTAAAGTGGAAAACAGGTTTATTGACTATTTTCGGGAAAAGACCGAGATTTTTCAGGGAATGAGTCTGATTGATCAGAAACTTGGCGGCACCACTCCTCTGGATCTCGTTATTGATTTTACATTGGCAGAGGAGACGCTGGACGACTTTGATGCTGATGATACGCTCTTTGCAGATGAAGATTTTGGCGACATTGAGGAAGAATCTCACTGGGCGGCTGATGTCTCTGTAATGGAGCAGATCGAAAAAATTCATGATTATTTAGACGGCCTGCCGGAAACCGGCGAGATTCTGTCCCTTGCGGCACTGGGGAAAGTAACCACCAGGCTTAACAGCAATATTCCCCTTGAAAATTATGAGCTTGCTTTACTGTATAAAAAAGTCCCTTCCGACATCCAGGACTTATTGATACATCCTTACGTGTCTGAGGATATTCCCCAGGCCCGGTTCTCCATGCGTATTGTTGAATCTGGAAAGATGCTGGAAAGACAGGCCCTCATTGATAAGATTCGCCATTTCTTGGAAACAGAAACCGATTTTACCGGTGAGCAGATTCACTTCACAAATATGTTTGTGCTCTACAATAATATGCTGCAAAGCTTATTCCATTCACAGATCCTCACCATCGGCATGGTTTTTCTGGGGATTATGGTGATGTTTATGGTCCTTTTCCGATCATTGTATCTGGCTGCAATTGCTATCATCCCCAATGTGTTGCCCGTGGCCGTCGTGCTGGGTACAATGGGGTGGTTTAATATCCCCCTTGATATGATGACGATTACAATAGCCTCGATCACGATAGGTATTTCCGTAGATGATACCATTCATTATATCCACCGTTTTCAGAAGGAGTTCGTTAAGGACCGTAACTATATGGCCACGCTTTACCGTTGTCATTGCAGCATTGGCAGGGCTTTGTATTATACCACGATAACAATCACCATCGGATTTTCCATCCTGGTTCTATCTCATTTCATACCCACAATTTATTTTGGTTTATTCACAGGATTTGCCATGCTGGTGGCCCTGCTGGGTGACCTTACTCTGTTGCCGAAATTATTAATTACGCTGAAACCGTTGGGCCCCGAGGCAAACAACATCGACGTCGATTCACACTGAGCATTACCAGAGGATTTATTTTTTCAATATTGAAATTGCCACTTCCTTTTTGTTTCGGCAGAGACATGAGTATCCATCCTTCAGGAAGATTTACCCCTGAGGGTCCTTTCGCCTTTCTCTCCTCCGTCTTTCCACCTCTTTGTCCAACCGTTTTTCGTTCAGATCGTCACCACATGGCGGCACATAGCTCTTCAGCATATCGACCAGTACATCAAAGGGATCGAGCAGAGTCTCGCAGGCAGCACAGCACACCGTACGGTGAACAGTATAGGCTATCACATGATTGTGCTCACAGCCGATCGACTGTTCAGGGTGTAGCTTTTTAGGCTTTTTTCTCGTAAGGTCAAGCTGGATGATTTTAGCCAAGATGCCACCTTTCTCGGGATACAGGTTTTGGGCTCGATAAAATTCTGGTTAATGGAGGTCAGTCAGGTTCCTTTTTCACTTTTTTCATGATTTCCCTCATGAATTCGGGAAGATCTGCCGGTATACGGGATGTGATCAGGTTTCCATCAACCACCACTTTTTGATCACTATAATGACATCCCGCGTCCTTCAATTCTTTCGCCACATTTCTGTAACATGTGGCCTTCCTTCCTGAGAGTACTCCAGCTGAGACAAGGATCTGAGGGCCGTGACAGATGGCTGCAACAGCTTTGCCTTTCTCGAAGAAATCCCGGATAAGGGCAAGCAGTTTTTCATTTCTTCTGAGCACCGATGGCGCTTTTCCTCCAGGCAGGATCACAAGGTCATACGAAGAGGGATTTATCTGCTTCAGGGATAATGCGGCAATAACCTTGTAGCCGTGTTTGCCGATGATGGTTCCAGTTTTTATGGAGGCGATATCGGTCTCTATTTTCTCTTCAAGAAGTCGGTAATAGGGAAAAAGAAGTTCCGAGTCCTCAAACATGTCGGCACTAACAATAAGCGCTTTCATCTCCGTTGCTTTCATATGATCAAGGTGTTTTTTCAACCGGCATAATGCCGAGTGGTGGTTCATCTTTTTTCATTAAGGATGAATTCGGCCACCCGGCTTGGCATACAGCCAAAAGGACCAATGGAAATAAGGCCGCAGGCCACTTGGGTCCTTCGCAAGTAACTGTAAAGAGGATGTGGCCTGAGTTTGACCGTATTATTTGGGAACAAAGAGTTTTTCTGTTCTTTTTTACTTTAACTGACTACCAGAAAATAAATTGCTCACAGCAATTTTCCTTCCAACACAAAGGAAACTCTTAATTGAAAGGATTAAATGTAAGAGTAGGACACGGGGCATTTTTGACAACTCTTTCTGCCACACTGCCTAATATAATTTTTTCAATCCCCTTGGCGCCGTGAGTGCCAATAATAATAAGATCTGTATTTTCTTTTTTGGCGAAGGTGATAATTTCATCTACAACATCACCCTTGACAACCTTTCCAACACATCCTGGACATTTTTCTTTATTGTCTTCAACTAGAATGACCATTTTTTTATCGGAATAAGCGTAAATTTCCTCCGCAGCCAGATCAAGAGATGAGTGTGCGAGACCGGCGTAAGGTCCAAATGTCTCCGATACATTCAAAAAAATGATATTGGCGGAAAGCTTGCCAGCCAAATAAATGGCAAATTCAACCAATTTATCTGTGTGCTTAGCAAAATCGATCGGGACAAGAATTTGACTAATTTCGCGCATCATAACCACCTCTTCAGATAAAGTTTATTAAGTGTACAAATCGTCTACGGCTAAGCAGCTATCATTAACAACCCACTAATTTTTTATTTATACATGCAAAAGTCAATTTTTTTACCTTTTGGAATTTCTAAATCAAAAATTAAGCATGAATAATCTGCAATCAAGGGCTACGGTGTGGCATCGACAAGTCTTCAATAGTTGTTATTTTTAATATCCATCTAACTCAACAAATGGAATGAGTGAGTCATTCGAAATGAAACCACATATCACTATTATTACACTTGGTGTTAAAGATCTTCAGCGCTCAATCAATTTTTACGAAAATGGGTTAAACCTGCCTCGCAAGGAAGGCCCTGAAGGCATAGCTTTTTTTAAAATGACCGGAACAATGCTCTCACTCTACCCCAGAGACAAGCTGGCAGAGGACATCTCAATCTCAGCTGAAGGTGCTGGGTTTCAAGGGTTTACTCTGGCTCATAATGTTGCTTCTCTCTCAGAGGTAGATCAGACATTGGAAGAAGCGGTTGCTGCCGGTGCCGAACTCGTCAAACCAGGGCAAAAAGTATTCTGGGGAGGATATTCAGGCTACTTCAGGGATCCCGATGGCTTCTATTGGGAGATAGCGCACAATCCATTTCTATGAGCTCCTCGCTTGACGTTATGATTGCCATGTCAAATGTGCGAATATCTCGTTTATTCCCAAGCCTAACCTTCCGACTGTATTTGTCTCAAACCCAAAGTGCACCTTTTCTCACGGAACCCCTTAAAAAAAGGTGGGGAATTGAGGAAGTTTTTTTGACACTTCAGTCAATCAACATTACATTTTAAATACATTCCGCAACATACTGTTTCCAACCTTCATTTAGGAAAAACAATGAAAAATAAGGTTGTCACGAAGCTGTCACTAAATACCAGCAGAAGAACACTGTCTTCTGTTGGTATTTGTCTTTCTGCCGTAGCTATTACTGAGTTAAAGAAGAGGTGAAGTGAACCAGGGTACTTATCACAATTCATTATGACAGGGGGGTAACAATATGGGACTTAATGATGAAATGAAAATTATCGTGTCAGATGAGGATAGCACATGCATTGGACTTGTTTCAATTACCGATCTGCTGCAATTAGCCATATCGTAGTCTCTTTGAATATCTAGTAAGTATCACTGCTGTATTGATCTAAAGGCAACGGAGTGGAATATGGCCCTGACAATAGGAAGTATTTGGATTGAGGATATAGAATTCGGGCATAAATCCTTACTGCGGGATAAAATCCTTGTTGTGAATAAAGAGGATTTGCGTAATTTCCTCTTGGGAAAGGATAACAGGATACGTGCTCTGGATATCGCCCTGGCCAAGCCGGAAGAGTCAACCCGGATAATCTGCGTTAAAGATGTAATAGCACCCTGGTGCAAGGTGAAGGGGGATGCTCCTGGTGAAGGTGTAAATCATGTTGTGAAAAATGTAGCGGTCGTAACCTGCGGCAAAATTGTTGGATACCAGGAAGGTATCATCGACATGAGCGGACCGGGGGCGGCCTATTCGCCTTTTTCACAGACTTTTAATGTGGTTTTGGATATTGAGGTGGTTCCTGGTCTTGAGCCCCATCAGCATGAGGAGGTTGTTCGACTTGCTGGACTTGCTGCCGCAAATTTCCTTGGAGAGGCTATTCGAACGAGTGAACCTGACCTGCTTGAAACCTTTGACTCTCCAGATGTTTTGCCAGTCTCTCCGGATTTGCCAAAAGTTGCCTACGTATATATGCTTCTGAGTCAGGGCCTTTTACATGATACGTATGTGTTTGGTCAGGATGCCAAGGCAGGTATGCCCCGCATCATTTCTCCTCATGTCCTGATGGATGTATCAATCACCTCAGGCAACTGCGTCTCCGCCTGTGATAAAAATACGACCTGGCACCACCAGAATAATCCGCTGCTGCGGGAAATGTATCAGAGACACGGTAAAGAACTGAATTTTGTCGGCGTCGTCCTTACCAATGAGCCAGTCAGGCTGGCAGCCAAACAGGACTCCTCCGCCAAGACAATAGAACTGGTTAAAAGCATGGGCGCGGAGGGAGCCGTCATTTCCAAAGAGGGGTTTGGTAATCCGGACGCCGATCAGATGATGTTGATACGCGGCCTGGAAGAGGCCGGGGTTAAAACCACCTCCATTACCGATGAATATGCCGGAGTTGATGGGGGCTCTCAGTCACTGGCAGATGTAACCTCTGAGGCCGATGCCATAATCTCTGTAGGAAACGCCAATGGCCTGATAATTCTGCCGCCGATGGACCGTTTGCTCGGCCCCATAAAAGATCTGAGCCATCTTGCGGGTGCCTACCCGCAAAGTGTGCATGATGACAGAAGCCTAGAGATTGAACTCCAGGGGATAATAGGATCTACCAACGAACTTGGTTCGCAGAGACTCAGCTGTCGGGAGATATGAATATGGCACTTCCATACAGAATCATTCATTGTCTGAATCAGTTTTTTGGAGGGATAGGTGGAGAGGACAAGGCTTCTCTGAAACCCTGCCTGCTTGAAGGCCCCAGAGGCCCCGGCAATATCCTGCAGAAATTTTTCCCTGATATAGAGGTGACTGCAACCATTGCTTTTGGCGACAATTATGTGGCTGAAAACACTGACAGGGCTGTACGGGAAGTTCTTGATATGCTCAGGCCGTTTTTTGAATCGGCAAAAGCTGAAAAGCCAGTGATGTTGTTAGCTGGTCCGGCTTTTAACGCCGGTCGTTATGGGCTGGCGTGCGGCGCTCTCTGTAAGGCTGTCGCAGCCCGTTATGAAATCCCTGCAGTTGCGTCCATGTTTCCTCAAAATCCTGCTGTTAATGAATACAGGAAAGACATCTATATTGCCAAGGCCGGCGAAGATGTCATGGCAATGGAAGAGTCGGTGCGGAAGCTTGGAGTCCTTGGTTTAAAATTACTTGAGGGAGAGGCCATTTGGCCGGAAAAAGATGAGTATATACCCCGAGGATTTCGACAGAACTATTTTCATACCCAGTCAGGGGCGACACGGGCAATTGATATGCTTTTGAAGAAACTGAAAGGGGAATCGTTTACCACAGAATATCCCATGCCGACCTTTGATAGAGTAAAACCGGCTCCGGCAATAAAAGATATGAGTACGGCAAGGCTCGCTCTGGTGACATCAGGGGGAATTGTTCCAAAAGGAAATCCGGACAGAATATCTGCCGCCAATGCTCAGTGTTTCGGGACGTATTCCATTGAAGGGATATCTGCATTTACTCCGGAGTCTTACCAGACGGCCCATGGCGGCTATGATCCGACATTTGCCAACGAAAATCCCAATCGGGTTCTTCCTCTTGATGCAGTGTGTGAATTGGCAGCGGAGGGATTCATCGGCACACTCCATGAATATTATTATGCCACGGTAGGAAATGCCACCTCTGTGGCCAATGCCAGGAAATTTGGTGAAAGCATCGCCAAAATACTGGTCGCAGACGGGGTGCAGGCCGTCATCCTTACCTCGACCTGAGGGACCTGTACTCGTTGCGGAGCAACGATGGTTAAAGAAATTGAACGGGCCGGGATACCCGTTGTTCACTGCTGCTCGATTATCCCCATCTCCAAGACGGTTGGCGCCAATCGTATCGTCCCGACTATTGCCATTCCTCATCCCTTTGGCGACCCTGCTTTGAGGCTGGAGGAAGAAAAAACAGTACGAAAAGAGCTTGTCAAAAAAGCCTTGAAGGCTCTTGCTACCCCTGTTAATCAACAGACCATTTTCTGAACAGTAACGAGTTTTATGTATAGAAAAATTTAATACTGGCGTGCTTCTTTCATGATTTTCAGAATGTTTTCCTGCGCCTCTTCTTCTATCTCGAGTTCATACATTCCCATTTCCTGTTCCCATACATCTGCCGGGATATGATCCTTGAGCTCTAAAATATGATAGCTGTCCAATCCAAGGGAAACGCCAGCGAGAGGTCCGGCGTAACTTGGATCGCCGCTTTTGAAGGTTCGGGTCATAATCTGTATAGTCGACAGCTGATTAATTCCAAGGACAACTATAAGGTTTTCTGTCCCATGTTTTTCAGCAAGCTTTTTCACCTCTTCCTGGACCGCAAGACCTACGGCTCCTGCTGCGGTTCAGACAAAACAGGCTGTTGATTCGTAGATTATCTCCGCGCCGGCAGCCTGCAGGCATGTTCCAATTGTTTTTCCGGAAATATCATCCCGTTCCCCAAACACGATAACCTTTTTTGCTTTTAGCATGGTAATTTCTCCTTATCTGTTCTTATACCATCTTTGAGGTTGGGGTTTCGCTCCAGAATAAAGGAGACCCCATCCAGCAGGTTGGTACAACGATTCAAAAAAAGACTTGCCCTGGAAAGAAACATGGCCCGTTTTATCTTTCCCTGCAGCATATCCTCCATGGCATGGCCAATATATGGGACGGCAGAGGGGATATGGCCCTGGGTTGGTGCAAAGCCGGGCATACCCACCTGGTCAATCCAGCTGTTCATATCCTTTTTGTCGAGTTGTTTTGCCATGACAGCCATGGCGGCTATCTTGCGGTAATTTTTTTTGGCAACATCTCCGGAGCCGGCAAATTCCATAATTTCTGGGTTTTGGAGTTCAAGGGCATATCTGTCGACATCAGTGCATTGCAGACCGAGACTCTCAAGGGGTTTGAGGAGATAATGGCGGAACACCGACTCGTCGGATGTATTGGCACCTATCGGGACCTTGCCAATGGCACCGTTCTTCAAGTGCATGATTGGGCTTATTCCATCGTTTTTTGTTACCAAAAAAGCAATGGATGCCAGACAATCGTCCAGTATCGGGATACCATGCTGCAAGAAAGCCTGGAATTTCATGCCGAGCTTGGCAAGAGAGCCTCCGCCGACAACGATGACTTGATTGAATACTCCGCTGTGAACAAGAGCAGAGGCTGTAACCAGGGCCGACGCAGGTGCTGCGCAGAAATTCTTTATATCCATGCCTGAGGCGTTGATACAACCGCACATCTCACCTATGGCCTTTGCCATACCGCCACCTCCCCGCTGATAGCGGTCTCCGCAAGCCTCTTCACCGCAACTTATTATAAAATCAATGTGGTCAGCGCCGATACCTTCTCGATGCAAAAGCCATTTGAGAGCCAAGGCCCCTGAGGCTTTGGTGCATAAGTTTTCCAGCAGATTGCGGGCTGTCAGATTCTCATCATTCCGACCTTCAGAGCGAAGATCGCCTGAAAAAGTACCATAAACATCTTCGCCGACCCGCAGCGGCAGGCTCTGAGGAGAAAATTTTCCTGCTGGCGGTCCCGTCAAACCAGCAGGAAGTTCTGTCAGTTTGTCGGCAAGATCATGTAAGAGGGGGTGGGCGACAAGACGCTTATGCAGATTATCCAGAGCAGTCTCATATGTTGCAAAGAGCGGTGGGCTTAGTGCGTCAGCACATTTCAGTATGGCCAAAAAGGTTTTCTGGTCCAGAATTTCGCCGAATTTTCCATTTTTTATAACTTGAGCCTGTTCTGGATGTCCTGATTTTTCAAACCACGGCCTGGGTGTTGTGGCAAGATCATCAGGAGAAACGTTGCCAATAAAGGTTTGGTTCGGCGGATAGCAGACCGCTTTTTCAAAGGATCGAAGAAACATCTTGAGCTCTGGTTCCATGGCTGCATTATGAGCTATCTCACGGTATGGTTTGGAGCCATATTGCACGAGGTCCGGAACATGACTGAGACAATACGCACAGTTTTTGATAACCGGTAACTGTGTCACATTCTTATTCATAATGAACTCCTGGTGCATGACATGATTTTTGTGGATGCGGGTACGCGAGTGCTGCGAGAACATAGAGGCAGACTGCGGTAACAATTACTCCTCTGAATCCAATATGGGTGGCAAGCAGTGTCGCCATCACCGCACTCATTACAGAAGCGCAGCCGTTGATTCCCCACGCCCATGGAATCAGTTCCGGCGCCCTGGAAGAAAGACCGGAAAGTCCCAGGGGGAAGGGTATTCCCATACAGAATGCCACTGGTGCAATGAGGCAGAAGGAGACAATTACCTTCAGAGGGCCCGGTATCCAGAGCAGCTTCTGAAAAAGAACAGGTAACAGAAAAAGATAGAGGAGGGCACTTCCTGCTATGACTGCAACTGCAATAATAAGAGCATTTTTTTGAGAAACCGTATTTTCTTTCAGGCAGGAGCTGTAGCTGCTCCCTAATCCAGCAAATAAAAGAAATCCTGAGACAACAACTCCCACAGCATAAAGCGGATGTCTGAGAAAGAGAATAAATTTCTGGATAAATGCCATTTCTATAAACAGAAAAGCAATCCCAAGAGAAAAGAAATAAACCACCACCCATAAACAATTGTGACGAATGGAAGATGACGACATCTTCATTTTCCTCAGATATCCGAACCAGAGGGGAACCAGGATCAAAAGCACGCTGGCCAGTACCGCCTGAACACCCGTGACGATAAGGACCAGATAGCCCTGCTCAAGCAAGGGTAAGCCACCGCTGGCCCGCAGCGAAACCAGTTCGGGAAGGGCACTCCATTTGAAAAAATGGAAAAAATATGGACGGTCATCGGTGGCAGGCTCAATATTGAATTTATAGCGTTTTAAAAAGGATTCTCTTTCTGCCTTGTTCAGTAATGCAGTGGCTCCTTCGTGAAAATAGGGCCTGTCGAGGATGTTATGGCGATTTGCCTCAGCTGTAATCATGCCTGGATAGTATCCAAGGTCGAATGAGCGGTCCTCGCAGAATTGACGAACTACCGCAATATCCTGTTCTGCAAATTCACCGTTTTTGACCAGCAAAGTGCTTGTCTTCCAACTTCGAATGAGAATGAGACGGCGACCTGGTTCCTTTATCCCCATGCCATCCAGGGCCGCTGCAGCAGTAGCAAAGAGTTTGAGGCTGTCTCGCGGCGGCACTTTGATCCAGCGGCTGACAGCCAGCATTCCGCCAGGACGTAGATGTGTCATGTAGTCGATGAGTGCTTCGGTTGTGTAAGTGTAGCTTTCAGAGAGTGCGTACAGGCCGGCGGATGAGGCGCTGAATGCATCGAGGAGGGCTAGCTGGATTAAATTGTATTGTTTGTTACTTGCCGCAACATACCCTCGTGCCTCGTCAATATGTACACGAATATTTTTTTTTGCATACAGATTCCCGGCAAAGTCGGCATAGGTGTTATTGATAAGGTCAGCCATTTGCGGGTTCAGTTCGACAGCATCAATGCTTTCAGCGCCAAAGTATCTGGCCTGCTGGACATCTGTACCTCCTCCAGCGCCGAGGATCAGGACCTGTGGCAGGCTGAGAAGATGATAGGGCAGGGCTGAGGTGAAAAAATCAGTGTAGGCAAAGGAGTCGGGTTGACCATCATCGCTGGTGATAACGCTCATACCTTCGCCGTCGGTAAAGACCCCCAGTTGAGTCGGCGGTTCAAGCGAGGTGTTGAGGCTCAAGCCGGGAGCATGGCGGAAGGGGATAACAGGACTCTTCACAACAGTGAGTAAGCCCAATGGACTGCTGCGTTCAGCTGCCACCTCCGTTCCCATCACAGTAAGGGTCTGGCTGAGGCTTTTATACGGTGAGATCTGTAAGGGGATATCTTGCTGGTGAAGTATGGGTGGAAGGACCATGGCAATCACAAGAAGGAGGGCGGATATCCAACGGGGGCGGAGGCGGGATTCAAGAAAAGCGATGGCGGTGGCGACTAATCCAAGCGAACCGATAACGTACAGGGCAGTCATTGGATTAAGCAGGAAAAGCAGGACAATAATGCCGAGGGCTCCGGCTCCGGCACCCAGCAGGTCGAAGCCGTATATGCGCGGGATATCCTTTGTGAAATGCGACAGGGCGAGTCCTATGCAGTTAGCCACTGCAAAAAATGGAAGAGTAAGCAACAGATAGAGGATAAGGAGATAGATAATCTGGTGGCCTCCCCAGGCAATTTCCAGGGGATTAAAGGGGATCTTCTGGCCAATCAGGAAGCAGAGGATGCTGGAGAAGGAAAAAAGCAGGCCATTGGCAATGAAGAAAGTTGGAAAGCGGGAACGCAGCCAGTCCCGGGCCAGGCAGAGAAACATACCGCTGGCCCCATAGCCCAACAGGGAAAGACTGATAACCATGTATGCGAAGTGATGCCACTGGATTATCGAAAAGAGGCGGATTAACAGGATTTGATAGGAAAGTGCTGTGGCAGAAAGCAGGGCAATTGAAAAAAAAGGAGGCTGCATCAGTGCTTCCCGGTAAGAGGCACAAAGCGAACCGGCAGAATCTGGCGGGTAGATATAGTGCCGTTAACACGTTTTTCTACCAGTATCAGATATTGCGTCATAAAAGCCCCGCCTACCGGGATTATCATTCTTCCCCCGGGTTTCAGCTGTTTTATGAGGGGGGGAGGGATCTGCCCTGCCGCAGCGGTGACCATAATTGCATCAAAAGGCGCATGCTTCTCCCAGCCGTAATAGCCGTCACCGAGCTTTGTTTCAATATTGTTATAGCCCAGGTTTTTAAGGCGTTTTTCTGCAGATTTCTGCAGGGTTTGGATGATTTCTATGGTGTACACCTTGCTGGCCAGTTCCGCCAGGACGGCAGCCTGGTATCCTGAACCGGTACCTACCTCCAGAACTCTGTCTGAAGGTTTTATGTGAAGCAGGTCCGTCATGATCGCGACGATATACGGCTGGGAAATAGTCTGCCCTTCACCAATAGGCAGCGGTCTGTTCTCATAGGCAAGTTGGACATATGATTTTGGAACAAAGGAGTGGCGTGGCACGCTGGACATGGCGATCATGACTCGTTCGTCCAGGGCGGTTTTGTCCAGGTACATGCTGGTGCTGCGGACGTCATCGATGATCTGCCTGATCAAATTTCTGCGCAGATCAT
>JACNJZ010000091.1:0-4987 GCA_014382295.1 Candidatus Desulfobia pelagia | reverse complement strand
TATTCTTTGACGGTTACCCTGGATAGTTCTCTTGACAGGGATCTGGGACTGGACAGTCTGGCAAGGGTAGAACTCCTTTCACGTATTGAACACAGTTTTAATGTAAGGCTTTCCGAAAAGATTCTTGCCGACTCCGAGTCACCACGAGATTTACTGAGGGCTGTACTCGCGGCCAGAGCTCCGGGACAACCAGTCAGCGTGACCAGGGACATTGTTGCTTCCGGCCAGGTGACAGCAGAAGCTTCAGGAGCCCATACCCTTGTGGATATGCTTGACTGGCATTCCCAAACACACCCGCAACACCTACATATTGCTTTGTATGGTGAAGGCGACATCCAGGAGAACATTACCTTTGGTTCCCTCAGGGAGAAAGCTGATTTAGTGGCTTCCGGCTTGCAGGCCCAAGGTATTGAGCCTGGCCAGGCGGTTGCCCTCATGCTGCCTACCAGCCAGGAGTATTTTTTTAGTTTTTTTGGTGTACTTTTGGCCGGAGGGGTCCCTGTTCCCCTCTATCCTCCGGCACGACCCACCCAGATTGAAGAACACCTGCGCCGACATACCGGGATCCTCAGAAATTCACTGGCGGTCATACTGATCACCATTCCGGAAGTGCTGCCTTTAGCCAGAATTTTAAAGGCTCATGTGGAAACCTTGAAGGGGGTAGTTACTTTCGATGAACTGTCTGCCCATGGAGGTCAAGTTGTCCCTCTGCTGATAAGGTCTTCGGATACTGCGTTTCTGCAATACACATCCGGCAGTACAGGCAATCCAAAAGGTGTAGTTCTTTCCCATGCCAATCTCCTGGCAAATATCCGCGCTATGGGCGAATGCATTCAGGCAAGTTCCACGGATATATTTGTAAGTTGGCTGCCTCTTTATCATGATATGGGACTTATCGGCGCTTGGCTGGGCAGCCTCTATTATGGTTGTCAGCTTGTCATAATGTCGCCTCTTTCTTTTCTTCTTCATCCTGAAAGATGGTTGTGGGCTATTCACCGACATCGAGGAACCCTTTCTGCCTCTCCAAATTTCGGTTATGAATTTTGTCTTAAGAAGATTGATGCAAGAGATATAGATGGACTGGATTTAAGCTCCTGGCGTTTAGCCTTTAATGGCGCTGAACCGGTAAGTCCTGAGACTGTAAAGAATTTTCCAGCTCGTTTCAGTCGTTATGGGTTGCGGTCGGATGTCATGGCGCCAGTGTATGGCCTGGCTGAATCATCTGTGGGCCTTGCTTTTCCTCCTCTGGGCAATAAGGTTCTCATTGACCGAGTTGAAAGAGAAACATTCATGAAGTCAGGGAGGGCTGTTCCTGCCTCTGCAACTGATGAAAAAGCCTTACAATTTGTGGCCTGCGGGAAGCCTCTTAAGGATCATTCGATCCGGATCGTCGATGAAAACGAGATGGAATTGCCCGAACGACAGGAGGGTAGACTTAAGTTTTCCGGACCATCTGTAACAAGCGGTTATTTCCGAAATATAGAGCAGACAAAGCAGCTCTTTCATGGCAAATGGCTCGATTCCGGCGATAGGGCTTATATGGAGGATGGAAATGTATATATCACCGGTCGGGTCAAGGATATTATTATCCGTGGTGGCAGAAATATCTATCCATCGGAGTTGGAAGAGATTGTCGGGGAAATTAATGGAATCCGTAAAGGCTGCGTGGCTGTTTTTGGAAGCCATGACCCTGAATCGAAAACAGAGCTGTTTGTAGTTGTTGCAGAGACGAGGAAGACGATTCCAGAGGAGTTGAAAGATCTGCATGCTGCAATCAACAACTGTGTAACAGATCTTCTCGGGCTGCCTCCTGATCATGTTCTGCTCGTTCCGCCCCAGACAGTGCTCAAGACATCCAGCGGTAAGCTTCGGCGTTCCGCTACCCGTGCCCTCTACGAAGAAGGCCGTTTGGGCAAAGGAACCCGCGCTGTCTGGTGGCAGCTTGTCCGTGTGATTATGTCAGGGGTCATCCCACAGTTACGCAAGGGTATGCAGTCACTCTTAAGGGGGGTATATTCAGGCTATGCATGGTGCCTCTTTTACATGCTGGCCGTACCTGTCTGGTTTATGGTTGTCCTTTTGCCCCGTATGGGCTGGCGCTGGTCTGTTATGCGGATCGCTTCCCGGCTTCTTGCCCGACTTTCAGGAACGCCTCTGGTGGTGAATGGTCATGATAACCTGAAAAATGATTATCCGGTTGTGCTGGTTGCCAACCACA
The DNA here is from genome assembly GCA_014382295.1 of Candidatus Desulfobia pelagia. Classification (GTDB taxonomy): domain Bacteria; phylum Desulfobacterota; class Desulfobulbia; order Desulfobulbales; family SURF-16; genus Desulfobia; species Desulfobia pelagia. The sequence continues at coordinate 2,769 of JACNJZ010000091.1, read as the reverse complement.
TGAGTTATCTTGACGGACTAGTGCTTGTGGCAGCATTTCCTCTGGAACTCAATTTTGTTGCCAAGGCTGAGTTTAAGCAGCGTTTTGTCCCCCGCTTGTTTCTCTCCCGCATGGGCGCTGAATTCATTGAACGATTTGATGTTGAACAGGGAGTCGATGGTGCCAGGAGAATTACACAAACCGGCGCCAGGGGAAAATCGCTTTTATTCTTTCCTGAAGGAACCTTTCAGAGAATCCCCGGACTGCTCCCGTTCCGAATGGGTGCTTTTGTCGCTGCTGCTGAGGCTGATATGCCTGTGATGCCTATAGCAATCAGGGGAACCAGAAATATGCTTCGCGCAGGTTCCTGGTTTATACGTCGAGGCGTTATCACCGTTACAATTGGTAAGCCTATTAGGCCGGAGGGGTCAGGATGGCCGGTGGCTGTCACATTACGGGATAGGGCCCGTGAGGAAATTCTGCGACATTGCGGAGAACCGGATCTTGCTGGTACAAGGCCGCCTGTCAGGAGAAAACCTGTGGAGGGAAAGTATGAATGATACAGAAAAGAATCTTAATACCGATATCATTTCGGCAAATGAAGCCGTTACTTTGCCTGGTCTGTTCCTGTGCCGGGTTAGTCGGTCTCCGCAGGCGATCGCTTATCAGCAGTATGCTTATGAGGGAGAAAAATGGAACAGCTATACATGGGCTGCGATGGAGCAAAAAATTACCTGTTGGCAAAAGGCTCTCACGGCTGAAGGACTTAATCCCGGAGACAGGGTAGCGATCTATCTGAAAAACTGTGTTGAGTGGATATGTTTTGAGCAGGCGGCATTTTCTCTGCGGCTGGTAGTTGTCCCCGTTTACAACTTGGATACGCCAAAAAATATTAGCTATATCCTCCAGGATTCAGGCTGCAAGATCATGCTGATGGACAGCATGAAAAACTGGCAGAACCTGTCTGCGCACCAACCCAATTTTCCTGACTTGCGGCATATCCTCTACCTTGAAGGTGCCGTGAAAACCGAAACTGAAAAAAAGATTGTTTTCAGCAAGGTAGCGAACTGGCTGCCTGATTCGATTGCGGCAATGAATAACCATGCCACGGATCCCTATGAGCTCGCGACCATTATTTATACCTCTGGAACCACTGGAAGGCCAAAAGGTGTGATGCTGTCCCATCATAACATTTTGTGGAATAGTGAGGCCATTTTGAAAGTGGTACCGGCTTATCCTGATGATGTGTTCCTGTCGTTTCTGCCTCTTTCCCATACTTTTGAGCGAACTGTCGGCTATTATGTGCCAATGATGGCGGGGTCTCAGGTCGTATATGCCAGATCCGTAAAGGATCTTGCCGAGGATCTCCTGACAATACAGTCGACGGTACTTATTTCTGTTCCCAGGATTTATGAACGTATCTATGGGCGTATTCAGGAGCAATTGAAAAAGAAAGGCCCTATTGCCCAAAAAATGTTTGCCACAACGGTGGAAATCGGTTGGCGCAGGTTTGAAGCATCTCAGGGGCGGAGAAGGGCAGATGGTGTGATTGATGCTATATTGTGGCCTCTCTTGAAGCGAATGGTCGCTCAAAAGGTTTTGAGGAGGTTAGGCGGTAAGGTGCGACTTGCGGTAACCGGCGGGGCTCCGTTGCATGAGAGGATAGGGCGGCTATTTATAGGCTTGGGGCTGCCACTGCTCCAGGGATATGGTCTGACAGAATGTTCCCCGGTGGTAAGCGCCAATTCCATCGAAAATAATCTGCCCGCCTCGGTGGGGCCTCCTTTGCCGGATGTGGAGGTGAGGATTGGTTCTGACAGTGAACTCCTTGTTCGCTGCCTTGGTATTATGAAGGGCTATTGGAATCAGCCTGCGTCTACTGCTGAAGTAATAGATGAAAACGGCTGGCTCCATACCGGGGATGTCGTAGAAATTAAAGATGGGCGTATATACATAAGCGGTCGGCTCAAGGAGATTCTGGTCACCTCAACCGGTGAAAAAATTCCTCCCGCCAGTCTTGAAATGGCACTAACCGAGGACCCTCTTTTCTATCAAGCCATGGTCGTCGGTGAAGGGAAACCGTACCTTGCGGCCCTCATTGTTTTTGACCGTATGGCTTGGCAAGGTTTTGCCAGGGGACTTTCCCTTGATCCTGGTGATCCTTCATCACTTGTTTCCCCGGTCATTGTTTCCAAGGTTCTTCAAAAGATCGAGGGGCTCATTAGTGCCTTCCCCTCCTATGCCAGGATTCGCGCCGTCCACTTGAGTACAGATTCCTGGACGTTTGAAGAAGGTCTTGTCACGTCCCTGATGAAGCTGAAACGCCATGAGATTGAAAAACGTTTTGCTGAAGAAATCGAGGTTCTCTATGCTGGTCATGATTTGCCGTGACCAAACAACAATAAAAACGGTCAGGTAATGTCCCGGATTGCTGCAGATTTTCTGGTCATTCTTCACTTTGGCTTCATAGCCTTTGTGGTGATCGGTGGACTTTTTGTCTTCAGGTGGCGATGGGTTATGTATCTGCATATTCCAGCAGCAGTGTGGGGGGCTTTGGTTGAATTTAAGGGGTGGCTGTGCCCGCTTACTCCACTGGAGCAATATTTCAGGCGATTGAGCGGAATCTCATATCAAGGTGGATTTGTCGAACATTATATTTTGCCGCTCGTCTACCCAGTTGGGCTTACACGTCCCATGCAGATTTTTTTCGGCATATTTGTTGTTGCGGTGAATGTCGTTATTTATAGCTGCCTGGCAGCCAATCATATGAAAAATAAGCTGAAAAAAACA
>JACNJZ010000043.1 GCA_014382295.1 Candidatus Desulfobia pelagia | reverse complement strand
TGATATTGATTGCAAACAGTTCAGATAATGCGATGTATTGTTTCATGGCAATATGTAACTATCAATATATTTTGCAGGCTCATACCCAATATTTTACAGGATGGGGGAAAATTGAATCTCAGCAAGATTGCCGATGGTAAAATCTATCGATAACAGACTAACTGTAGTTAAGATTTTTCCTGAGGTATACGTGTTGTTTTAATCAGTCAGCTTTTTCGTCCAGGAAATAGAGGATCAAGTCTTTCAAGCTGCAGTAGGTATAGATTCTCGGATAAGGTGAGAGATCAGAATTGGCATAACGAAGGACTCTTTTGGCTTACTTTTTCAGACGGTTTCCGAACTCAAAGAATGAGAAGAGCTTGGGTACACCCTTGCGAGGATCCACCTTCAGCGGAGCGGCATTGTAAGAATGTGACTTTTAGTATCGTCAAGCTTAAACCTTCGCGAGGCAATAAGTGATAAGAATTCGCTTTCCGTTCAGGAAGTAGTGGTGGAGAAAACCAGCCTCCTGGCCACTCAATTAGCACACAAAAGCGCATTGAAAGCAATAGCACAAGACACTCTCCGCCTCTACAGACAAGCTTGAGCGATGACAACACCCCAAAATCTCGTTCCTTCTCTCAAAAAATACCCTATTATACTCCCATAGAAATAGCAACATCCAAAGTGGCATAACGCAACCAACGAGCATTACTGCATCTTTCCTAACCGCCACAACGCATAGAGGTATCCAAGTAGACCGCCATCACCATCAGTCTTTGTTGTAAACCGGCTCTTCATAGCCCGGCCAGCCGTCGTCAACAGGTTCATAATAGCGTTCGTGTCGAGAATGACTTGAGGATGATTTCAACTTAGCAGCCCAGAAAGGGGAACCGCGGATATTATTTCCGGACCAGAGTTTCAGGTGGGTCAGGATCTTGCGGATCACTTTCCGTTCGACGATAAAGCTGATGATTTTCATCTCCGCTTGACAATGGGGGCAGATCAGTGGATCCACTTCCCATACTTTTTTTATGCACTCCCGCCAGAGCGGAGGAGGAATCCGTCGAGGCTTGTAATCTTTTACATCAAGCATCGTCAACTTGCTGATGTCTATCGTTTCCGACTTCTGTTCCTCACTGCAATCTCCCCCATCCAGCTTGCGCCGCTCTCCCCGCATGCGGTTTGAGTACCAGCCGTAGTAACGGACAAGCTGGAAGCTCTTGTCCGGAATATGCTGAGTGATATCCGCAATAAACTCATCTGCGGTGCTGATAGAGAAGTTCTTTTTGTTTTTACCGTGGGTCATCTTGGATCTATAGACGACCATGCCCGTATCCCGGTTGTAACTCAGCTTGTCCATTGAGAAGGCGTTGCGAATAATGTACTGCGCCAGGGCCGTTATCCCCTTCTCGTCACCCTTTGCAATTCGAACGGAGTTGTCGACATTGAACCCGGATGTATGTTTCCATTTCATCAGCATGGCGACAAAGGAGTTGTCTATCACCCCTTCTTTCACCAGTAGCTGCAACAACCTGCCCCGGAATAGCTCCGCCAGGGGCTTCAAGGATGTCTTCGGCATTACATAAAAGACGCCATTGCGACGGAAGAGCCCGTCAGCGACGATGGCATGGATGTGAGGGTGCCACCTGGCATAGTCTCCGAAGGTCTGGATGGTCATCACCGCTCCAACGATGCCGTCTTTCAGGCCCGTGACTGTGCGGAGGAAAATCAGCAGGCTGTCGGCTGCAGCCTTACACAAGATGGAGAGAAGCTTGCGGTTATATAAAAAAATCTTGCGCAAGATGATGGGTATACTGAAGACGTACTGGCGATGAGGGAGGGGATAGAGAATGTTCTCACGCAGCTGTTCACCGAACTGGACGACTTTTTTCTCGTGGCAACTTGGGCAGAACCAGCGTCCTCGACAGGAGAAGGCCAGCAGGTATTCATGATGGCAGTCGGGGCATCTCACACGGGCGAATCCCTGCGTCAGGTCACCACACCAGAGATAGTTCCGAACCACATGGGAGATTACCTGCCGATAGAAACCGTGGCTCTTTGTAAAACGCTCTGGATAGATATCCTCAAAGTGATCGAAACGCTCCACAAGTAATTTATAGAGTGATGTCTGTGCGGAAGAGCGGGGCCGGTAAACTGAAGCCCCATGACTGACCTCCTGTGTTAGGCTCATAGGTGAAGGATATCATCCTTTCCTCACCTACAGGAAGAAAAAAGTGCATCTCAAGCCGCATTGGCCATGTTCGTTGACATAGTGGGGAACGGGGTCAAACGAAAGATTCCCAATGGCAGGAGTAAAAATTGAACGGAGACTGAGACTTGATACTATTCCTGATTCCCGTAACTACATATCTTTACTGAAAACAGTTGGTGGAACATGAGAATGGCCCTTGGAAATCTCTTATTTTGCACCAGAGGGTTCAGCTGAAGATGTCTGAAACTCTCCTGTTTGGAGTCTTTAACCAATATTTCATTTTCGAAATAGCCAGTTGAGTCAATCTATTATTCGCCTACCCATACAGGCTTTCCACCCACCTAATAGCTTCATGATCAGAAACCTTACCAAGGTATCGTTGAGTTGTTGACAGATCTGCGTGTCTGAGGATTACTTTACTGACGATCTCAAGAGGAACTCCTGATCTGGAAGCATAAGTGGCGGCATGGCGACGAAGATCATGTGGACGAAGCTTGATTCCCACCATGTTTCCAACCTTGACAACCATTTTACGGGCTCCAGCATACGTG
>JACNJZ010000138.1:50627-53934 GCA_014382295.1 Candidatus Desulfobia pelagia | reverse complement strand
CAAAGAGTGTTATACGGATTTTCCCGCCAAGAAGTATGGGGGAGGACCAGTTACAATATCATGGGAGCAGAACAACAAAACTTGGTCCACCGGCCAGATTTTTATTGAAGTCCCGGAGGGTATGAACAAGAAGAAACCCAGTACCTGCGTCGTTATCATGGGAAATCAGGGATCGTATAATACCCATTTTACCCAGTAATTTTTTCAATGCTGACGGTTATTGACACCTTTGTTTCGAGGCCAGGCGCTGAAGACAGGTGCAGGTGCCCCCCAAACCTTTCAGCCAGGGATTTTGCCAGAAAAAGACCGAGCCCCATCCCCTTGCCGGTTTCCTTGGTGGTGTAAAAAGGCTCCCTGGCCCGGCTCAAGGTGTCTTTGTCCATGCCTTTACCGTTATCTGTTACAGTAAAAAGGATGTTGCCATTCTGCTGGGAGCAGAGAAGGGAGATGCTGTCTGCTCCGGCATCCAGGCTGTTTTTCAATAGGCCCTTCAGTGTTCTGGTCCATGTTTCAACCGGGATATAGAGACTCATATCTTCTGTCTCCAGAACAGACGTTGCGTCCCGGCCTGTTTCCTCCCTGAAGGTGCCAAGGGCACCGGCCAGCAGTTCCTGCACGGAGATCCGGGCATAATGTTCGCCAAGGGGTTCGCCGGCATCGGCATTCAGCTGCCCCAGAATATCCCGGCATTTTGTGACCTGGGTCCTGATCAGTTGCGCATCTTCGAGAAGTTCCCGGCCATTCTCCAGGCTCTTTAAATCATAAATCATTTCACCGGCTACCACGGCAATGGTTGACAGCGGTGTGGAGAATTCATGGGCTGCGCCAGCTGCAAGGGTTGCCAGGGACGCCAGCCTTTCACTTTTTATCTTTTCCTCTTCAAGCTTGAGCAGCGTCTGCTGGTGACCCACCAGTTCTTTCTGGATCCGGCCCATGAAAAACACTATGAAAAAGGCTGATATGGTATAAGCGGCCCACATTCCCTGGAGATGCAGCAGCATATTGGGGGTATCGACACAGATGGGGTTTTTGAAGACGTCGTGGCCGCTGCTGAACAAAATTTCCGGCTCAGGAATAAAAAAGATTGAGGCATAACCCGCCATGGTCAAGACAGCCAGACTCCATGACCAGGCAGGCCGCATCAGCATGGCCCCCAGGGCGACATGGACCAGGTACAGAAAGGTAAACGGATTCATCGGGCCGCCGGTAAAATAGAGGAGCACTGTCAGGTGCAGGGCATCCCAGACCATGACCACCCCGAAAAGGAGGTCGCTGACGGATTTCTCATTTTTCTGCCTGTACATGAAATACAGGTTACTGGCAGCCTGAAAACAGAGGATTACGAAGAGCAGCGGCAGGGGGATTTTTATATCATAAAAGAGGGCGACGACAGCAACGATCAGCACCAGGCACAGCATGGCCCACCAGCGGAGACGGAGGAGCCAGGAAAAAGCTATTTTCGAGGCATCTGTATTCTGTTCGGGTGGCGGTGTTATGGGAAACGTATCGTTCATGGGAAATTTTACATATGTCCCTTGCCATGTTCCATGTGCTCTTTTTCCATGTGGTGCTCATGATTTTCCATGGTTTCTTTTTTCATCATATGGTGTTTCATGCCGCCCATGCCAAGTTTTTCGACCACTTCCATATTGATTTCATGAAAATGCTTTAGCATTCCGCCCTTGTTCTGCTTGAATTCCTGGGCTGCTGTCATGCTGCCGAAAGGGATTAACTCTTTGCCCATGGGTCCCATTTCACTGCTGGCAACAACAAAGTAGGCATCTTTGGCGTTAATCCATTTCCCGGTATTAAAATCCTTTACCCAGGCGACAGCCAGGTCCTGCCTGGTATGTGTATCGGAATATTCCTTCATGTCCAGAAGATATTTGAACATATCTTTGCAGCCGTCAAATGGAACCATATCGCCGTTACTGAAAATCATCTGTGTCTGCCATTGCTCATAGCGGGCCGGATACATGCCGCAGACGCCGCATGACATATCTGCCGGGATTGCCAGCGGAGAAGGAAGAACGTTTCCTGAGTCGTAGTCTTTGCCATGCTCCATGGCGAGCGCATTGGGAAGGATGACCAAGCCGAGTAAGAGCAAAAACAGAACCTGTACAGCAACTAAATTCATTTTGATTTTTTTCATTTTCATTTTCCCCTCTTTTTCTTTGGTTACGGTGGGAGTTTCTCACAGAGCGCAGAACGTACAGATATTTTTTGTCCGCGCGCCCATGTGCTACTTGGTGGTGGTCTCCATTGTACACATTTGTCCGGTGCCGGGGATGCGGCAAATTGTCGCATCTTAAACTTTTCTATTTTTCATTTCAAGTAGGACTTGAGATGCTCGTTTTCCTCCCTCGTTGTGCATAAATAATATATTTGTGAAATCAATATTTCCCTCCCTTATCTATTCCAACGACCAGACTGCGACAATTTGCCACATTTTCAAGAGTCCCACACAGTGGTAGGTTTCAGTTCAGAAAAAACAGCTTTCTTACAACAGCAAAAAATTTCATTTAGATATCAGGAGGTCGTTGGTGAAAAGATTCATCTCTTTAGCTTCAATTCTTTTGTTGGCTGCACCTGTTCTAGCCGCAGAAGTCAGACAGGAACTCGACGAAGTGGTTGTCAGTGCATCGAGAGTCAGCGAAAAAGTCAAAGATACGCCTGTTGCCGTCAGCCTCTTTACGGAACAGGATCTTGAAAAGGTAAAAGCCAGAAATCCGGAGGAGATACTCTCGAGAGTTCCGGGCATAAACTCCCAGGGTTTTGGCGGAGAATCTGAACTGACGGCCATCAGGGTGCCAACCCATTTTACCAATCCATACACTATTGTCCTCATTGATGGTGTGCCGACCAGCAGTTACGGTTCCGGGAGTTCCAGCCAGTTTCTCGGGCTTAACAGTAATTCTATTGCGCGCATTGAGGTGATTAAAGGCCCGGCTTCCGCCCTATACGGCAGTAATGCCATTGGCGGGATTATTAACGTTATTACCAAAGAACCAACGGCAGAGCCTCAAGGGAAAATCTGGACAGAGGGGGGAGAATATGGCCAGTTCCGCAGCGGCCTTTCCGGAAGCGGCGGCCATGGCAAGATGGGATTTAATCTCGATCTGAGCCTGGTTGACAGTGATGGCTGGCGTGATCACACATCCCTTGATAAAAAGGCGGCCAGTATCAAGGTCAACTATGCGGCCACTGACACCTCCATCTTTTCTTTCAAAACAGATCTTGTCAGTTCCGAGAATGATTCCTCCGGCTCCATCACCGAAGCAGATTTTAAAACGGACTGGCAGCACAG
>JACNJZ010000138.1:42980-49934 GCA_014382295.1 Candidatus Desulfobia pelagia | reverse complement strand
TGTGGACCTCACGCTACGATAACAAGGATCTTGACCCGGAAAAAGCCCGAAACTATGAAGTCGGCATCAGGAGTCTGCTGTGGCAGAAGCGTGTCAGGCTTGATTGCTCTCTGTATACCATGACCATCAAAGACAAAATTGTTGTCAATGATACCGACATGTACATCAACGCCGGAGAATCTTCCCAGGACGGCGCCGAGATCATGGCCACCATCCTTCCCCATGACAAAGTTCGTCTCGACGTTGCCTATACTTATGCCCGCAACAAATACGACTCGTATACCACCGGCGGCATCGACTATAGCGGCAACATGCAGCCCCGTTCACCTCGGAACCATCTGAATGCCAGAGTAACACTCCTTCCCTTATTAGGGCTGGAGGTTGAATTTGAGATGGATGACACAAGCTCCCAGTATGCTGATGACGCCAATCTTCATAAGTATAATCGCCCCACGTTGTATAATCTAAGGGCCTCTTATGATTGGAAAAACTGGAAGGTGTGGGCTCATGTGCTTAATCTGACGGATGAAGAGTACGCCACATATGTCAGCTATAGCGCCAGTGACGCCAGTATGAACATGTACTCCGGTGCACCGCGGACGGTTTATGCCGGTCTCTCCTACAGCTTTGGTGAGGGGAACTGATGTCCGGCCCCTGTTGTATGAAGAGCCCTCTACGCGGCTGCGGGCTTGTTGTGCTGGCATTGATTTTCCTTGCGGCGCCGCTAAGAGCCGCCCCGTCGGGGACAGCTCTCACGCCTCTGCGGTTGCATCTCTCGCCCCTGACTCCGGCAGGAGAAGTCTGTGAACAGCATAGTGCACCAGCTGCTTCACAAAAGCCTGGCCGCCCGGGGCAACCAATGGGCGGACGATCGGTGCAGGAGTCGGAACATCGCCCTCAGCCGGTTCGGTCCTATCATTTCAATGAGCACAGCCGGCTTGCCCAGGTCAAGGCTTATGTTCGACGCCCGGATGGTAGTGTTATTGAGCCGAACCTGCAACTCGGAGTAGATCCCCAGCTGACCTTTCCCACGCCCTTCGGCAACGGCCCGGTCCACGGCGCCAATAACGTTTATGTGGTTGAGCAGGGAGTCGAAAATGCAATCCTTCAGGTCCGAACGGCAAAATGGATCACCATGCATCACAGCTGTGGCTGGGGCCATGAGGGGAAATTCAATGAAGATCTTACCACCCCCCAAAGCCTTGAAACGATCCCCTTTGAGATAAAAATTAATGATCTCTGGGACACCAATTTTCATTCCAGAGTGGCTTCAGGTCAAGACCTGCATATTACAGTGTTACGTTTCGGCGAACCTGTTCCGGGTGCTGTCGTCCAGTTAGAAACGGAAAAAAAATGGCGGAAAGAGGTGGTAACAGGAGTAGATGGAACTGCAGTTCTGCAGATGATCAGGGATTATTATCCGAAGAGCTGGCCGGATTTCAAACGGACCAGGAAGGGAGAATTCCTCATAACAGCCAGCTATCAGGAAGATGAGGCCGGTTCTTTTCGAAATACACCCTATGAGCGGGTTCAGTATGTAACAACCCATCCATGGTATTACACCCCGGCCTCGGCGGATTATTCTTCATACGCATATGGCCTGCTTATCGCTGTTCTCGGGATGGCAATGACCAGCGGCGGTATTTTCTTTTACCGGGAGCGCCGGAAAAAACCGGTCAAAGGCATAGTGTTCGATGAACAGGATTAAAAGGGCTCTATACAACAGTAGCGTCAGTCGTTTTCGCTTTCATATTCAGTGGCTCGCTTTTGTCCTCCTGGTGTATGGCGGCTATCTGGCCATTAATATCGGCGACCAGCTTCCGACTTTTGCCTGTGTCTTTACCGACTACCGGGGCGGTTCCTGTTACCTGATGGGTTTCCAGCACCAGATGGCTCTCCCCTTTGACCGCTTGTTTTCCGGAAGGGGTATAGGCGTTCTGACCGGGCTCATGACTTTTTTCCTGTTTTTTATTCTTCTCAATAAAGCATGGTGTGGTTTTGTCTGTCCCCTTGGCACCATCCAGGACTGGTTGAGCGGCCTGCGGAAAAAAATGAGTGTGCGATACTCGACCTATTCGAGAAGTAGTTTCCGGAAAATCGGCAAGATCAAATACATTTTCCTGACCCTGCTGATTCTTATTCCCATGGCGATTAACAACTCTCTGTTTGGTCTGCCAAAGCTCAATCATGACTTTGCCGTTCCCTTCTGCATGATCTGCCCCGGTCGGACTCTGCTGCCGATATTCCAGGGAGATTTTTCCCAGCTGGCCATTGATTTCAGCTCCAAAACCAAAATGATTCTGACCGCACTCGGCATGGCAATCACCGGGATGTTTCTCGCCGGATCCTTGTATAAAAAACGGTTTATCTGCCTGTTCTGCCCGATGAGCGCCTTTCACTATATTTTTGCCAAAGCCGCCCTGCTGCGGATCAACAAAGATGGTTCCAAGTGCACCCGCTGCGGCAACTGCTACCGGGTCTGTGATGTTGGTATTCACGATATTGCCGATGACCTGGACAATAAAAACATCCTGAAGGACGATTGTATGATGTGTTTTAAATGTGTGGAAATGTGTCCGGAAAATGATTGTCTGGAAGTAAAGTTTTTGGGACTCCCTGTATACAAGGCCACCGAAGAAGGTTTTTTCACAAGAATGGGGAGGCGTGGCCATGGAAAATGAAAGGTTTATCCGGATGCAGGAGACCACCGGTATCCATCTGGCCATGGAAGTTGAAGAAACCCTGCAGCAATTGCAGGACTTCCCCGATACCCCTGAGGCCATGGATTATTTCTTTGATTTTTTCCAGAAACTGTTTGGAAAAAACCATCGGCTGCCGGATAAGAAAAAAATTATCGGCACTCTGTGTCTCCAGGTACCGGATGAACTGATTCTGGCGGCGGGGGCTACTCCTTATCGAATGTGCAGCGGCGCTTATGCCTATGATCAGATTGGCGCTGAATTCATGCCGGCAAAATCCTGCCCGCTGGTCAAGGCGACCACCGGCATGTTTCATGTCAAAAAAGAACGATGGCCGCAGCAGCTTGATGCCCTGGTTATTCCTACTACCTGTGATCAGAAGAAAAAAAGCTGTGAGATTCTGAAAGAGATGGGCTACCCGGTTTTTCCTCTGGAAATGCCGGCAACCAAGGAGAGTGAAGCCGCACGGTCCTACTGGCAGGAATCAGTGAAACAATTCACCCTCGACCTGCAGAAGATCACCGGCAATAAAGTCACCAGGAAAAAACTCCGTGAGGCAATCGATTTGAAGGGTAAAGGCGGCCGATTATTCAGGAAGCTGCACGAATTGCGGCGTTCAACGCCGCCGCTTATCTTTGGCAAGGATATCCTGCTGGTCACAAACGCCTATTATTTAGATGATATCAACCAGTGGTGTGCGGCAACGGAACGTCTGCTCATGGAACTGGAAAAAAGAAAGGCTGCTGCTGTCCATGTGGGACAACGACAGGCACCGCGTCTTTTGCTGACCGGTTCGCCGCCTATTTTTCCCAATCTGAAGGTCCCTATTCTGGTAGAGCAGGCCGGTGGCGTTATTGTTGCTGACGAAGTGTGTTCTTCCAACCGGCTGCTCTATGATGCCGTTGCCTTTGATGAGGAGAACCTGAATGATATGGTGCCGGCCATTGCCGACCGTTACCTCAAACCCTGCACCTGTCCCTGCCTGACCCCGAACACCGATCGGCAGCGCAGAGTGCTGGCCCTGGCAGACAGCCACAAGGTTGAAGGCGTTATCTACCAGGCATTTTCGGGCTGTATGCCATATGAAATGGAACAAAAGCAGATCAGCACTGCCCTGGGAGAAGCCGGTATACCCATGCTGTATCTGGAAACGGATTATAGCCCGGAAGATATGGGCCAGCTCACCACCCGGGTGGAGGCTTTTATTGAATCGATCATAGCGCGAAGGAGGAAAGCGGCATGAGTTATTTTGCCGGAATCGATATCGGTTCCACGACCATCAAAATAGTTGTGGCAGATGAAAGGGAGCGGGTGGCTGGCCATATCTGCTGCCCCACAGGCAGCCACTTCCATAAAAATACCATGGCGGCCTTTACCGGTCTCTTGGAGGAGAAAGGGATTTCCCGCCAGGATGTGGCGTATATCGTTTCAACCGGTTATGGCCGGAAACTCTTCAAGGAAGCCGATGAATCAATAAGTGAGATCACCGCCAATGCAATAGGTGCCCGGAAGCTTGGAGAACAGCACGGGGCAGTAAAGACTATTATCAATATTGGCGGTCAGGATCTGAAAGTCATCCGCCTGGATGAAGACGGCCATGTGGAAAATTTTGCCATGAACGATAAGTGTGCTGCCGGCACAGGCCGTTTTCTGGAAATGACGGCCCGGAATCTGGAAATCGATGTCGAGGACCTCGGTGCCTGTCATATGCGGGCTCAAGGAACTCCCTTGACCATCAACAGCACCTGCACGGTTTTTGCCGAATCGGAAATCATCAGTCTGCTGGCCAATGGCCATGGTCAGGATGAGCTGATCGCCGGTATCCATTTTTCCATTGCCCGCCGGGTAGCCCGCCTGGCCAAGCGGCTCGGCGTCCAGGATATGGTGTTATTTGACGGTGGACCCGCCTTGAATCAGGGGTTGGTAAAGGCACTGGAAACCGAACTCATGCGCCGGGTTGTTGTCCCGGAAGCGCCGCAGATCACCACGGCTCTCGGAGCAGCGCTGCTGGCGGTGGAGGCTTTTCAGTATAACGGGGCTGCCGTTAATGGTTGATACTCTCAGTATATTCATTCTCGGAGTGACCTACGGCACAACAATATGCAGCATGACCTGTCTGCCATATCTCGGCCCGTTCATCCTGACTACCGGCAGCGGATTTCAGGATGGTCTCAAGGGAGCCTTTTCGTTTGGGACAGGCAAAATTATTATGTATGCCCTCTTTGGCGGCCTTGCCGCCTTTGTGGGTGAAGTTTTCAACCCTGGTCCGGAAATGCAGAAGATCATGGGGTTTTCCTTGATAGGCGTGGCATTGATCATGCCTTTTATTAACCGTCTGTCCTGTCGGGAAACCTGTAAGGGCGGCACAAAAAACCGGTTGCCGCTCCTGTTTCTGGGCATGGCTACCAGCCTGGTTCCCTGTCCTCCCGTCGCTGCTGTATTTCTTCTTGCTGCCGGGCAGGATTCGATAGTCACCGGAATGGGTTTCGGACTTTTTTTTGGTCTCGGGCTTACTTTATCCCCGCTCCTGCTGACTGCCGGCGGACTGGGGCTCATCTCTCAAAACCTGCATCGGGAAACGGGAAAATTCATGCCGTATCTCCGGGCACTGGCCATGCTGGTGCTGATCTTTCTCGGTGTAAAAATGATTTTTTCAGGAGGCGCTGGACATGGAATGGCTTAAATACACCATCGATTATGGCATTATTGGGCTGCTGCTTGTCATGAGCACTGTTGCCGTGGCAATAGGCATTGAAAGATATATGTTGTACCGCAAAATCAACATTCAGGACTTCGGCGACCGCCAGAGCCTGGAACTGGAACTGACCGGCAAGCTGCATCTCATCGCCAGTATTGGCAGCAATGCGCCGTATATTGGTCTGCTTGGCACAGTTCTCGGCATTATGCTTACCTTTTATTCCATGGGGAAAACCGGATTCATGGATACCGGAACGATCATGGTTGGCATGGCTTTGGCTCTGAAGGTAACCGCCGTCGGACTGGTGGTCGCCATTCCGGCTGTAACAATCTACAATCTGCTGCTGCGCCGGGTGAAAGTCCTGATCATGCAATGGGAAATAAGCCATGGATGAAAAAAGTTTTGAGTCCATTAATGTCATTCCGCTGGTGGATGTCATGCTGGTGCTGCTGACCATTGTCCTGACCACATCAACCTTTATTGCCATGGGCGCCATTCCGGTGGAACTTCCCAAGGCAACAGGCGTTTCCACGGCTGCCGTGCAATCGGTGACCATCGAAATCGACCGTCAGGGCAATCTCTTTCTTGATGCCGACAAAATGACATTGCCCGTTATTGCTGATCGTCTGCAATTGCAGAATCGTGAAACACCCCTACTTATCCGGGCCGATAAAAGTATTGCCCTGCAGAAATTTGTCGATGTCATGGATCTGGTGAAAGGGCTTGGCTTCCGTAAAGTGAGCCTGCAGACCGAGGTCAGTCAATGAAACGATTTTCCCTTGGGTTCAGTCTTTCTTTTCTGCTGCATGGCTTGCTGGTACTCTCAGCGTTGTCCATGGGGTCTTTTGTGCCAACTCTGGGCAAGCCAGTGGTCATTGACCTGACTCTCGTGCAGCAAGAGGCGCATTCGTCTTTCAAGAAAACAGTACCAGTTCCCCGGGTGCAGCACGAGACGCCTCCTGCTCTCGAGAAAAGGGTACAGCTTCCGCCACCGCAAAAACAGATTGTACCCAGAAGCGTTAAAGCTGCAGTACCACAGCCGCAAAAAACCGTCGAACTTCAATCACCGGTGGCAGTTGAGCCCCTCATTGCACCGGTAGAACCTATTGCTATGAACGTGCCGAAACCGGTGGTTATCCCCAAGGCGATTGAAGAAGAGACACACGTTGACCCTGTAGCACTCGTTACCGCCGAGGTTGTGCCGGCCACAGCTTCTTATGGCACGGAAGAGAGCATGGAAAGCCAGGAAGAAGAGCCTGTAGTCACAGCGCATCAGGTATATCTTAAAAAGCATTTTCAATACATCAAGGAAACTATTCAGAAAGAAATTTGCTATCCAGGCATCGCCAGAAAGATGGGGTGGGAGGGTAAGGTAGTTGTCAGTTTTGTCGTCAAGAAAAACGGCGACATTGAGGACATGAAAATAGTACAAAGTTCAGGGTATCAGGCTCTGGACAAGAACGCCATGACAACCATCAAAAAAGCGGCCCCTTTCCCAAGCCCGCCCATCACAGCCGAAGTGATTATTCCGGTTACCTACTGCCTCGGATAAATTCT
>JACNJZ010000138.1:0-42716 GCA_014382295.1 Candidatus Desulfobia pelagia | reverse complement strand
ATGAAAACTGCAATCTCAATACCAGACAAACTATTTCGTGCAGCTGACCAGTACGCAAAAAACCATGGGGTTTCGCGAAGCAAGCTATACGCCGAAGCTGTTGCAAAATTTCTTGAACAACACCCTCCTGGTCTCATCACTAAACAGCTAAATGAAATCTACTCTTCCGAGCCTGCAAAATTAAATAGTACCATTTCAACTATGCAGTTCAGTTCAATAGAAAAAGAAGAATGGTAATAAAACGCGGAGACATTTGGTGGGTCGAGTTACCCGAGCCTGTAGGTTCAGAGCCGGGCTACAAAAGGCCACTACTCATAATTCAATCAAACGAATTCAACAAAAGCAAAATAAACACCATTATTGCCGTTGTAATTACCTCAAATTTACGCTTAGCGGCAGCCCCAGGAAATATACTTTTATCCAGCAAAAGTTCCAAGTTGTCCAAAGAAAGTGTTATCAACATTTCTCAAGTTATCACCATCGACAAAGCATTATTAACTGAAAAAGTTCACCATCTACCCAACAATATCATAGACCAAGTCGACGAGGGCTTGAAGCTGGTTCTCAAACTATAAAACAGCAAAAAAGCACTAACAATTCGCCCAAGGACGACGCGCGAGCACGCCAGTTTTAAGTGAATATCTTCACATCGATTGTCCCATTGGTTTATCGAAAAAACTTGCCCAGGGTTGAAGATGTCTCAAGGTATATTGCTTGAAACAATGTTGCAATTATACAAGCTATATTGAGACATCAAAGCCCTAATACAACAGAGCGGTCTTTAAAAACTCTTGGACTGGAACATGTCAGAGGGGCGATGGAAGAACTATTTAGCAAGAAGAGTGAGGCTCAAAAAGAAAAAGCCGTCAGAGGAGCCGTCAAAACAAAAAAAGGAGTCAACCTAATCTAGGCTAACTCCTTGAATTTGCTTGGCGTCCCCAAGGGGATTCGAACCCCTGTTGCCGGCGTGAAAGGCCGGTGTCCTGGACCTGACTAGACGATGGGGACATCTATTGGTGGGTCGTGTTGGACTCGAACCAACGACTCTCTACTTAAAAGGCAGATACTCTACCGACTGAGTTAACGACCCATACACGAAAAAGGGTTATTTAACTGAGTCAGAATGCTTTGTCAAGGTTTCTACTCTTTTTTTTCACTATTTTCACTCTTTTTCTTCGGGGCCAAGTGTTTGTCCTTCTGTCTTTAAATCACTTGTACAGCGGCACTATGTCTGCTATGTATGAGCTGTTGGCCGTTTGTATTATTCAAGGCTACCTTATATTATATAACTTTTTGAAAAAGAAGAAGGAAGAGTATTATGGGACTGTTTTCTGGCTCTGCCAGTTTTGTTCGATATAAAGTGATTGACGAATTGCCCGAGAATTTCTGGGATTTTGCCGCTGAAAAAATAGCCCAGCATGCCTTTCGGGATATTGATGAAAATTATGAAGAGCGTTCCGTTGGCTGGGTGTCAGTTGTTAATATGTTTGATGCTTCTTTTGAATATGCTTCTTTCGCGGCAGGTGACTATATCGTCCTGACGCTTCGCATTGATGAAAGAAAAGTTGCTCCAAGGGTCCTGAAGAAATTCTGCCTGAAAGAGGAAGAGCGTTTCAAGAAAGCAAAGCAGATCCCGAAATTAAGCCGGGTTCAGAAGCTGGACATTAAAGAAAACGTCAACCTCATGCTGCTCAAAAAAGCGGTGCCTGTGCCATCAACGTATGATCTCTGCTGGAACCTGGCTGAATCCACCCTGCTCTTTTTTTCCACAAGTGAAAAGGCCCAGGTGGAACTGGAAGATTTTTTCAAGGAGACCTTCGGGTTGTCACTGATGCAGCAGATTCCGTATCTTACAGCCGAGCATCTTGTCGGGCCTGCAAAGCATGAGGCTCTCTCGGAGATTACACCGGCAATTTTCATATAACGCTGTTTCATATTGATGATTAAACAAAAAGAAGAATAAGTGGCATTCGCCACCTTTAAACTTTCACACAAACACAAAAGCGTTCTCAATGGACTTAGTCGATCTTATTTCTGAAAAACGATTTCTTGGCCAGGATTTTCTTACCTGGCTCTGGTATAAAAGTGATGAACGGGGTGGTACCGTTTTTCTGCCTGGAACAGGGGATATCCAGCTTGTATTTGAAAAGCACATGCTCCTCGAATATGGAGAGGGCGATTCCTTTGAAAAGATTGTCTGCCAGGGTCTTCAGGCGGAGCTTCGCGAAGCGCGAACCGGTTTGCGCATGGGTAAAAAGCTTGAGCAGACACGAATTCACCTTGTTCTGGGGGAGTATCAATGGTTTCTGACCCTGAAGGGGAGCATGCTCCAGTTTCGTAATGTCAAGCTTCCGAAAACCATGACAGGAACAGAGGAAAGTGATGATCCCCATGCGGTTGAAGGTCGTCTTCTTGATCGTATCGGTCTGCTGGAAACAGCAACACGTACTGTGGATGAATTGTTTCGCCTGTTTCTTGAAATCAGGGTCAGTTCTGACTGGCAGGACGAGCTCGCAAAGGTCAGCGCGTGGGTTCAAAAGAGTAAGTGATAGGGATTTATTTTTATATGGAGTAACAGATGGATTTTGAAACTGTGATCGGGCTGGAAATCCATGCCCAGATGAAAACCACCACCAAGATATTCTGCGGCTGCACCACGACATTCGGCAACCCCCCAAACTCAAATACCTGTCCGGTATGCCTTGGGATGCCAGGTGTTTTGCCGGTGCTGAATAAAAAAGTGGTTGAGTATGCCATTAAAATGGCCCTTGCCACCCATTGTGAAATTGGTGAACTCAATCAGTTTGCCCGCAAGAATTATTTCTATCCTGATCTTCCCAAAGGGTATCAGATATCCCAGTTTGAGCTGCCGATCGCTGAGCATGGCTTCGTTGATGTTGAGGTTGACGGGAGTGTCAGGCGTATTGGTTTGACTCGAATACATATGGAAGAAGATGCCGGCAAGCTGGTCCATGATGAAACGCAGCCCCTGAGCTATGTGGACCTGAATAGAACAGGGGTGCCGCTGATAGAAATCGTCAGCGAACCGGATATTCGCTCTGCAGCAGAGGCAGCAGCATACCTGAAAAAACTTCATGCTATTCTTCGTTATCTGGACATCTGCGACGGCAATATGCAGGAGGGAAGTTTCCGTTGCGATGCCAATATTTCCCTGAGGCCTGTAGGACAGGAAAAGCTAGGGACCCGCACGGAGCTGAAGAATATGAATTCTTTCCGCAATGTGCAGCGGGCCCTGGAATATGAAGAACGGCGGCAGAGAGATATTTTGCTCGACGGTGGAAAAGTCGTGCAGGAGACCTTGCTCTGGGACCCGGATCGCAATGTTTCCTCTTCCATGCGCGGCAAGGAAGAGGCCCATGATTATCGTTATTTCCCGGATCCTGATCTGGTGCCGGTTGTCATTGATGAAGAGTGGGTGTCCAGCATTAAAGAAAGCATGCCGGAATTACCTGATGACAAGAAAGGGCGCTTTATCTCCGAGCTGGGCCTTGGAGAAGAGGATGCTTCAATCCTGACGACATCCCGGGAGCTGGCTGATTATTTTGAGGCGGCCCTGGCCGGTTATGCCAACGCAACAAAGCTTGGAAACTGGATAAAGACCGAGATGCTCCGGGAGTTGAAGGGGGAAGACGGCATAGATGTCAGTGCCTTCCCTGTTTCACCTGAAAATCTGGGGGGCCTGCTTGGAATGATAGATAAGGGCACGATCAGCGGTAAAATTGCCAAGACCGTGTTTGAAGAGATGATGGGCAGTGGTAAGGATCCGGAGACGATTGTTAAAGAGAAAAACCTGGTTCAGATGAGCGATGAAGGGGATCTCCTTAAAATTGTTCAGGAAATCCTGGCTGACAACGCAGATCAGGTGGAGCAGTTCAGGGCTGGCAAAACCAAAGTGATGGGTTTTTTCGTTGGTCAGCTTATGCAGAAAACCAAGGGCAAGGCTAATCCCAAAATGGCCAATGAGCTGTTTATAAAGGAATTGAATAAATAGATTATCCGGCCACGAAACCCACGAAAAAACACGAAAGTGAAAATACTTGTTGAAAAAGAACTTGTTTATCAAATAAGCGGGTGTGTTTTTGCCGTCTATAAAGAGCTGGGGCATGGCTTTCTGGAAAAGGTTTATGAGAAGGCCTTGCGAATAGAATTAGAGAGACAAGGTTTTACTGTTGAGGTTCAGAAACCAATCCAAGTTATGTATAAAGGAGAGGTTGTCGGGGACTACCTTGCTGATATTGTTGTAACTAACAAAATAATTATTGAGTTGAAGGCACAAAGCAATCTACATAAAGCTCATGAAACTCAGATCATAAATTATCTCAAGGCTACAGGCATAGAAGTTGGATTGCTTGTGAACTTCGCTTATCCGAAGGCGACAATTAAAAGATATGTTTTATAATTTCGTGTTTTTTTGTGGGTTTAGTGGCTAAAATACTTGAAGATAAGACCAAAGGGCACCGGCAGCGGCTGCGGGAGAAGTTTCTGGCTCGCGGGCTGGAGGCTCTTAATGATGATGAGGTGCTGGAGCTTCTTCTTACTCTGGGAACCCCCCGGAAGGACTGTAAGCAGGAAGCCCGGGCTCTGCTTAAGCAATTTGGCTCTTTTGGTGCTGTTCTTGAAGCCTCGCCCGAGGCACTTCAGGAGGTCAAGGGAATCGGAGCCCAGAACGGATTTGTTGTCTCTTTTATCCAGAGTGTAGCCCGCCGTTACTTGAACCAGCGTCTTCAGCATAAAGACTATCTCCGGTCGTCCAGTGAAGTTTCCGAGTATCTCAATCACTCCATGCGCCACCTAAAAAAAGAAGTTTTCAAGGTCATTCTTCTTGATGCCGGTCTTGCCATCATAGATGCCCTGACGGTTTTTGAAGGAACACTGTCGAGTAATACTATTTACCCCCGGGAACTTATCAAGATGGTTTTGGAAAATAATGCAGCAGCACTTGTTATCGCCCATAATCATCCAACCGGCTCCCAGGTCCCTTCTGCCGCTGACCGGACATTGACAAAAAATCTGTTTCTGGCCTGTTCGGTAATGGATATCCAGCTCCTTGATCACCTGATCATTGGCCACCAGGAGAAACCTTTCAGCTTTGCCGACCACGGCCTCATGGAAGAGATTAAACAGGAATGCCGGAATCTTTTGAAGCAATGAGTTCCTCCGGCGCCGGCCTCTATATTCACATCCCCTTTTGCCTCAGTAAATGCAGTTACTGCTCCTTTAATTCCTATCCCCTGATGGGACAGGATGTTGATTCCTATGTTGAAGCTCTTCTCCGGCAGCTGGTCGTCATGGCTGAACACCCCTGGTGCCGTGATCAGACCTTCCACTCTCTGTACATTGGCGGCGGAACGCCAACGGTTCTGGGAGCTGAAACCCTTGTTGCCCTCATTGGAGAAGCTCTGCACAGGTATCGGTTTATTTCCAGGCCGGAGATTACCGTGGAATCCAACCCCAATACAGCAGACAGCCAGACCTTGCTCGCGCTCCGTCAGGCTGGGGTCAACAGGCTGAGTATCGGTGTCCAGTCTTTTGATGATGCTCTTTTGCAGACGATAGGCCGAAGTCATTCTGCTTTAGAGGCACAGCGGGCCATAGAGAAGGCCGGACAGGCAGGTTTTTCAAACATCAATATTGATCTGATATATGGTTTGCCTGGACAGACGACGGAGCATTGGCGTCAGTCTTTGGCTGCTGCTGTTTCAATGGGGATACAGCATGTGTCACTCTATGAGCTGATGGTTGAGGAGAAGACACCTCTTGCCATACAGGTTGCTGAGAAAAAAGCGGTTCTGCCAACGGAAGATGAATTGGCAGATATGGAAGTGATGACTGCTGAAATGATTTCACCTGATTTTCAGCAATACGAAATTTCCAATTTTGCCAGAAAAGGATTTGAATGCAGGCATAATATTCACTATTGGAGAAACAGGTCGTATCTCGGACTGGGAGCGGGTTCTGTCAGCGGCCTACATGGTTTGAGGGTATGTAATGAGAATGATCCCTTGCGTTTTTCAAAGATGTTAAAAAAGAATGAACAGCCCATTTTATCGGTTGAATTTTTGAGCCGTTCGTCCCGTTTCCGGGAAACTATCATTATGGGCCTTCGCATGTTGTGCGGAGTTCGAATTGCGGAGATGAAAGAACGTTTCGGCCTGACTCCAGATGAGTATTACGGAGA
This sequence comes from Candidatus Desulfobia pelagia, assembly GCA_014382295.1. GTDB lineage: Bacteria > Desulfobacterota > Desulfobulbia > Desulfobulbales > SURF-16 > Desulfobia > Desulfobia pelagia. Next base: position 36,517 of record JACNJZ010000138.1, on the reverse strand, counting down.
AAAATTGACAGAATTGGAAAATCGTAATCTTCTGGAAACGCAGAATGGTTTTCTGCGTCTTACCCCGGTTGCACTGCCAGTTGCCAATCAGGTACTTGCCCAGCTTGTCTGAGCCGTCATCGTTGATAGGCTTTGGGGCAGGAAGGCCGGAAACTCCCTTGACGTGATCCTGTGGTCATGATACCATGGTCACATGTTGTGTTTTTGTGATAATTACAGGAGAGACTTATGGAAAAGAGCATTTCAAAATCTAAATTTAAACCTCAGGCTCTCAAGTATTTCCGCCAAGTACAGCAAACGGGTCAGCCCTTGATCATAACCGATCACACCAAGCCGGTACTTAAAATTATTCCTTACCGCGAAGATCCCATGGACGCTGTTAAGGAATTGCGGAACTCTATACTGCGTTATGAGGACCCCATGGAACCTGTTGCCGAAAATGATTGGGACATGTTGAAATGATAGTGCTTGATACACATATCTGGCTTTGGTGGGTTAGTGAACCTGAAACCTTGTCAAAAAAGGCAAGGCAGGCTATTCAGGGGGCATCAGCTGAACAGGGTGTCGTCATTTCTTCCATGAGTACATGGGAAATTGCAATGCTGGTTCAGAAAGGCAGACTTGAATTTTCAATCGATGTGCGGGACTGGATACGAAAAACAGAAGCCCTTCCATTTGTTAGTTTTGTTCCTGTAGACAATACCATTGCCCTGCGTTCTGTTAATTTACCGGGTTTGTTTCATCAGGATCCTGCCGATCGCATTATTGTAGCAACAGCGCTTTCCCTCGGGTTGCCAATTGTTACGAAGGACGAGAAAATTCAGCGTTATGAGCATGTGAAATCAATCTGGTAAGAGTAAACGTTACAGGCCGGTGTTACATCGGTAGAATGTGGACCTCTTCTTTCACATCGTGGCGTCCCTTAAGAAAGAGGCCCTGGCGGCCGTCAATGCTTATAGGGTCTCCGAAATGTATGGTGTGGTTGCCGAGAACACATCGTTCCTCTGTTTCAAATACCTGAAGGTCGCGACAGCCGACAACGCAGGTTTTTTCCAGTCTCAAAGTGACCACGGCAGCATGGGAGGTCTGGCCGCCGCGGGCGGTAAGAAGACCATCGGCCTTTGAAATTTCAGAGATATCCTCAGGAACCGTATCCTGGCGGATTAAGATAAGAGGTGTTCCGGGATTCTTCTGGCGCAACGCACTGATATTTTCTTTATTAAAGACTGCCAGACCGGACAGGGCACTGCCGCTGACCCCTATTCCTTTCCCAAGAAAATCCTTCTGAACGTTATTGTTGTCCGTGAAAACATGAAACCGTTCTTTTTTCTTGATGGTAATCATGTCTCTTGTCTGGAGAATGTAAAGATCTGAAGCATTTGGACCTTCGAAGGTGAATTCAATCTCCTGGGGGTTCCAGCGCTTTTCATAGACCAGGTCCCTGGCAATATCCAGAAGCCCTTGGTAGATTTCCGGGGATCTGTTTTCCAGGGCATGTTTTACCGGTCTGCCGTCGATCTCTGCCTGTTCTATTGAAATGGGATAGGTGGTGACAAGGCCGCCGACAATATCTTCTCCCTGGTCCCCTGCGGCATAGTCACCCCACAAGGCAACTCGACGGACCTTTCTATAGGGGTGGGCGGTGAAAACCACTCCGCTTCCGGATGTTCTGTCCAGGTTACCAAAGACCATTGCCTGAATAATAACTGCTGTTCCCCACATGTCCGAAACACCCATCAGTTCACGGTAGCCTTTTGTTTTTTCGGCATCCCAGGATGTAAGCACCAGTTCAATGGCCCCGGTAAGCTGCAACCAGGGATCTTCCGGAATGGTGATACCGAGCTCCAGGATTTTTTGCTGATAGCTCAGGGCCAGTTCCTTCATCTGATCCGGAGTGAACAGTCTTTTGACACTGACGCCATGACGGGCTTTGGCTTCATTCATCAGAGTCTGAAAGACTTCCCTTTCTATATCCAGGGTCATGGCCCAGGACTGCAGGAAGCGTCTGAAGTTGTCCCAGGCCAGATATTTTTTCCCGGTAACTTCAGCAATACCTTCGACTATTTCGACGTTGAGGCCGACGTTGTGAATGGTAGCCATCATTCCTGGCATGGAAATGGACGCTCCACTGCGGACAGAAATCAAAAGAGGATTACTCTGGTTTCCATAGATCTGGCCCGTTTTTGTCTCAACTTCGTTCAGGGCCTGCCGGACCTGCCGCATGAACTCATCCCTGGCCATTCGATAATTTTTTACCACGGGCCAGCAGCGAAAAATCTCAGTGGTAATGACAAAGCCCGGGGGAACGGGCTTTTTATCTATTGCCAGCAGGCTCAGGTTATAACCTTTGTTGCCGAGAAGAATGATATTGCGGGCGTGGGGGCTTTGTTGGTCTATATGGTGGATAACTTTTTCCGGATTATAGGTCATCAGCAAGTCGACCATTTCTTCGTCCAGGAGCTCTTTCTGGCGCTCCAGGACGTGATAGATTCTGGTGATGAAGTTGTCGAGGTGCTGGAGGCCGAATGTTTCGGCTATCAGGTCACGCATGAAGGACTCAGACAGGCGGTGTATGGTCTCCTGGTTTACACCGGCGGCTTGCGGTTCTCCCTCTTCCTTTTGTTCTTCCTTCCACAGGTTGCGGTACTTGGCAAGCAGCTTGGCTGACCCTATCTGGGGAATGATGATTGTCAGGTTGTTCTGGTGAATGTTGGTGTAATAGGCGTAAATAACGTCTTTAACGCCCTCTGACAGCCCTTTGAAGATGTCAAGATACTGTGTGTAGGAGAATCGTTTGATTCCCAGTGAATTGGAAAGCAGGGAAACATAGGTCTCAAGCCTTCTGCTTGTGATTCCATCAATTTCAAGGGCTCTCAGGTAGAGGCGCAGGCATTTGAGGATGCGGATGAAGGTGGCCCTGGTAATAATTTCCAGGTTGACAGTTAACGGCAGTTTTTCAAGGTAAATATTGGCGAGGTTTTCCAGCCGGAAAGTGAGCCCCAGGGCATCAAATTTTCTTTCATTGTAGCGGCCGTACACCGAAGGAATATCAACGGCAATATGGCGCTTGTGGTAAATATCTTCTTTTGCTTCAAAAGTTTCTTCACTCAGAATGATTTTTTTCAATTGCTCCAGCTGATCAAGAAGCGAGGACAGACATTGGACTGTATCGCAGGTTTCCAGATCTGACAGCAGTTTTTCCATTTCTGGAAAACCTGTATTGATTGCCTGCTGCAACTGAAGGCGCAGTTCCTGGAAGCCAAGATTGTATTTCTGGTTTAACAGTTGGTACATCTGGACAAGGAGGCGGAAGCGCCTCACTTCCCGGGACTCAATATCGCTCTGCCAGGCCAGAAAGCGTTCCATTTCCTGCTTGTCCCAGTTCAGAAGATCGGTTTCATTCTTGATCCCCGGCAGTTCAAAGACCCTGGCGGTCAGTGTATGAAGATCATCTACAAAAGGACCCACAGCAGAGATCTGGTACAGCACTTCTTCAGGAAGAAATTCCGACAAGACCTTTTTGTCCCTGGTCCGCCAGAAGTTGATAATGGATTTAATGAAATCAACAATGAGGTTGGAGCTTTCCACATGACTCTGTTTGCGCAGGAAATGGATGAGGATATCTTTTCGCTTATGAATTTCATCGATTTCAGTTGAAACATCCCGCAGGTGTCCTTCGGCGCCGATCTCATTGAAAAAGACCGGCATCAGCTTGGTAAATTGTTTTACCAGGTTATAGACCGGTTCAATGGGATTGTTGAGAAGATACGTAATGTCCCGTTGGAAAAGATCGGTATCCTTGACGCAGGTGCCTGAAAGCTTCAGGTTGATGATAAGGGCGGAAAACAGAGTTGCGCACCATTTTGGCTCCTGCATGATAAGGTTAAGCCAGACCCTGATATTGGCCAGATGTGCCGGATTGGTGATCGGCTGCCAGTCGGCATCAACGCCGGTGACATTAGCATACTGGAAACCAAAACGAACAGCCTCCCAGAGGAAGGTTTCGACCAGTCTGCTGTTTTCCCTGTTGAAGACTTCAGCTCCCAGGACTTGAATACATTGAAGGGCCGTGTGTGGGTAACGGCTGACATTTTCTTTCAGGAGCTGGGTGGTTGTCAGCAGGAAGGATTCAATTTCCTCGAACGTCTGTTTTTGTATCAGCTGTATCAGGCTACGGTTGATTTCCCGAAGACTTTCCTCATGGATAAGATAAAGGCCTGATAATCGCATTACTCTGAAAAGGAAGATAAGTCTGCGGTTTTCAGCGAAGCGGTCGGGATGCTGGCTGTCCGTACCATTTTTATTGGTTGCCAGTTTGGAGGGAATTTCTTTGTACAGCCGAACCAGGTCCATGTGGGACGGGAGTTTCAGCATGTCGCCAAGTTTTTCAGGAGAGAGTTCTATATCAATTTTTTCCAGATCCTGGGCCCGGGCGCGGATCTGCTCATGCGATATGGCATTGAAGAGTTTTCCTGCCTGCCAGTCATCACACATATCATGGCACTGGGAAAGAAACCAGGGTTGAGGGTCTTCTTCTCCCAGCCAGTATTGATAATTCAACGTAAGGACTTTTTTCATCAGCCGTCCTGTCGGCTGCAGGTCGAGTTTTTTTTCTGAAGAACTCTCATTAAATTCAAGGAGAGAACCGGCAATTTTTTTCATTGGATGGTGGCCCTGCACCATGAACATTATGATCTCGTTGTCAAGGTCATAGAGCCGGTTGAAAAGCTCTCCCAGGGCCTGATCATAGTCCTGGAGATCCGGACCGGCAGTGGTAATGGTTTTTTCCACGTAGGCCAGGAGAGATTCCACTGCCAGAGCCAGCAGGATTTCATTTTTACGGGTGTCTTCCATGGCCAGGAAGAAGAGCTCGGTGAACCGGGAAAAAGTCTCTGTTTTTCGTGAAGAGCGACCGTATAGCGGTGCGTTTTTCAGGACGAAAGTACGCAGCCTTGGCAGGATGAGGTTCCAGTTGTGATATGGATGATAAATTTCATGCAGCAGTTCATACAGGGTATTGTGGATACCTTTGTATTTGCCTGCTTCCTTGAGAAGCAGCATCATGGAAGGGGCAATGATAACCTCATCAACCGCGGTTTCTTCCAGGTTTGCCTTCAAGGCATCTGAATCGAAGGTGGTATTCATGCTTTTAGTACAGAGCTCGTAAATGTGTCGTCAAGTCGGTGCTGAATTGTGGATAATTGACCTCGAATTTTATCTGGAGGCGTAGTGTTAAGTTTTAAGTAATTAAGATTTAAGTAAGGAAATTACTAATAGGTTTTACTTAAATCTTAACACTTAACTATTTAAATCCAAGACCGGTATGTGGCCAGTTTCTGTCGAGTTTTCTGTGGATAAAGGGATTGCGCCGAATGTCCACTTGGCTTTTGATAAGGTCTGTTGTTATAATGGTTTCTGGCTTTCCATGAGCAGGATCAGGTCAAGTACCCGGTTGGAATATCCCCATTCGTTGTCATACCAGCTTAGAATTTTGACCATGGTTCCGCCAATGACCTTTGTCGACATACCATCAATTACCGAAGAGTAGGGGTTTCCCTGGTAATCAATGGAAACAAGCGGTTCGTCAGAGAAGCCGAGAAATCTGTTTGTTCCATCCTTGAGAGCCTGGTTGACCTCGGAAATCGTGGTTTCCTGCTCCACTTCAATGACGGCATCAACAAGGGAAACGTTTGGTGTGGGGACCCTTACTGCCAGGCCGTCAAACTTACCCTTGAGTTCCGGGATGACGAGGGCAACCGCCGCTGCGGCTCCTGTTTTTGTTGGGATCATTGAAACAGCCGCCGCCCTCGCTCTCCTCAGGTCGCTGTGGGGAAAGTCGAGAATCCTCTGGTCATTGGTATAGGCGTGGACAGTGGTCATCAGACCTTTAACCAGGCCGAAGCGATCCAGGATGATCTTGGCAAAGGGTGCGAGGCAGTTTGTCGTGCAGGAGGCATTTGAGACGATATGGTCCTGGCTCGGATCATATTCATGTTCGTTGACGCCCATGACAATGGTCTTGACCTTCCCTTTTGCCGGAGCGGAGATGATAACTTTTTTAGCCCCCGCCTCTATGTGGGCCCGAGCTTTTTCACTGTCTGTAAAGAGACCTGTAGATTCAATAACATAGTCAACACCCATATCGGCCCAGGGAATATCGGCCGGGTTTCGGTGGTTGAAGATGGTAATATGCCGGCCGTCAACGATGATTCCCTGTTCGTCGGCAGAGACCGTCTTCTCATATATACCCATAACCGAGTCGTATTTCAGGAGATGAGCCAGGGTTTCATTGTTTGTAAGGTCGTTGATGGCCTGTACTTCAATATCCGCAAAGGCGGCATCTTTGCTGAGAGCCCTGAAGATACTCCTGCCGATTCGTCCAAAGCCATTTATCCCGACTTTTATTGTCATAATATTCTCCTGTGTAGTTATATTTTTATTTTACTCTGTTTAATCGCTGCAGCATAGAGATCCAGATATCTCTGTACGATTTTATCCCATGTGTACTGTTCTTTAATTGTTTTGATGGCTGTCCTCTGCATTTGCTTTATCTGGGAAGGTTTCTGTCTGTATACTTTCAAGGCACGCTGCATGGTTCCCATAAGGGCAGCAGAACTGTGGTCGTGATAGATGAATCCGGTTTGGGAGTCGATAACTTTCACCAGGCCGCCGATATAATGGACAATCGGAATAGAGCCAAAGAGCTGGGCCATGTAATCTGTCAGGCCGCAAGGCTCGTAACGAGAGGGAATGAGAAAGAAATCCCCGCCGGCGTATATTCGGTTGGCCAGGATAGGGTCGTATCCAAGAAGGACACAGATTCGCCCCTTGTTTGCCTTCAGCCCTGAGAGTCGTATCAGTCCTTCTTCAATCTCTTTGCTTCCGGTTCCCAGGATGAGAACCTGAAAGCCGGAATCCATGGGTAATAGGGTCTCCAAGGCTCCCACCAGCTTGTCGACGCCTTTCTGGGGATCAAAACGGCCTATGAGTGTAAAAAGCGGCAGGTCTGTGTTTGAAGAGAGGGAGCCATGGATAAGGACATTGCTCAGCTCTTTTCTTGAGATTGCCCGGATAAGATCACGTTTGCAGGCCTCTTTGCCTTTAAGGTCGCCTTTTTCAGGGGAGTAGCCTGCCGCAATACCCATTTTTTCAGGGCGGGATGGATTGAAGTCATCCGGATTTATGCCGTTTGTGATGCCGGAAAGCAATACGCCGCGGCTGGCGAGCAGGTGGCCAAGCCAGTCCGTAAGCTCATCGTCATCGGTTTCTCTCAGTTCCCTGGCATAATTCTCACTTACGGTATTAAGTATTGCATACGGGGCTGCGGCCATAAAGGGATCAAAACGGCCGTCAAGCAGGTTTTTGGCAATAATGTTTCCCGGTAGTCCGGTAATGCTTTTGGCAAAGGGAAGGTCGGCAATTTCCTGGTGGTAACCTTTTCCGGCGTTATGAATGGTAACAACCAGACCTGTTTTGCAGAAGAAGTGGCGATACCCTTCATTTTCTCTCACCATTGCGGGCAGGAGGGCTGTGTGGCCGTCATGGCAATGGATGACATCAGGGCTTTCATTGAGGGAGAGCATAAGGTTGACTGCAGATTTCTGCAGAAGAATGTTCATGGCAAAATAATCATAATGGCCGCTGCCTTGAACGTGGGTTGGGTCTTCAGCTTCTTCCTCAAGGGTGTATGTGTAGACAGATTTTTTTTCCTGATAGCGGGGAGAATCCACCAGGTAGAGAGTCAGGCTGTGTGTCTCGGTTGTGGTTTGCTTGCTCCAGATGCGAACATCCTCACGCCGCTCTTCTCCGACATAGTTCATATCCACCTGGAACTGATCTGAGAGGTGAAAGCCAAGGGTCTGGGGATTCATGAACCCGTACAGGGGAAGGCAGACAGAAACCCTGGCTGTTCGGGAGAGAGCCTGGGCGAGTTGGCGACACACGTCCTTGACACCGCCGGCACCGGCCAGGCCGTCATATTCTCTCGTAATGAGCCAGATACTGGTAATGGGAGTAGCAGTCTTTTTCATAATCCGTTTTCTTCGCTCTCCAGGGCAGAAGGCAGGGATATCCACTCGGTTGTTTTACAGCGCAGCAGGTGATCCGCCAGAACCAGGCACATCATGGCCTCACATACAGGGAGAATTCTGGGAATGGCTGAGATGTCGTGCCGGCCGCCGATTTTAATCTCAATGGGTTCATTGTCGAGGTTTACAGTCTGCTGGGGCTTGGCGATGGACGGAATGGGTTTGACCCCGATCCGGGCAAGAATCGGTTCTCCGTTGGAGATGCCGGCAAGTATGCCTCCGGCATTATTTGAGGCAAACCCTTCAGGAGTAATAGGGTCGTTGTTTTCTGACCCTGTCATTGATGCTGCGGCAAATCCAACGCCTATTTCAACACCTTTTACCGCACCTATTGACATGAGAGCACCGGCAATGTCTCCGTCCAGCTTGTTGAAAACAGGCTCTCCAAGGCCGGCAGGACATCCCAGGGCAAGAACTTCAACGATTCCCCCAAGGCTGTCGCCTTGTGACCGCACTTCTTTGATACGTTCTTCCATTTTTTCGGCAGTGCTGCTGTCCGGACAGCAGAGCCGGTTTTCGGCCGCCGCTTTTTTTATTGAGGCAACGTCCGCGAAATCAAGGGATTCGACAGAGATAGCGCCCAGGGCGATTGTATAGGCTAGTACATCTATGGCATGGGCAGCAAGGAGCTTTCTGGCTACAGCACCAGCCGCAACCCGGCCGGCTGTCTCGCGGGCCGAAGCTCGGCCGCCGCCGCGGTGATCTCGAATGCCATATTTGCACAGGTAGGAAAAATCACCATGACCGGGGCGAAAAATATTTTTCAGATTGTCATAGGATTTGCTGTGGGCGTCTTTGTTGAAGATAATGAGCGAAATAGGTGTACCGGTTGTCACCCCCTCAAAAATACCGGATAGAATTTCAACTTTATCGGGTTCTTTTCTCGGACTGGCAGGACCTCCTGTGCCGGGGCGGCGCCTGTCAAGATCGGTTTGAATGTCTTCGGGGGTGATGGGGATGCCTGGAGGACACCCGTCAATGGTGGCGCCGATGGCAGTCCCGTGGGATTCTCCCCATGTCGTGACTCTGAATACCTGCCCAAAAGTGTTTCCTGCCATAATTCTTCCTTCGTGTGAGTAGCCGTTTCCTGTCTTTTTATGGGCTGCTTATGTGTTCTGATTCTGTTGCCAGGCTTTTTTTATCTCTTCTAGCACGTCAGGAAGAGGTTGTTCGCTCTGGATTGTAATATCTGACCCCTTCTCATACAGTGGCTGACGCTCAAGGAGAACAGACTCAACCTCGGTGAAGATATCTCTTCCCGTAAGAGATGGGCGCTGGCTTGCTGTCGCAGAATGGGAAGCCAATCGACGGCAAATGGTTGCAATATCAGCCGTCAGCCAGATAACAAAAGAATTTTTTCTGAGTTGGTGCCATGCCGCCTGATGCATAATTGCGCCACCACCGGTGGATATGACCATGTTTTCATGGTCCACCAGTGTTTCAAGAAGGTTATTTTCCAGCTTTCTGAAGTAGTCCCACCCGTGGGAAGCGACTATCTGGCTGATTGGAGCACCATAACGCGATTCTATTTCATGATCGGTATCAAGGAAAGTAAAGCCCAGCTGACCGGCAAGAAGTTTGCCGACAATTGTTTTCCCAGTGGCCCTGTAGCCTGTTAAAATAATTTTTTTTATTTTATTTTCCATTACCAGCATCATAAACGAAGATGGTTTTTTTTGTTACTTTTTTGTCGGTATTTCAATAGTTCAGAAAGTTTTTCTTTTTTGGCTTTGCCTTCAGTTCAGTTTGCGTTACAAAACAAAAATAATTTATGGTAACTATTCAACAGCACCCCATCTACACACGATCAGGCCTTCTCACATATGGTTATATAGTTCGGCGGCCTGCTTGTGCGTACCTGCAGCACTGCTGAATAGTTACAGTTAGGTGGTTTTCGAAGCTATAGGTTTTTTCGCTGAATAGTTACAATTTATGTACGATAATCACAATATTCACTCTCTCATCTGGAGACAAAGATATGGCAGAAAAGAAAATGCTCGTTGTGCTGGCTACCCGTAACAAAGGCAAAATGGCAGAGCTTACGGAACTTCTTAAAGATTTTCCTGTGGACTTGAGAAGTCTTAATGATTTTGGACCCATACCTGAAGTTGTTGAGGATGGGGCTACCTTTGATGACAATGCCTATAAAAAGGCGATATTTACTTCAAGAGCTCTCGGGATTCCGGCTATTTCAGATGACTCCGGGTTGCTGGTTGAGGCCCTTGACGGTGCGCCTGGCGTTATTTCCGCCCGTTATGCCGGCGAAAACGCGACTGATCGGGAGAACCTTGACAAGCTTCTTGGCGAGATGAAAGGCCAGAAGAATCGAAAGGCGGCCTTTGAATGCGTTATTTCTATTGCTGTTCCTTCCGGACTGGCTCTTACCTATGATGGGCGCTGTGAGGGTGAAATACTTGATGCGCCCCGGGGAGAGTCGGGATTCGGGTATGATCCGGTTTTTTTCTATCCGGATTTTGGCAAGACCTTTGCCGAGGCTGGGGCAGAGGAAAAGAACAAGGTGAGCCATCGTGGCAGAGCTCTGGCAGATATGGCGAAAGAGTTTGATAAGGTACTGGTCTGGCTGCGGCAGAGGATGGAAGAAATCAAGCCTCCCAAGCCGGATCACTCTGAATTTGAGCATAATGACTGGTCCAAGCCGAAAATGGTGTAGTTGTTTTAGCCTTTTTTGTTTAAATGACTTGACCGGTTCGGATCTTCTGTTAAAAAGAAACTTGATTTAGGTGTCCAGTTGGACTTAAAAAGGGAATCTCGTGAAAATCGGGAACGGACCCGCCGCTGTAATCCTTACCCCTTGTTTACCAGGCTGTTACGTTTGATCAATACAAGGGAATCTGACCGCAGATATGCCACTGTCCTTGATGAAGGATGGGAAGGCTGCCGTCAGGAGAGGAAAGTCAGAAGACCTGCCTAGTAGAAACATTGTCGTCCTCGGGAAATGGGAAGACAGTGTCCAGGTCTTGTGGATAATCAGGGATATCCCAAGCCGTTTCAATACGGTTTGGGTTTTTTTTTGCCCAAACCTCACATCTTTTTTTAAGGGAGGAATGAAATGGACAAAAGGGAACTTGCTTATGCCAAACAGAGCGCTTTGGCAACACAGAGCTGGGATATCTTTCAGACGGTTATCCGCAAGGTGTTAAAGCCTGCTCCGGCGCTTTGTGACAAGTCTACTCGTTTTCAGTCTGTTTGAGGAAGTCGCAGAAGGCCTGGTAATGAGCCGGCAGTGATCGCTTTTTGTGATGGGCGAGATAAAAAGACCGCTTCATTTCCGGGCCAATTTTCTTTTGTATCAGGGAGCCATTGTCCAGCTCTTCTTCAATGGCACGCCTGGAAATAATAGAGGTGCCAAGGCCTGCCTTTAAAGCCTGCTTTACCGCATCGGTCGAGCCAAGGATTGCGACCACGTTCAGTTTCCGGGCGTTAATTTCCATTTTTTCCAGCCAGTCCTCCATTGTTTTCCGTGTGCCGGAACCTTCTTCGCGGATAAGAAAAGGAAGGGAATAAATATCCCATGTCCCGGCATTTGAGTCCAGCAGGTCGGGTGTCCCGGCAAATACCAGTTCATCGCAGAAAACGGCTTCATACGACAGAGATCGCGGCTCCATACTGGCACCGACAATGCCGAGCAGGATTTCATGCTGGAGGATGCTGTCGGTGGTCTTTCGTGTGTCGGCAATAATGATTTCAAAAGAGATATCCGGATGCTTCTTTTTGAATTTGGCAGCCAGAAAAGGAAGCATATAATTGCCGGGAATGGTGCTTGCACCTATTTTAAGAGAACCTTTTATATCTGTCAGGCCGGTCCTGATGGTTTCCTTGATAGCTTCCAGGTCTTCAATAAGCTTAACTGCCTTTGGGTAGATACGTTTGGCTTCCCTGGTGGGCATAATTGAACGGCCAAGTCTGTCAAAAAGGGAGCATTCCAGCTCTTCTTCCAGGTTCTTGATGTGTTCGCTTATTGTTGGCTGGCTGATGTGGAGATGGCCGGAGGCTTTTGAAAAGCTTCTGAAGTGGTAGACAGAGGCGAATATACGCAGCTGGTGAATGTCCAATGATTATTCCCCTGATCTTTTTAGCTGAAAGTTTCTCACGGAGTCATAGAGTTGATTTTTTATTGCGGAAGAACCATCGAAGAACCATATTCCGAAATCCGAAATCCGAAATCCGAAATCCGAAATCCGAAATCCGAAATCTGAAATTAACGTTCATCTGTTTTTGCTGGTTATCAGTAGCAGGGCAATTTCTAGCTAGTCATTGAAGCCGATCTCTTCGATAAGCTCCCGAATGATTTTTCTTTCATCCTTGTCAAGGTTGGCCACTTCAAAACCTGTGTCAAAAAAATCCGGGTTGACATCATTTCCGGACCAGACACTTTTGCCTTCAAAATGAATTTCCTGTTCAGGAAAATAACCTTCAGGCAGACGCATGCGTAAAACATACGTTTTATCAATGGGAATGGGCTCCTTGCTGACAAGCTTGATGCCTCGTGTTGTTATGTCGACAATATTTCCTAGAAGAGCACCTGACACCACATCATATACTTCCAAATAATAAAAGAGATGATGGCGTTTCATCGTTCTTGCTTTTTGCATATTTGCTTACCTGATTTGTATTGGTGGGTCCGTGATGATTAAAAACCCTCATTTCTGAAGGTGGGATGCAGCACCAGATTAGCTACATATTTTTTATTGTGGACTTATTTTGTGGAATTTGCAAGGGAAGCTGAAACTTTTTCAAGGATGAAATGAACGACATCATCAATGGAGAGCTGTGATGAGTCGATAATGACGGCATCATCTGCGGCTTTGAGGGGGGCAAGGGAGCGGGAGCTGTCATTGGCGTCACGCTTGAGGATCTGGGCAAGGATATCCTGCTGGTCGGCCTTCTCACCTTTTTCCAGAAGCTGCAGGTAGCGCCTTCGGGCCCTTTCTTCAGGCGATGCGTCAAGATAAAATTTATAGCGGGCACCGGGAAAGACTACGGTTCCAGTGTCTCTGCCCTCAGCCACTATTCTGCCTTTCTCACCCATTTTCTGCTGCATTTGGGTGAGTTTTTGGCGGACAACGGGCTGGGCAGAAACCTTTGAGGCAACAAGCCCCATTTCTGCTGTCCTGATGGCGGCGCTTATGTCTTTTTTGTCCAGAAGAACTCTTGTGTCGCCATCACCCGGAAGAAGGGTCAGGTCAAGTGAGTCCAGGAGGAGGCCGAGAGACGGACCATCTTCCAGATCAATGTTCTGCTGTCTTGCTTTATAGCCGACCGCTCTGTACATGGCACCGGTGTCAAGGTATGTGTAATTGAGCCGGGAGGCGACAATTCGACAGATAGTGCTTTTGCCGCTTCCTGATGGACCATCAATGGTGACAATATCCTTTTGGTTTTCAGCCATTCTTTATCTCCGCAAGACTGGCAGCCAGGGCCTTCAGCAGTCGTTCGTTTTCAGCCCGGGTACCCACGGTGATCCTGATATAGGAGGGGAAACCATAGGCGCTCATTGGACGGATAATGACCCCTTTGTGGAGCATAGCGTCATACAGTTGTTTGCAGTCTGACTGAATGTCCACCAGGAAGAAATTTGTCTGGGTCGGGAAGGTTCGGCAGCCAAGTTTGTTAATTTCTTTGGAGAGCCAGTTAAAGCCTTCCCTGGTCATGGCAAGGGTCCTGGTGTAGTGGTCTTCATCTTCCAGGCAAGCCAGGGCTCCTACCTGTGCCAGTTCATTTACGTTGAAAGGCTGGCGGACTCGATGGAGGTAGGAGGCGATTTCCTGTGGCATAATGCCATATCCGACACGAAGGCCTGCCAGGCCGTATGCTTTGGAAAAGGTGCGCAGGCCGACAACCGGATGTTTTCCTCCCAGATAGGATGTCATGTCAAGCCGCTGCGAGTCTTCAACGAAATCGACATAGGCTTCATCCAGGACAACGATAACAGACTCCGGGACTTTGGACAGGAACGCTTCAAAGGTTTGTTTATTGAAAACCGTACCGGTAGGGTTATTTGGATTATCAAGAAAAATCAGTTTTGTTTTCGAAGTGATTTCAGCGCTGATGCCTTCAAGGTCATGGCACATTTCTTTCAGTGGAACAACGCGGTTCACACCATCACGGGCCTGAACCATTGTCTGGTAAACAAGAAAAGAGGGTTGACTGCTTATAACTTCATCGCCCGGGGCAACAAAGGCTCCCACCAGAAGTTCTATGATTTCATTGGAGCCGTTTCCGAACACAAGTTCTTCGGGCTTGACGCCAATTTTAGCGGCAAGAGCCTGGGCCAGATAATAACAGCTGCCGTCAGGATAGCGATGAAGGCTGCCAAGGGCATTTTTTATGGCTTCAACAGCTTTGGATGAAGGTCCCAGCGAGTTTTCATTGGAGGCCATTTTGATGGAATCGCTTATTCCATATTCCCTTTCAAGTTCTTTGAGGGGTTTTCCGGGCGGATATGGAATAAGAGTTTCAATGTTTTTGCTGACAGTAAGTTTCATGGGCGTCATATTGTCAATCTTTATATGTTTGGTTTTTTGTTAACCATATCAAGGCGTTGTTCAAGATTGTGTGCTGCTTTAATGAGGGCTTCCTCGTTAAAGTGGCTTGCCTGGATCTGGAAGCCTATGGGTAGGCCTAATTTGCTGATTGCACAGGGAACAGACATAGCAGGGATTCCGGCCAGGTTGGCGGGAATTGTCAACATGTCTGAAAGGTATATGCTCAAAGGGTCATGGGATTTTTCACCAATTTTCCACGCCGGTGTCGGGGTCACAGGAGAAACAAGAATGTCGCATTGGCTGAAGGCTTTTTTGTAATCGTCCATGATGAGTGTGCGGACCTGGGATGCCTTTTTGTAATAGGCGTCATAGTAACCCGAGGACAGGGCATAGGTTCCTATGATGATACGGCGCTTGACTTCGTCACCAAAGCCGGCTGAACGGCTTTCCTTATACATGTCGATGAGAGATTCGGCATCCATTTCACGTTTTCCGTATCTGACTCCGTCAAAACGGGCCAGGTTCGAGCTGGCCTCAGCCGGAGCAATTATGTAGTAGGCGGCAACTCCATATTCCGTATGAGGAAGAGAGACTTCGCAGGTTTGAGCACCAGCGTCCTTGAGTTTGTCAATAGACGCCATTACTGCCTGTTTTACTTCAGGATCGAGCCCTTCTCCAAAATATTCCCTGGGGATGCCGACCATCATGCCCTGCAGTCCATCGGTCAGGGATGAACGAAAATCAGGGATATCTTTTTTGACAGAGGTGGAATCTTTCGGGTCATAGCCGCTGATAGCATTCAAAACCAGAGCACAGTCTTCTACATCTTTCGTCATCGGGCCGATTTGATCAAGGGATGAGGCAAAGGCAATAAGGCCAAATCGTGATACCCGGCCATAGGTTGGTTTTAAACCGACAACACTGCAATGGGAGGCCGGCTGCCGGATGGAACCGCCGGTGTCAGAGCCCAGGGATGCTATACATTCATCGGCGGCAACGGAAGCGGCAGATCCGCCGCTGGAGCCGCCGCATATGTAGTCCGTATTCCAGGGGTTTTTGGGTGTTCCGTATGCGCAGTTCTCATTTGCCGAACCCATGGCAAATTCGTCCATGCTCACTTTGCCGAGAATAACGGCCCCGGCATTTTTCAGTTTTTCAATGACGGTGGCATTATAAGGGGGGATAAACGGCTCGAGAATTTTTGATCCTGCCGTTGTTCTGAGCCCGCGTGTGCAGAGGACATCTTTTATGGAGAAGGGAATTCCGCAGAGGCTGCCGGCATCTTTTTCCCCAAGCCTTTTGTCGGCTTTTTCAGCCTGGAGCAGGGCGGCCTCCTGGTCGAGCGTTATGTAAGCATTTACTTTTTCTTCTTTTGAAGAGATACGGTCAAAAACAGCTTTTGTTATTTCAATGGAGCTGGTCTTTTTTTGTGCCAGCAGACTGTTTAGTTCATGTATTGATAGGGCACTCAGATTCATGGGGGTCCTCAGTGTTGGTCAAAAGGTCGCTTTCCGCAATGAACACAATTGGTTCAATGGCTGTAACTGCCTGTATATGAGTGTGGAGTCAGAGTCGATGCAGGAAAAGAAGTAGTAGGACTTATATTACCCGGGGAACTATAAATGCTTCTTCATTTCGCTTTGGAGCATTTGCCAGGGCTTCGCTGCGAGGCAGTGACTCTTTCAGCTCGTCTTCCCGGAAGGCGTTGGTGACTGCCTGGGCGTGGCTCGTTGCCTCTACACCATCAGTGTTTATTTCATTGAGCTTGGCAACATAGCCAAGAATACGGTCAAGCTGTTCGGTCATTGAAGAGACTTCGGCCGGATCGAGTTTGAGCCTGGCGAGATTTGCAACTGCAAGAACTTCTTTTTCTGTAATATTCATATGCTTCGATTAGGCACGTGTTGCCAGGATATCTATAAAGGTTTCGACAACCCTGGGGTCGAATTGTGTATTGCAGTGTTTTCGCATTTCCTCTATGGCATCTTCCTTGGCCATGTTGACCTTGTAAGCACGCTTTGAGGTCATTGCGTCATAGCTGTCTGCAACCGTAACTATTTTGGTGAGGAGATCGATATCATCACCGTAGATGCCATCGGGGTATCCTTTGCCGTCCAGGCGTTCGTGGTGATGGCGGACTATAGTACCCTCTCTGCTGAGAAAGCTCAATGGCCGGATAATATTTTCTCCAACTTCGGGATGTTTTTTGACCAGGGTCCATTCTTCATCAGTGAGAGGCCCGGGCTTCTGAATACAGCTGACATCAATGACAAGCTTGCCGATATCATGCAGCTGGCAGGCCCGGGTGACAACACTGATTTCCGCCTGGGAGAGGTCCATTGCTCGACAAATCATCTGGGAATATTCGGTTACCCGCCTTGTATGACCGGCAGTATACTGGTCCTTTTCCTCCAGGGCCGTATTCAGGGTAATAATGGTGTTAACAGTTGAGACCTCAAGGTGGTGACTGTACTGCTCAAGCAGAATATTTTTTTCGGCAAGTTCCTTGGTTTTGAGTTTGACTTCTTTTTCCAGGTTTTTCTTGTAGGATTTTTCCTTGATGAGGAACATCCTCTTTTCAATGGCGCGTTTTATTTTGACTTCAAACAGATCGATATCATCAATGGGTTTGGCAATGAAATCATAGGCGCCGAGACTGATCGCCTTAACTGCGTATTCCATTGTTCCCGCTCCTGTGAGAAAAAGAACGGGAATATCCAGGCCTCTCTTGGTAATTGCCTGGATCGTTTCAAATCCATTCATTCCCGGCATATTGATGTCAAGTATAATGGCATCGTATTCATCGGAAAGGATTTCAAGGGCTTCTCTGCCGCCGGGGACGGCCGTAATCTGGTAGCCGAAAAGTTCAAGGATTTTAACAACAGCATCCCTGACCAGGGCATCATCATCGGCTATAAGAATTTTGGGGTATGGCATAGTATGGTTATTTAATTGAAGGTTTCTCACAGAGATCTCAGAGGCACAGAGAAAATTGAAAAAATTCTGTGAACTATGCGTCCTTGTGAAATATTTTCAGTGGTTATTGTGGCAGTATGCCATGGTTGTTTCTGTATTTAACAGCAAGAAACTAGTAAAAGTCTACAATTTCCAGAAATTTTTTGCAATTGTTTGTGCGCTATTCAGGAGCGGCAGAGAATCAGAGCTGTTTCTGAAACGAGAGAGATCCTCTTCACTCAGATAGCCGGAGTCGTTTAATTCATCTAGGACAGCCATTGTGCCGTCTCGCAGGCCGGTGAGGCTGTATCCACCCTCGAGAGTGAGCAGGAGGCGTCCGTCACAGACTTCTTCCGCCAGTTCCTTGAGGACCCTGGCCATGTACGCAAACCCGGCAGGGGTGACATTCATGCCGCCAAGGGGGTCTCCCTGGTATGTGTCAAAGCCGGCAGACACCAGAATCATTTGCGGTTTATACTGCCTGGTGATAGGGGCCAGCAGTTCGTTGAATATGCGGGCAAAGGCCATGTCGCCCTGGCCGCCGGAAAGAGGGACGTTCACTGTGTATCCCTGCCCTTTGCCTGTGCCGATCTCTGATGCTGCACCGCTTCCGGGATAATAGGGGTATTGGTGGGTAGAAAAATAAAGGACCTGGTCCGTGTCATAAAACGAGTGCTGGGTTCCGTTGCCATGGTGGAGATCCCAGTCCATTATTAGCACTCGCTCCAACTGTTCGTGCTCCAGGGCGTATCGGGCGGCAATTGCAACATTATTGAACAGGCAGAAGCCCATGGCCCTGTCATATTCAGCATGGTGGCCCGGCGGCCGTACCAGGGCAAAGCAATTATCAACTTCCCCCGCAGACAGCAGTTTTACTCCTTCTACCGCAGCCCCGGCAGCGAGGCAGGCAGCATCATACGAAAGTGGTGATGTGGATGTGTCCGGGTCAAGGGCATCAAATGTTCGCCCTGCTGTCTGTTCGATTCTGGCCACGAGGTTTTCAGAATGGTTCATCAGCAAAATATCCCGGCTCGCCGGATCGGCATTCGGGAAGAGAAAATCTCTAGTGTCTTCTCTCTGTTCTAACTCTTCATATATGACCCGGAGCCTGTCCGGCGATTCAACATGGCTGTAGCCCGGGTCATGTTCCATGTAGAGGGCATCTTTGAAGATTGCTGTTCGTGCCATTTTCTTTCTCCTCTTGATGGGTGGATATTGCAGCCCTTTTCAGGCATTACGTTCCAGGCTGCAAAAGTATTTTTTAACCACTAAGACCACGAAGGACACGAAGTTTTTAAAAAATGTTTATATCTTTTCTTCGAGTTCTCTGTGTCCTTCGAGGTGTATTTTTTACGGTGTTGTTTCTATGTGTGTAATCTTTTTTTCAGAGACCAGGTAGTGCATTGGAATGTCATGAGCCTGAACCGGGACCTTGTCGACAATCTGTATCTCAAAAGCAAGGGCTATTCGCAGAGCCTGAGGTGCCTCTTGGGAGAGAAAGCGGTCATAATAGCCGCCGCCATATCCGAGCCTGCCTCCCTGCCGGTCAAAGACACTTCCAGGCAGCAGCACCACATCAATTTTGGAGGGATCCCATGGCGTGAGGCGATCCTGGTCTGGTTCAGGGATATTACAGTAACCGGGCCTCAGGTCTTTTTCCGGGTCTGTTACTGGAAAGGGAACAAGGCGGGGCGGTTTGGTAATAGTGAGGGGTGCTGTTACCTGTATGTTTCTCTTGGTGCATTCTTCTATTAACGGCAGGGTTTCCACTTCACTGCGGAAATTAATATAGAGCATGATATTCTGAGCAGAAGAAAAACCGTCTATTTGCCAGAGATTATTGACAATGACAGTACTATTTCTCTGCCTTTCTTCGGCGGGAATAGAATCTCTTCGCTCTAGTATTCTTCGGCGTAATTCCTGCCGGGTTTCAATGGCCACGGTATCCTCCCTGATCTGTTTTTTCTGCAAGCCAGAGGACGTGACGGCAGAAGCCATTTATCACTTTGACCTCCCTGGCACGCAGGCCGATTCTGCCAAGAAAGTGGCGGATATTGTAGATCATGTAATTATAGTCTGTTTCTTTTAAATAATCGATTTTCTGGAGTGTTTTTTCAAAGAGACTGTATACCTCTTCCATTTCCTGTGAAGATGCCAGCTTCGGCAGAGTGGGGGGGGTGCTGTCGGTGGTGAGTTCCTGAACGCCGCTGAACAATTCATACAGAACGATTCCAACAGACTGGGCTAAATTCAGAGACGAGAAATCTGCCGTGGGAATAGTGGCAATGATGTTGCACAGTTTCAGGTCGTCATTAGAGAGGCCACTGTTTTCTGGGCCAAACAGAAAGGCTGTGGGGTTGTTTTTCAGGTGGGGAAGCGTGGTCTGCATGGCCGTTTTGATGTGTTTCATTGTCCGGCGCTGTCTTCCTTTTCGAGCACTGGTCCCGACAATCCAGTTGAAGGGTGCTACGGCCTCCTGCAGGCATGAAAATCGCTCTATGGCATGGATGAGGTGAGCGGCGTGATGGGTTGCCATTTTAAGCATTGTCTGCAGGTCCGGTTCTGTATCATGGACAACAATGATTCTAGTGACACCCATATTGGCAGCAATCCGGGCAGCTGCGCCGATATTTTCAGAATATTTGGGGCGAACCAGAACAACGGCAGCCTGATCAAGAAGTTGGTTCATGTCTGGTGTTTTATATTACTCAAGTGTGAAGTTGAGCCTCCAGCGTTGTTTATCTGCACTCAGGAGACGGACCTGTACCAGGTCTCCCAGCTGATATGAAGTTCGTGAACTTCTGCCCAGAATCCGATGATTTTCTTCATCCACAAAAAAGGAGTCGCCTGACATGTCGGTCAGGGAGACGGCACCACTGATAAGGCTTTCACGCAGTTCTATGAACAGGCCAAAGGCGCTGACTCCGGAAATGATACCTTCAAAAACCTCTCCCACCTTGTCTTCCATGTAAAAAACCTTGAGACGGTCCAGCATGTCCCGTTCGGCTTTAACGGCGATGCGTTCCCGGTCGGAAAGAAAATCAGCGGCCTCGGAAAGTGATGAGGCCTCCTGGGTCTGTACTTTTTCTTTGTCAAGATGCAGCAATCGGGCAAGGGCGCGGTGAACGAGAAGGTCCGGGTAGCGCCTGATCGGGGAGGTGAAATGGGTATAACTGTCGGCAGCAAGGCCGAAATGGCCTATATTGTCAGTTGAGTAGCGGGCCTGTTGCATTACCCTCAGGATAAGGTTGTTGACAATATATTCCTGGGGGGTGCCGCGGGCTGTTTTCAGGACCTGATCGAACCATTGTATAGATCCGGCATCTTCTCTGGAGTGAAAGCCGAGAGAGTGCAGAAGACGGCTTAATTCCATAGCTTTCATGGTATCAGGATTTTCGTGGATGCGGAAAATTGCCGGATGGCGATGTTTGACAAAAGTGGCAGCAACGGCTTCATTTGCGGCCAGCATGAATTCTTCAACAATTTTATGGGCCTGGTTGCGGTCAGACCTGCGAATGGAGAGGATGGTGTTTTCCTCTGTGTTCAGGTCTATTATTGCTTCGGGAATCTCAAGGCCTATACTTCCTCTTTTGAGTCGCAGCTGTTCCAGTTGAGCAGCCAGTTCGCCCATCCACTTCAGAGGAGTGAGGAGGGGTTTGTATTGGCTGCGAACTGCAGTGTCTTTGTCGACGAGAATCTGACTTACCAAAGTATAGGTGAGGCGATATTGGCTCTTGATAATACTTTTGCAGAATTCTGTTTTCTGCCGCTTGCCGTTGCGGTCAAAATCGAGGATGCAGGTAAAAGAGTACCTGTTTTCATCAGGCTTGAGGCTGCATATCTCATTTGATAACTGCTCGGGGAGCATGGGCACGACTCCTGTGGGGAAGTAGACGCTTGTTCCCCGGAGATATGCTTCCTGGTCCAGAGGGGATCCCGGCTTTACATAGTGGCTGACGTCAGCGATGGAGACATAGAGTTTGTAACCGTTTTTGGTTTTTACAATCGAGACGGCATCATCAAAATCGCGGGCAGTTTCTCCATCAATTGTGACATGGAGGATATCCCGGAGATCTGTTCGATCTGCAGAGACTGTGGTCGGGATTGTCAGGGCCTCTGCTTCATGAATGGCTACAGGGGTAAATGTTCTTGGGAGCCCATGTTTTCTTATGACCATTTCCATTTGAACTGCCAGTTCTTCCGGATTGCCCAGTACTTCGATAATCTTGCCGACAAGAGCCGGCTTTTGAAACGGCTCAGGAGGTTTTTTTTCTTTCCCGGCAGGGTCCAGTTGGACGACAACTGCTGCTCCGTTTTGCGCTCCGCCTGAAAATTCAAGGGGGATTATGATCTGAAAGGGAAATCTTGCATCCTCCGGGGTGACAATTCCCCTCTTGCTTCCTTCCGCATAAAAACCAACTATCTGCTCGGCTGTTCTCTCTAGAATTGCAAGAACAGCACCTTCAAGGCGATTACGACGGCTGCTTAACCGCTGGAGGCCAAGAAGAATCCTGTCTCCATGAAGAGCTCCGGCCATATTCCTTTCCGGAATAAAAATATCATCCTGCTTTTTACCCGTGGTTTCATCTGCGGCAAGAGCGGCAAAACCAAAACCGCGGGGGTGAACGCTCAAGGTCCCTTCTTTTACAATTTCACCGTTAAGGAGGTATTTCTTTTTTCCGTGGGCTGCAAGAAGATGACGATGACGGAGTGAGCGGAGAGCCGTGTCGAGGTCCTGAAGGCAGTGGGGTGGCAAACCTATGGCCTGGGCAATTTCTTTGACGTCTGCCGGACTCTTGTACTGAAAAAGAGCTGTCAGGAGAGACTCCATGGTAACATCCTCTCCGCAGGTCATTGTCGGCAGATTGTGTACCTCAGGAGATGTGTCTCTTCTGGTGTGGCGGGAGGCGCGTCCGGATTTTCTTCTGGCAGAAAAACCTCTCTTTTCTCTTTTTTTATAGGCCATGGGTAATTTTTATTTGTTGTTTTCGGATTTATTTTCGATATAAACTTTGTTATCATTTGAGAAAGATACAACAAAGTGTAACATGAGTACAATGCGCTGAGCTTTTTCCCTTATGGAAAGTGAAGACTTTCCAAACAAACATGAACTGATTTCGAGAGACATATTTTTCAGGAAAACAGATAATCACATTAGTATCCCTTAACCCTTTTCCTTTCAACTTAATTTATCCCTGATGACGTCAAACACTTTTGACATATCTGCTTATTGCAAACGAATGGAAGGCTTGATTGGCGGTCAGGAAGGGCCGGCAGCTTTATTCTGGAAAGCCTTTTCTTTTGCCGTGGATGCCCATCAGGATCAGAAAAGAAAGTCGGGCGAAGTCTACGTCAGTCATCCCTGCCATGTTGTCCTTATTCTTGTGGAGGAGCTCGGTGTTACGGATCCGGCAATGCTGGCAGCAGCAATTCTTCATGACACAGTGGAAGATGTTAAGGAAGTAACCCCAAGCCTTATCGGGGAGATGTTCGGCAAGCATGTAGCCGCAATCGTTGATGGCTGTACAAAGATTGATGATTTTTCAGGAGACAGGCAGAGTCTTTACAAGGTTATTCACAGGAAAATATTTACCAAAGCCGCATCCCGGGTTGAAGTGATGCTGGTAAAGCTTGCTGATCGTCTGCATAATATGCGCACTATGGCGGCAATGCCGAAGCACAAGCGCCAGAAGGTTGCCGATGAGACTCTTGATGTCTATGCGCCGCTGGCGGAAGTGATGGGGCTTTATGGTCTCAAAAGAGAGCTTTATGGCCTGGCTCTCATGAACAAGTTTCCCCGTCAAAGCTTGAAAGTTGCGGCTTCAATTCGTCAGCTTGAAGAGCAGGATCTTGTTGTTGGAATTCGGCAGCAGCTGCAGGAGGCCTTTGAAGATGTGTGGATTACCGCAAGAATCAGGATCCGGGCCAAGGGTCTTGGCGCCTATTATGACACGGTATTAAAGGTCCTATCAAAAAACATAGAGGACCCGCTTGATATTATCGTTATCGTTGATGATGTCCAGAGCTGTTACAGGGTGCTTGGGGTTATTAATAATCTCTTCCCGCCCATTCCCCGGACGATCAGGGATTTCATTGCCAATCCAAAACCGACTGGTTACCAGAGTCTGCACGCTAAGGCCAATATAAAAGGCCAGAATTTCCTTTTTAAGATCAGAACCCAGGAGATGATGGATTCGGCAAAAAACGGGATCATCCAGCAATGGTTGACTCTTCGGACGATCCCTTCCGTTTTTGCCAATGAAATCAAGGAGATGCTTGGAATACTCGGCTCCGATGATGAGCTTTCGTATCGCGAAATGATTGCGGCAAGCGGGGCGCGGGATATTTATACATACACCCCGAGGGGAGACCTTATTTCTCTGCCTGCTAAGAGTATTGTCCTTGATTTTGCCTTTAAGGTGCACACGGAAATAGGACTCCACTGCATCGCGGCCACGGTTGGGCAGGAGAAGGTCGGAATGGACCATGTTCTGAAGGATGGAGACAGGGTTGTTATTATTACCCAGGAGCGCCCGGTGCGGTTTGATCCTGAAATTCAAAAAAGCTGTAGGTCTCCCCGGGCCCGCTCAGAACTCTCCCGTCTTTTTCGTATGCGCCGCCATAATCTGGCCAGGAGGGTCGGTCAGTCGCTGATAAGGCAGGAACTGAGACAATATGGGGTTTCTTTCAGTATTGTTGACCAGAAAGAATTTATGAATGTGGTGACTTTTTTTGGCAGAGAGGATATTGACGACCTCTATCTTGCTGTAGGGCAAGGAGAAATTCGACTCAAAGAGTTTCTGGGTGCAATTAAGAAATTTCTGTTTGCCAATAAACCACCGCTGTGGCCAAAACCCGAATTTTTAAATCGTATTTATCTGGATACGCTGGATCAAGCCTGTATCAAGCTCTCTCGCTGCTGCCACCCTATTCCTTCCGACAAGGGACTGCTTGCTCTTCTCAGTGACCGCGGGCTCTCTGTGCATCATCAGGATTGCAATCGTTTGAAACAATTAAAAATTCAGAGGGAAGATGTTGTTGAGGTTCGCTGGAATCTGAAAAATACCAGCATCGAGAAACTGCAGGATGTGTTTATCAATGAGAAGTATTCCCGGAACAGGGTCTTTATGCTTCTCAGTGTAGCGCCGGAGGACATGAAGGTAGTTGATGTTGTTGCCCTGTCCAGTGTTCCTTCAAACATAACAGCATGGGATATTTCTTTTGATGTTGAAAATCTGCAGGGGTTAAAAAATATCCTTCAGCATTTCAGAAAAAGCAAATTGGACTTCGAGTTTGTCCTGGAGCAGTAGTCATGGGCGTTTACGGCGTATTTGTTCAAGACGCCTCAACTCAAACGTGTCTCGCCGTCAGCAAGTTCCTGCAGCTTTTCCATATCCAGAATAGAGATTGATGATCCTGTTGCCGTAACAATTCCCTGTTTGGTCATTTTGGCAAGAATGCGTGAGAGTGTTTCCGGAATGGTCCCCAGAAGGCTGGCAAGCTGAGATTTGGCAATGGGAAGCTTTATGTCGCCGTTTTTTCCCCGCTCTTCATTTTCAAGAAGAATATAGGCAGCAAGCCGGCCTGGAACCTCTTTCAGGGAGAGTGCTTCCACCATGTTGGCAAATTGCCGGAGACGAAGGGAAAGGGTGGCAAGCATATTCAGGGCAAGAGAAGGTCTTTTGCTTATGAGGTCGCTGAAGGCCTTGCGGGGGAAAAAAACAACAGAACTTTTTTCGATGGCCATGGCATTGGCCGGGTAGGTGGATCCGGCGAAAAGCGCGACTTCTGCAAACGGTTCCCCGGGCCCAAGAATATGTAAAATCTGCTCTTTTCCATCGAGGGAAAGTTTATAAATTTTCACCAATCCCGAGGTTACCAGGTAAAATCCGGCCCCATCCTGCCCTTCCAGAAAGATAGTCTGCCCCCGGGAATACTCCTGGGAAACACTAATTCGTGAAAGCTCATTATGGTCGTTTTCGTTCAATCCCCTGAAAAGGGAATTGTTGGCAAGAGGGTCAATATTCAGCATGGTTTTGTCTCGTTAAGGGTAAGGGCAAGAGTGTATTCGTCATACAGGATAGTAAACACTCTGTGGAATGATGATTGCTGGTTTTTGTTTCTGCTGAAGAACATTTCAAGCTGATAACCATCTTTTTTTACAGCATTTTTGAGAGAGATTTCCAGAAAACCGGGAAGAGGCTGGAGGGTCGATGCCTTTTTTATTGCCTCTTTCGCTGACCAGATCAGGCTAAGTCCCTTTCTTGTATGTTCTTCATCCGGGAAGTAGTTTCGCAGGAGTTTTTTTTCTTCCGGGGTTACAAAACGGCTCTCCACCCTTTCTATGGCCCGGGTTATTTCCTGGACATCAACACCGCAGGGATGACAGGATGCAAGGCCCAGGGCTAAACCATGACTGTGGGAGATGGAGATGTGGGGAAGAGTCAGCAGCAGGTCAGAGCTGGATTTTAGAAAAGGTTTTCTGTGAGTATCCTGGGAGACCTCTATGCTGTGCCATTGTGTCTTTGTTACGTTTTCGCAGAGGATTTGGGATGTATAGAGAATGGCAGCATATTTTGCAGCAATTCGGCCGCCCAGCCATTCGAATTTTCTCTTCGGGTAGGAAAAACGACAGAAGACCTCCTTTTCCTCCCTGCTGAGATAGATATCGAGCAGAGCGTTTTGCTTCTCGATGTGCTCTTGAAGGAGACTGATATCCACCCGGGCCAGGGCGTATTTGCCGACAAGATTTTTCTCTTCACGAAAAGAAGCGGCTATGAGTGGGGTTATATCAGAAATCATATGGTGGACTTTTTCTTTGTACCAGGCTCCTGTTTATGGTATCTGATGGAACATGTCAACTCTGGACGGTCTTGTTGTAATCATTTTAGCAATCTTTTTTATTCGTGGAATCTGGGTTGGTTTTATCCGACAGATAGCCTCTATACTCTCGCTCGTTTTGGGCTTTATTGTTGCCGGACGTTATTACGGGGAATATGCGCATCTTATGTCCCCATACATTCAGAATAAGCAGGTTGGTTTTCTGGTTTCCTATCTGCTTATTTTCATCCTTGTTTTCTGTGCGGTTATAATAAGTGGTCTGGTTTTAAAGAAAGTTATGAACCTCTCCCTTCTTGGCTGGTTTGATAAGTCCGTCGGCGCCCTCTTTGGTGTTGGAAAAGGGGTGTGTATCTCATGTCTTGTGTTTATGGGGGCGGCTACTTTTATTTCCGGCTCCAGTCCTTTTTTTACACGTTCACTTTTTTATCCCTATCTTGATCAGGCATCCCAGCTTCTTGTAAGTTTTGTTAAAGAAAAGGAACTGCGTACAGATCTGCTGCCGCAGCCGCCGGCGATATCAGAATTTTTTTCCAGCACTGTAAAACCGGGCAAGGCGCCCGGGCGAAATTCCGAGTAAAAACCCTGCAATCATACATTGATTTTTTATTGTCGTTGCAATGGCGCCCTGCTGGCGCCAGCGGCGGGCAGACGTTGTAACGTGTTCCTGAAGGATGTGTATCCGTCCCTGTTTGCGTAATGTCCGCACCAGACTGTAATCTTCCATTATCTGCAGGGGCGGGAACCCTCCCGCCTTTCTAAAAACAGCCCTTTTCATAAAAAGAGCCTGGTCCCCATAAGGCATCTGCAGGGTGGTTGACCGGAAATGAACCCCTGCTTCTATGAGTCGATAAATACCCCTGTCGGAGTTGATGGATAAGCGGAAAGCGCCTGCTGTTACACCAGGAACTTCCAGAGCTTTTTGGACCAGATCCTCAAATCCTTCCGGCAGCAGTGTGTCAGCGTGGAGAAAAAGAAAAATATCCCCAGTGGCAGCATGTGCACCATGATTGAGCTGGCTGGCTCGTCCAGGGGGGGAGGAGAGCAGCTTGAGACCCATATCCCTGGCAATCGTGAGAGTCTTGTCACTGCTTCCTCCATCAGAGAGAATTGCCTCCACAGTTGTGTTCTTCAGTGTGTTCAGCGTAGCAGCAAGAACCTCCTGCTCATTGAGAGAAGGGATGATGACGGATATTCTCTGTTTTTTCTGCATGAACAGCCTGTTAACGCTCTTGTTTGTTCAGGGTGATGAGGTCCCGCCCTGCCGGGTGGAGATGAATAAGATCTTCTGGCCGGTCAATATCTGAAAGAGTTGGGAGATTGTATAGGGAAAGGTTTAGTTTCTGGGCATTGGAAACTGTTTTTTCGTAGACTTTGCTGGTCCCCCAGGGCACATCGACAAACAATTGCGGGGCTGATTTTTTCAGACCAAGCAAATAAAAGCCCCCATCTGTTGCCGGTCCTATTATTAGGTCTCTCTGGTTCAGGTCGTCAAGGCTTTGTATCATCAGTGAGGACGTAAGCGAGGGGCAATCGGTCCCGGTAATAAGTATCTTTGTATATCCCGATTGAAAACCTGTAGAGAGCGCGGCTGCTAACCGTGTCCCGAGGTCTCCATTCTGCTGCTTGTGCAGGGAAACTTTCCCCAGCCATTTTTGGATCAGTTCTCGGGTTCCGCCGTCATAATGGACTTCAATGCAGACGTCTCGCATTTGTTGCATATCACGGGCCTGCGCCAGGGTGTGTTCTGTCATGGAACGCTGCAGTTCCGCAGCCTTTTTCGCTCCAAGGTATGGAACCAGCCTTGTCTTGGCTTGCCCCGGCAGGGGAAAGCGGGTAAAGATGATTATAGCTTCTTTTATTTCGTCTGGTTTCAAAGTGTCCAGTACCCTCTTAAGGCAATCTTTAAATACACAGGGGATTTCCTGATTTTTCATCTATGATTGAACAGCGAAAAAGATCACCGCTTTCCTACAGGGAAAGGCAGTACCGATATCAGCTTGACACCGGAGGTCTCATCGCTTCAGAAGTAAGAGTTGGAGAAACAGATCTTCATATTCTTGCCGAAGTTGATGTAACAGAATTGGCAACTCATTCTGTTATACGTTACCGTACTCAGCTTGAAAACTATATTGTTTCCAAATCCTCTTTTCATGGCAGCCTGCTGCCTTTCCCGTCTGATTCTCTGGCCCCCCCCATTATCAAAGAAATGATTTCTGCCGGTTCTGCCGCAGGCGTCGGACCTATGGCCGCAGTAGCCGGGGCAATTGCCGGTTGTGTCGGGCGGGATCTTGTTTTACAGGGAATCAGTGAGGTAACTGTTGAAAATGGCGGCGATATTTTTATGCAGAGATCCCGCGATAGCATGATCGCAATTTTTGCAGGCGCCTCTCCTCTCTCCCATCGACTCGGCATCAAGATTCCGAAATCAATGATGCCTGTTGGTATTTGTACGTCTTCCGGAACTGTGGGCCATTCTTTGAGTCTGGGGAAGGCAGATTCTGTTACGGTCCTTTCGGCCTCGGTTTCTCTTGCCGATGCTGTTGCCACCCGTCTTGGCAATGAAATTAAAAAGGCTGAGGATATAGACCACGCACTGGAGGTCGCCAAAACAATTTCCGGCATTTTAGGCGTTGTTATTATCCTGGATTCCCAACTCGGCGCCTGGGGTCAGGTTGAGCTTGAGAGGCTTTGAGCTTGTAAAAGACAGGCACAAAGGCAGAAAGGCACTAAGGTTAATGACGAAGACAGGCGAGATGGAGACATAACGACTGAAAATAATTGTTTGTCTGGTCGGCGTTTGTTTTTTTACTTTGTGCCTTTGTGCCTTTGTGCCTCTGCTCCTCATGCTATCGAATTCAGGCGATAGTCGGTTATCCTTCCATCAGTTCTTTAAAAAAGATGATGGACGGAAACTCTGCCGAATAGACAACAGGCTTCATGCTGCTTGATTTTGCAACAAAGATGAGATTTTCTATGCCATAGGTTGCTGCGCTGGCCAGTACTGCTTCATTATCATCGGCCAGGATGGACGTTTCTTTTTTGAACCCTGTTTTCTCGGCGAGCCTCTGCCAGAAAATGGGGTCTTCTTTTGGAAGTCCTATCTCTTCTGAACAGATTATCTGGTCAAAATGCGACTCAATTTCTGTTTTGGCCATCTTAATTGACAATGTTTTACTATGGGCATTGGTCACCAGGTGAATCTGTTTTCCTTTTTTGCGACAAAAATCTAGAAAATCTATGACATAGGGGTGTACCTGTATCAGGTGATTCATCTTTTCTTTCATCCCTGCCAGATCCAGATGCAGTTCTTTTGACCAATAGTTAATATCCGTCCAATCCAGGGTCCCCTCTCTGCTCCGGTATTTTTCCATCAAGACCTCGTGGGCTTTCCAGAAATTTATATTGTTTTCTTTCGCATACACTTCAGGGACATGCTCCTCCCAGAAATAGTCATCAAAATGTTTATCGAGCAGGGTTCCATCCATGTCAAGCATGACTGTTTCAATGGTATTCCAGTCAAGAGAAGGAACAGGTATTTTCTTGTTTTTCATGGGTATATTCCAAACCTTTAGGCAATCTTGAAAAATTGACTTTTTGCTCGCTAGCGGTGTCATTGCCAAAATGAAAAGCGCTCACATACCTCGGTATGCGGAGTTTATGCCCATGTGGGTGCTTTTTAATTTCGGCATTCCTTGTTAGCAAACAAAAATCCTAATTTTTCAAGATACCTTTTATTTGTTGTTTAAAATGTTCTCAATTGTTTTTCCTTGAATCTCTTTATTGAAGAGGAGATTCAGGAATCTGCCTACACGTTCCTGCTCTTCCGGCATGATGAGAAAGCCCGGGACCGGTTTGGCTGTGAGCACTCTTCGCTGTGCTCTGGAAAGGGTATCTGTGTCTGTAAGGAATTGTCCAATGTCCCTGTTTTCCGGTAACGCACACAGGGCCAGCAGGACATCATATATGTTGCCCCAAAACTCTTTCTGGCCCAGATGTTCAATGACCTGCATGGTTACGGTATTTATAGCCACCAATTCGTCAGACTGCTCAGCAGAACCTGTTTTCCTGCAATCTGTGCGGGAGGCGAAACATCGGCAGCCGAAGGGTCTCGCCTGATAGATTGTACATATGTTTTTTTCGAGGAATGGGCAGGGTTCCTCTTGAGATTCGTGTTCTGGAGTCTCTGTTTCAATGCCTTGAAGGCAATTCCCGGCAAACGTATTGTGGGTAACGGAAGGAATGTTCCCTTCCTTTCCGTTCCAGAGCTGCAGCTTTTCAGCAAACCACTTCTGCTTTCCGATTTCTATAATGTAATTTAAAAGAAACTCACCTTCAACTGCGGTCATAGTAACATTCTGGGTACAGCACGATGCGCATCCTTTTTCGCAGGCAAACGTCTGGTCCTCTGCCCAGGTCTCGTATACTTCCAGAATGCCTTCCAGTATTTCTTTCCTGTCGTGACTCATATGTTTTTTATCTCATGTCTTTTTATTACTTTATCAGGAACAAGGTGAAGCGCCAGTGCGATAAGAGCAGTGCCAATGGTTACATCGTCCAGAAGGCCTATAAACGGGATGGTGTCAGGTATGAAATCAATGGGGACAATTAGGTAAAAAAAGCCGCCGGTTATCAATAGCTTGACATACCATGGCGTTTGGCGGTCGAACAGTATTGATGCATAGAAACGGATTTTGCGGAGGAAAGACATTATGGTGTTTTTAATCCACCGATAAGCTCTCGAACAGATGAGATTTTGTGTTGTTTCAGATAGCCAAGAAGGCCTTTGACAATATTACCACTGACCCCTGGATCAATTAAGTTTGCGGTGCCAATTTGGACGGCGCTGGCACCTGCCAGCATAAATTCAATAACGTCCTCTGTTGTTCTAATTCCGCCAATGCCGATAACAGGAATGCGCACCCGCTTTGATGCCTGCCAGACCATGCGCAGGGCAACTGGTTTGATTGCCGGGCCGGAAAGACCGCCAACGATATTGGCAAGTTTTGGTTTTCGTGTAGCAGGATCGATTGCCATGCCCAGTAATGTATTTATAAGGGAAACGGCATCTGCTCCGCCATCCTCTGCCGCCTTTGCCATTACTGTGATATCAGTTACATTCGGGGACAGCTTGATGATAAGAGGTTTGTCTGTTCTTCTCCGGACAGCCTGTGTTACCTCATAGGCCATTTGTGGATCAACGCCGAATGCGACTCCACCTTTTTTAACATTGGGGCATGAGATGTTCACTTCAATTGCGGCTATATCAGTATCATTGAGTCTTGCCGCAAGTGTACTGTATTCTTCAACGGAATCTCCCAGGATATTGACAACGAAATCTGTATTGTATTTTCTGAATATTTGCATTTTTGTACTGATAAATTTCTCTAAACCGACGTTTTCAAGGCCGATTGCATTCAGCATCCCGCAGGGTGTCTCAACTATTCTGGGTGGTGGGTTTCCTGATCGCGGCTCAAGAGAAATACCTTTAACAACCACTGCTCCAAGATCTTCCAGGTTAAGATAGGGCGTAAATTCCTCGCCGTATCCAAAAGTACCCGAGGCGGTCATAATCGGATTTTTTAATGTCCAACCGCCTATCTTTATCTTTAAATCCGGTCCAGTCATCACCATATCTCCTCAGCTTTAAAAACAGGTCCGTCAGAGCAGACATGAAGATACTCCTGAATACCAATTCCTTTTTTAGGCACAGCACATCCGAGGCATGCCCCCATCCCGCAGGCCATGAGAGCCTCAAGAGAAATCTGGCATTTCCATTCCTTCTTCCTGCAGATGTTGGAAACGGCCTTCATCATAGGGTGTGGCCCACAACAATATACAGTCATGTCCCCAGGCGATGCGTTTATTCCATCCAGCAGGTCGGTCACAAGGCCATGGTGCCCCTCTGATCCATCGTCGGTTGCTATTTTCACATCATAAAGACCGGGTTCTGTGAAATCCTGCACGGCTATCAGTTCATTCTTGGTTCGTGCGCCAAGGAGTACCTTGATGGTGTTGGACGGCTGTTGTTCCTTCATTTTCCGGGCAAAGTATAAAAGCGGCGCAATCCCCATACCGCCGCCAACAAGGCAATGAGTCTTGCTATTTGATATGGAAAAGCCGTTTCCCAATGGCGCGAGAATTCTCAAGGCTGTTCCCGGTTTGGCCTGTGAAAGGAGGAGTGTTCCCCTTCCCAGGACTTTGTAGAGAAACTGTATCTTCCCGTCTCTGACATTATGAATTGAAAGAGGCCGCCTTAACAGGGGATCGTCGCAGGACATATCCGCAATTTTCAGCATTGCAAACTGCCCTGGTTCTGCTTCTGACCAGATGTCTAAGTCGGAAGTGTTCAGGGAAAGAAGAAAGATCTTCGGATTGACTTCCCTGTTTTCAACAATAATCGAAGTGATATCTCGGGGTGTAGGCATGTCTTTTTATTGTGCTGCTGTAGCACTGTTTGCTGCAGGGACACTCAGCAGTAATTTATGGATTCTCTCCAGATCTTCAAGAGAGTAGTATTCGATTTCAAGCTTGCCTCGTTGGCCATTCTGGGTGATTTTGCTTTTGGAGCCAAGGTGTCGTGTTACCTCGTTTGCAAGGGTGTTGCAATAGGATTCAGGGATAGTCTTCTTGGGGACCCTTCTGGGTGGGGCTGTTTTTGTACCCTTTAATTCCCTGGCTAATTTTTCTGCCTGGCGCACCGAAAGCCCCCGGGAGACAATTTTGTCCCGCAGGATTTTGATTGCCTCGGCGTTGTCCATGCTTAACAGGACTCTTGCATGTCCGCTGCTTAATCGACCGGTTTGTATGTCTTCCTTAACATAGTCAGGAAGCTGGAGAAGTCGGAGCGTGTTGGTAACGGTGGATCTCTCTTTTCCCACTTTCTGGGATATTTCCTCCTGGGTCATTGAAAACTCATTGGCCAGTTTGTTATACGCCATGGCCTCTTCCAGGGGATTAAGGTTCTGGCGCTGGATGTTTTCGATCAGGGCCAATTCCAATCTTTCCTCCTGGGAGGCTTTCCGAATGATTACCGGGACCTTTTGCAGTCCTGCCATACCAGCAGCCCTGAGTCTTCGTTCGCCAGCAATCAGCTCATAGCCATCATCTGTTCTTTCATTAATAACGAGGGGCTGCAGGATTCCCTTTTCCCGTATAGAACTGGCGAGCTCCTTCAGGCCATTCTCGCTCATTTCCTTTCTTGGCTGGTAAGGGTTCGGTTGGATTTTTTCTATGTCACACAGGAAATAAGTCTCCTGTGCTTCAAAGAGATCCTTGTCGTCAAGGTCCAGGGAGTCAGGGAGCAAAGACCTCAGTCCCCGCCCTAATCTGTCGTTGTTGTTTTTCATTTTTTGTTCACCGGTACTATTCGCTTTTTTGTTTTTTTAAAAATTCTTTGCCAAGGTTCATATAGGCAAGGGCTCCACTGGAGCGCTTGTCATATTCGATGGCCGGCTTGCCGTAACTCGGGCACTCGCTTAGCCTGACGTTTCTAGGGATGACAGTGTTGTAGACTTTCTCTTTGAAGTGGTTTTTTACTTCTTTTGCGACTTGATATGTCAGCCTGTTTCTTCTGTCGAACATTGTGAGTACCAGGCCTTCTATTTTGAGGCTTCTGTTGTAAGAATGTTTCACCAGGCGTATTGTTCTTATGAGCTGGCTTAAGCCCTCGAGAGCAAAATATTCGCATTGCAGGGGTATGATAACTGCGTCTGCAGCAGTAAGGGCGTTGATGGTAAGAAGGCCGAGAGAGGGGGGGCAGTCGACAAATATAAACTCATAGCTGCCGCGAAGAGGTTCCAGCAGTTCAAGCAGGTATTTCTCTCTCTTCATAGCGGACATCAATTCCACCTCCACGCCAATCAGGTCAACATGTGTCGGTAATACATCCAGGTTGCTCACGTAGGCTGCCTTGCGAATTGTCTTTACCACCTGCTCTTTGTCAAGGTAGCAATGGTATAGATGTCGTTCCATGTCTTTCACGCTGACGCCAAGCCCACTGGATGCATTTCCCTGGGGGTCTGAGTCAACCACCAGTACCTTTCGTCCAAGTTTTGCCAGGGAGGCTGCCAGGTTCACCGTTGTGGTCGTTTTCCCCACGCCACCTTTTTGATTTGCCAGGGCAATAATTTTTGCATTGCTCATAGTTCTATTGTTTTCTGAAATGTTGAGAGAGGCACGCAGATGTTTTTCGTTACAGTTTTTAAAATCGATGTGTGAGCATATGACAAGCTTTTTTTATACCCAACACGATACGGTCGGTTTTTTTTTAAGGCCGCCATCTCAATGTTTCACGTGAAACATCTCAGGAAAAACCTGTTAAATCAGGAGGTTAGGATGGAAAGGACAAGTTCTGCTGTGCGTGACATGTCGGAAAGGCGAATTTGTTCAGATGTTGAGTGAACGTGATCCATGCCAATTCCGAGAATTGCGGTGGGGATCCCTTTGTGATTCAAAAAATTGGCATCACTGCCACCGCCGGCCCTGCCGAAGTGCAATGGCCGGGATAATGTTATTCCGGCAGTTTTGGCGAGCTGAATGACTTCTGAATTTTCAGGGAGAGACATAAGGGGGTATTGCTCTGGGGATTGAAAGGACATGGTGGGGCGACTGTCAAGAAGGTAATGGGGGTCCTGCCACGAGGTGACAGTGTCAAAAAAAACAGATTTAAATTGATCGAGGTAGCGGTGGAGCCTGGTGAGGGAATGACTTCGGATTTCTCCTTTTATTTGGACGAAATCTGGAATAATATTAGTCGCTGTGCCGCCGGAAATAATTCCTATATTGGCTGTTGACTGATCGTCGAGTTGACCAAGGGGGAGTTTGGTGATGGCTTTACTGGCCAACTGGATGGCATTGATCCCGTTATTGGGATGCAAGCCGGCGTGAGAGGCTTTTCCCTGGATTTCAGCTATAATATAGTTGGCTGCAGGGGCCCCTGTGATGACATTGTCAACGCCTGTCGAGTCAAGGGCGTATCCATAATAGCCCCGAAGGCTGGAAGGGGAAAAGGCTTTAGCGCCAAGAAGTCCAATTTCTTCACAGGTGGTAAACAGGAGCTCAACAGGAGCATATTGCAGATTGTTTTCAAGAGTTGTAAGCAGGACTTCAAGGAGAATGGCTATTCCGGCTTTGTCGTCAGCCCCTAAAACCGTTTCTCCGTTACTGAAAAAGGTGTCTTTGCCATCCCACCCGACTTTGACTCCAATGCAGGGAGAAATAACATCGAGGTGACAGTTGAAGAAAATTGGATCACGGTGGGGATTATTACCAGGGAACCGTATGATGATATTGCCGGTGTCAGAGCCGGTAACGGATGCGGAATCATCCTCATAAAATTCAACGGACTTGGTTTGCTGGAAGAAAGAAAGAATATGCTGCGCAAGTTTTTGTTCAGATCGAGCGGGGCTGTCAATTTCACAGAGGGAAATGAAAATTCGGGAGAGTCTTTTTGTATTGAGAAGAGATCCCATAGAAAGATGAATTTAAATTAATCGACAGAACTGATAGTCTGGGTCAATGAAACCTCCATGGCGCGAACGGGACAGACCATGACACAAAGACCGCAACCGGTACATTTTTCAGGGTCGAAAAGGACAGCCATATCAGGACGGTGAAGATTTAATGCTCCTGTAGGGCATATTCCGGTGCAGGCTCCACACTGAAAACATTTATCGTCATCACGGTGTATAATAGTAGCGAGGGATTCTGTTGTAACGCCATAACTTTTAAGAAAACCCAGGGCTTTTCGGACGTTTTCCTTATGGCCGAGCAGTTCTATAACCATCAAGCCTTCATGTTGCGGTAGTATGGTCGCTTTCAAGATGTTAAACTCTACGTCAAATTGTTTGACGAGCTCGCAGATAATGGGTTTATCGCTCGTTTCTTTAGGAAAGCGGAGAACGTAAATACGGGTATACATGACTGCCTCATTTAAAGAATATATAATATAGAAGATCTCTCCGGAATGACATTGAGATTCAGGAGAGATGCAGTAAGCGGATAAGGTAACACCTTGGACATGAGTGTCAACAATTATCAAAAGGATTGGTAACTATTCAGCAGCACCCCATCTACACACGATCAGGCCTTCTCACATATGGTTATATAGTTCGGCGGCCTGCTTGTGCG
>JACNJZ010000030.1 GCA_014382295.1 Candidatus Desulfobia pelagia | reverse complement strand
AGATCGGTGTGCGCCATGAAAGTAAAATGATTGGCGGTATCGGCTGCTGTGGGCGTGAGTTGTGCTGTTCCTCCTATATCCGCACCTTTGCCCCTGTTTCTATTAAAATGGCCAAAGAGCAGGATCTGCCGCTGAATCCCTCCAAGATTTCAGGAATCTGCAATCGTCTTTTATGTTGTCTTACCTATGAATATGACACATATCGCGAGACCAAAAAGATTATGCCCAAGCCCGGCAAGCCGCTGACTGTCGATAATACCCAGTATACAGTGATTCACTGCAACGTTTTAGAGGAAACGGTTACCGTTCAGGAACAGGATAAGCCGGAAAGCCAGAGGGTTTTGGCGAGAGAGGAGTGGGAGGCTTCAATGCGACGCCCGGCGCGTCCTAAAAAAACAGCTCCTGTCCATAAATCTTCAGAAGAGAAAAAAGAGAAACCTGTCAGGAAGGGAAGAGGGGCAAGGGGTAGGAAGAGATGAACACATATATAACAACACCTATTTTTTATGTAAACGCCCAGCCGCATCTGGGGCATGCCTATACAACCATTGTGGCTGATGCATACAGCAGGTACAAACGGTTGTGTGGGAATGATGTCCGGTTTCAGACGGGAACAGATGAACACGGGGAAAAAATAGTCCAGGCAGCACAGGATGCCGGTGTTTCTCCAAAAGAATATGTTGATAAAATCAGCACGCTGTTTCGCGAAGCATGGCCGGTATTAACAATCAAGCCGGACAATTTTATCCGGACTACCGACAGCAGTCATGTCCGTACAGTTCAGGATATTCTCCAGAAGGTCTATGACCGGGGAGATATTTATTTTGATGAGTATACAGGCCTGTACTGTAAGGGGTGTGAGCGTTTTCTGACAGAAAAGGAGCTTGTTGACGATAAATGCCCCGACCATTTGACGGTTCCTGAGGAAATCTGTGAGCAGAATTATTTCTTCCGCATGGGAAATTATCAGCAGTGGCTTATTGATCATATTCAGAATAATCCTGAATTCATAACCCCTGAACGTTACCGGAATGAAGTGCTTTCCTTCCTGAAGGAGCCTCTGGAAGATTTATGCATATCCAGGCCAACAAGCAGATTGACCTGGGGCATACCGTTTCCTTTTGACGATCGTTTTGTTACGTATGTCTGGTTTGATGCTCTGATAAACTATTTGACCGGCATCGGCTATCCAGACGGTGCGGAATTTGAGAAATACTGGCAGGTGGCTGAACATGTCATTGCCAAGGATATACTCAAGCCCCATGCGATTTACTGGCCGACAATGCTGAAAGCCATGGGCCTTGAGCCCTATGCCAAGCTTCATGTCCATGGATATTGGAAGATTGGTGAAACCAAGATGAGCAAGAGCCTGGGAAACGTTGTTCGACCGGTAGAAATGGCTGCAAGTTTCGGGGTTGATGCTGTGCGCTATTTTCTTCTGCGGGACATGTCGTTTGGGCTTGATTCCGGATACACTCCGGAAGCAGTAGTTGCCCGACAGAATGCGGACCTGGCCAATGATCTTGGCAATCTGTTCAGTCGGTCCCTTACCATGGTGAAGAAATTTGCAGGGGGGAAAGTTCCGGAACCGGGAGACCCTCAGGGGATTGACAGTCAGCTCGCTGATGCTGCCCGGGAAATGGTGGCAGCATACCAGAGGGAAATGGATGATTTTTCTTTTCACAAAGCCATCCAGGCAATATGGGATCTTGTCGGCAGGGCCAATAAGTATATTGTTGTGACTGCACCGTGGGAGCTGGCAAAGGATCCAAAGAATAGCGATCGGCTGAATACTGTTTTTTATCATCTTCTAGAGTCTCTCCGGCTGATTGCTGTAGTGGTGCAGCCTATCATGCCTGATACTGCCGAAAAGATGTTTGATGCCCTGGGCCTGGACAGGGAGGGAACCCTGGAAGAGCTTGCACAGTGGGGAAAACTGCAGCCTGGCATGGAAGTAAAACGCCCGGCGTCGCTGTTCCCGCGCCTTGATCTTGAAGAGTTAAAGAAACAATCGGAAAAGGCTGTCGCCTCTTCTCCAGAAAAAACTGAGGAGTCCGAAGACTCAGAACTCATTTCTTTTGACGATTTTAAAAAGCTTGATTTGCGGGTCGGTGAAATTGTTGCTGCCGAAAAAGTGAAAAAATCCGATCGCCTGCTGAAGCTGACTGTCAAAGCCCCGGAAGAAAGAACTATTGTGGCCGGAGTCGCCGAACATTATCAGCCTGAAGATGTTGTCGGAAAGCAGGTGATTATTGTCGCTAACCTGAAGCCTGTGAAGCTTATGGGCGTTCTGTCCCATGGTTTGGTTCTGGCGGCCAGGGACGGTGACAGGCTCATGCTGTCCGGGGTGTCGGAAATTGTTGCTCCGGGAAGCCGGGTGTCTTGAGACAGGCCAAGGTGTTATAGCTGTGACCCGCCGTAAAAAAATAGAAGATTTTTTCCGGAAGTTGGAAGCGGAAGCTGGTGGTTTTCCTGTGGAGTGTTTACGTCTGACGGATGGCGATGACTGGTGGCAGGGGCTCTTTGTTTTTGACAATGCTATCCCGGAAACACGGAAAAACTTTCTGTCCTCAACTTTTTCCAGGCTTTCGGGGCTAAACGTTCCGTCACATAATAATTCTCTTGCCCGAAAAGATTCATGTCAGGTCTCTCCGGAGGAAAGGGCGCAGCTCTTCAGCTTTTTGAAGAAGGGAGATGGGGGTGAGTCGAAATGACAGCTCGGGGCGGGCCATGCATTGTAACCATCAGCAGCGGGAAAGGCGGTGTCGGCAAGACAACTGTGGCGGTAAATCTCTCCCTCTGTCTTTCATTGGCCGGGAAACGTGTTCTGTTGATTGACGGCGATCTGGGGCTGGCCAATGTCGATGTGGTTCTGGGGCTTAATGTTCGTCATACAATACGGGAAACTGTTCAGGAAGGTCGTGATTTAAAGGACACTCTTATGCGCATTGCGCCGGGTTTTTCGGTTTTACCGGCGAGCTCGGGAGTCCCGGAGATGACCAGGCTTTCGAGTCAGGATCAGGAGCTCCTTCTCAGCTCCCTGGAAGGTGTTGCCGAAGATTTTGATTATGTTCTTGTTGATACGGCAGCAGGTATTGGTGAGTCTGTTCTCTGGTTTAACAACTGGGTGAATAAGCACTGCATCATTTTTTCTCCAGATCCTACGTCCATGACTGACGCTTATGCCCTTATAAAAGTTTTAACAACCCGCTATGATAAGAAGAATTTTTATCTTATTGTAAATCAGGTCGAGAGTGTAAAGGAAGGAAAGGAAATATTTTTAAATATGGAAAGTGTCCTGACCCGGTTTTTGGGTATAACGCCTAAGTTCCTGGGATCCATCCCCCGTGACAATGCTGTAATCCGTGGGGTTCGGAGCCAGCAGCCTTTTCTGCAAAAAGAGCCTGACAGTCGGGCAGCTCGTGCACTTAAACAGTTGAGTCGCGGTTTTGTTGAAGAGCTGACCGCTGTATAACGGTGTAATATCGTGTCATTATAAGGAGTTATGAATGTTTGTGTTAGCTAATTTTATCAATGCACTGGCGAATTTGATCAACTTTGTCCTGGGGGCATATATGTGGGTTATTGTTGGCAGGGCCATTATTTCCTGGGTGAATCCTGATCCATACAATCCAATTGTCCGGTTTTTAAATGATGTGACGGAGCCTGTTCTCGCAAGAATCCGCCGTTTTTTACCATTTACTTCGGCGGCCGGTATAGACTTTTCGCCAATAATACTTATTTTGATGGTGTTGTTTTTGCAGAGTTTCCTTGTGCCGACACTGCATGGGATAGCACGCTCTTTCGGTTAGCCGCGCTCTGCAGGGTGATGGCGGGGACAGAAGATCAGTTGTTTTTAGAGCTTAATAAGTTGTTTCCAAATCGGAAACGAAGAAATTTTGGAGAAAAGGTATGTCATTTACAGCTGAAGATATCCAGACAAAACAGTTTAATGTTCGTTTTCGCGGATTTGATATAGAAGAAGTGGACGCCTTTCTGGAGCAGGTAGCAGAAAATTATATGCTGCTTGCCCATGAAAAGAAAGAGCTGAGCGATGAGCTTAATAAGCTCAAAATGGATATGAAGGATTTTGAGAGCCGGGAAAAGACTTTCCATCATGCCATTCTCTCCACCCAGAAAATTGCTGATGAAATAGAAGCAAAAAGTCGCCGGGAAGCAGAGGAGCGACTGGCGCAGGCTGAAGAAGAAGTCCAGCGTCTCCAGGAAGGAGCAAATGCAGAAATTGTGGCACTGGAAAGACAGCTTGATGAGCTCAAGGGCGCCAGGAAAAATATTCAGGGAGAGCTCAAGGTTTACCTGATGTCATGTCTTGATGCTCTGGGTCGAGATGATGTGTCTTTGCCGTCTCTTGGCCAATCCGTGATGAAAGGTGAAGAACCGGCCGAAGCGGCTGATGATGACCTTGAAGATTTATACGAAAAGATTGAACTGCAGGCTGAGATGAATCTTTCAGGCATCGGTGGAGAGTCCGAGGAAGTATCCTTTGGTATGGCAGACGAAGACACTGAAGATCACGCTGAGGATCTTGAAGGTGAAGAAGAAAGTTCTTTGCTCCCGGATCTGGACGGGGACATGATGTTTTCCATGAATGATCCCGTTGACAGGGAGCATGAGCCTGCCGTTGTTATAGGAAAGCTGGAAGGAGATGATAGAAAAAACGGATTCTGAGCCGTATATTCGGGATGATGGAAATGGAACCATTGTTCTGGCAATCTATGTTCAGCCAAAGGCATCCAGAAATCGTTTACTTGGTGTTCACGGGGAGGAGTTGAAACTGGCGATTACGGCTCCCCCGGTGGATGGGAAAGCCAATAAAGCGGTCATCGCTTTTCTGGCCAGGTTTTTCAAACTGTCTAAAGCTGATGTGGTCATAACCTCTGGCCACCAGAGTCGCCATAAGCAATGCCAGCTTGCGCATATTACTCTTGAGGCTGCCCGGCTCAGGCTTCAGGGAATCATGTGATGCCTGCCCGGAGCCTGTTAACGGCCCCGGGCCAATCGTTTTGTGGACTGTCTTTTTATGCGGCATTCTCCTGGTACATATGCACATCCTGCTGTGGGTATGGTATGGAGATGCCTTTTTCATCAAATGTAAGTTTGATCTTTTCGGTGAGATCAAAACGAACAGCCCAGTAGTCGGCAGTCTTGACCCAGGGGCGGACAACAAAATTAACGCTGCTGTCGGCGAGTTCTGCCACGGCTATTGTTGGTGCCGGAGCATCAAGAATTCGGCTGTCGCCTTTCACAATCTCTTGCAGAATTGCTTTTGCCTCGCGAATATCATCATCATAACCAATCCCCATTACCAGATCGATACGCCGGGTTTCCTCGGAGTTTACGTTGGTGATTGCTCCTCCTGTTACTGCGCTGTTGGGAATAATGATTCGTTGATTGTCACCTGTCATGAGCACGGTATTGAAAATATCAATACGTCTTACTGACCCTGAGCTTCCGGCAGCAGTGATAAAATCGCCGACCTTGAATGGCCGAAAGAGAATAATCATTACGCCTGAAGCAAAATTTGACAGCGAATCTTTGAGGGCAAGGCCGACAGCAAGGCCGCCAGCAGCGAGGATGGTCAGTAATGAAGTTGTTTTGATGCCAAGTTGACCCGCTGCCGTTATCAGGACGACAACCATTAAAATGTAATAGGTTAATTTGGTGAGGAACTTGATCAGGGTTTCTTCGACAGTGGCTTTTCTCATTGCCTTGTCAATAAGGGCTGTTACCCATTTGGCCAGCCACTTTCCTATGATAAAAATGGCCAGAGCAACAACCAGTTTTACGGCATACATGCTTACCCAAAGAGTTACTGTGTCAGCGAAATTTTCCATATGCTTCCTCCTTTCTTCATTTTGTCAGTTGGTGTATCAGA
Source organism: Candidatus Desulfobia pelagia (assembly GCA_014382295.1). GTDB lineage: Bacteria > Desulfobacterota > Desulfobulbia > Desulfobulbales > SURF-16 > Desulfobia > Desulfobia pelagia. The sequence goes on along the minus strand of JACNJZ010000030.1, from coordinate 7,719 downwards.
AATTGAGAATACTGATTATTATCCGATCGGAGAGCGTTAGGCAATTATAAAAAAAGTTTCTCGGGGGCTTTTGGTGGGTAAGTGTTTGATATAAAGACAATTATTCCAGTCGTTCTGAAGAGAATAGATGCAATTGAAATTGGTAAAAGGCTGGAACTAAAGACGTATAAGCGCGATCGTGGGGTTACTATTATAAAACTTGCCGCTGATCAGCTTAAAATTATTGAAGACGGTTTTGACAAGAATGAAATCATTATTCCTGTTGCCAAGCTGAAAAAAACATTGAGGACATTACTCAAAAAAGAGTTTCCCCGCAGCAACAAGGTACGACTTTCAGAAAGTCCGGATTAGAAAATGACAACGGATTTGATTTCAGTGAACTCTTCGAGGGCATATCGAGGCCCTTCTTTGCCAATTCCGCTTTGTTTTGTTCCCCCATAAGGCTGGAGGTATCGAAAAGTTGGTATGTCGTTTACCACTACTCCACCACATTCAAAGTCATCGATAGCTCTGCGAACCAGAGATAGATCATTGGCAAATATTGAGTATTGTAAACCATACTGTGAGTTGTTTATCTGGGAAAGTGCCTCGTCAAAGCTGCCGACATTCATAAGGGAAACTATCGGAGCAAAAACCTCTTCGCAGATAATATTCATGGAGTCTGTCACACTGGACATGATAGTAGGGTAAAAGTAAAGGCCTTCACGGTTTCCCCCGAATAGAATTTTCGCTCCTTCATCCACAGCAGATTTCACCCAGTTTTCAGCACGCTCAGCCGTTTCCTTGTTGATAAGAGGTCCCATGAAAGTGTCTGGGTCATTCGGGTCGCCTACTTTAAGTTTTGTTGTTTCTGTGACAAGGAGTTGTGTGAAAGAGTCATATACGTCCTTGTGGACGTATATGCGCTGAAGGGAAACGCATGCCTGGCCGGCATTGTAGAAAGAACCCATGGCGCATTTCCGGGCAGCGTCAACAAGATCAACGCTTTTGTCTATATAGGTTGCCGCATTGCCGCCAAGTTCCAGGGCCACTTTTTTAATACCGGCATTCCGCATGATACGTTTGCCGACCGCGGCACTTCCGGTAAAACTGATTACCCTGGGGATGGGGCTTTGCACAAGTGCTGTTCCCACCTCTGCATCGCCGTATATCAGGCTGATTGCATCCTCGATGGCATAGGGACTGTCTACGAAATACTTGATAAGTCGGTACGCAATACGAGGTGCTTCCGGGGCCGGCTTGAGCACAATACTGTTGCCGGCGGCAAGGGCCGGTGCGACTTTGTGGATAATCAGGTTCAGGGGGAAATTAAACGGGGTTATGGCTGCGACCACCCCGGCAGGAACCCGCTGGTAAAAGCTGAGGGATTTTCTGCCGCTGGGCATGGCGTCACTGTTGAAAGTCTCCCCTCCCAGTTCCACGGCGGCATGAATGCTCAGGCGAATGGTTTCTGCGCAGCGCTGGGCTTCGATCCTGGAGAAGTGTATGGTTTTTCCTACCTCGTCAGTAATAATCTGTGCCAGTTCTTCAATATTCTCGTCAACTGCGCGGGCAACGTCTTCCAGCCACTTGATACGCCGGGCAAGAGTCGAGGTCCGCATCGCTTTTCTGGCTTTATCTGCAATTTTGAGAGCTGTGTGCGCATCCTCGGCAGTACATTCAGGATACCTGGAGACAACTTCGCCCGAATAGGGACTCTTCGTCTCATTGGTACAGGGGCGCTGGACTTCAGTGCTTCCAAAAAATATATGAGCTTCCATGAAAGGAAATCCTTAATTGTCTTCTCAGGTCGATTATTTTCTTGTAACTATTCAGCAGCACCCCATCTACACACGATCAGGCCTTCTCACATATGGTTATATAGTTCGGCGGCCTGCTTGTGCGCATCTGGGCCATTGCTGAACAGTTACATTTTCTTTATTAATTCTCGCGATAACATATCGGTAATCACAGAGTTGTCAATAAGTTTGGGTCAGGAGGGCTGCTATTATTTTTTGACTATACGGCGAATATCTGGTTGATTGGCCGCTGAATCAGAAACCTGGCATGAGATATCCTGTTAATAATTGAGTATGTAATTATTTGTATGAATATAAAAATAGGCGTTTTGTCAGACACCCATATGATTCGGCCAACGGACGCTTTCCGCGATCAGGCTGCCCGTTGTTTTGCGGATGTTTCCGTTATTCTCCATGCCGGAGATCTTACTGCTTTAAGTGTGCTTGATGTGTTCAATGACAAAGAAATGTATGCTGTTCACGGCAATATGTGCCATGGCTCATCAAGAAACAGCCTGCCCCGCCAGCGGGTTATTGAGATTGGCGGCTTCAGGATTGGTTTAACCCATGGGATGGGTATTCACTCCCATATAGAAGATCACCTGATGCAGCTTTTTGATGATGTGGACTGTATTGTTTCCGGGCATACACACAGGCCTGTGTGTCACCGGTTGTATGGAATTCTGTTTGTAAATCCGGGAAGTTTTATGGGAAGTGGCAGATATGGCGCTCCTGGAACATATGCTGTTATGGAGGCCGGCGAGAGTCTCATCTGTCATATTCTAGATGTGCCACAGGAAGACTAACCTCCTGATTCTCAAACGATTTTTCTTGAAAAGTTCGCTGTGGCAGGTATAGTTTGTCATTTGCCCTTTATACGAAATATATTCGGAGATTCTAATTTTCACCTGTTATGTCGGAACCTGAAAAAACGAAGCTTAAAATAACACCCATGCTCCGTCAGTATCTGGCGATTAAGGAGCAGCACCAGGATGCAATTCTTTTTTATCGTCTCGGCGATTTTTATGAGATGTTTTTTGATGATGCCGTAGTTGCCTCCAAGGTACTGGGCATAACCTTGACATCCCGAAACAGCAAGGACGATGAGAATAGAATTCCCCTCTGTGGTGTTCCCCATCATGCTGCTTCTTCCTATCTTGCCAAGCTGGTGAATTCCGGTTACCGCGTTGCTGTCTGCGAACAGGTTGAAGATCCAAGCGAGGCGAAAGGTGTTGTCAAGCGGGAGGTTGTTCGTGTCGTGAGCCCGGGTGTGGTTACGGAGGACCAGATTCTTGACGAGAAGGCAAATCGCTATCTGGCCTGTGTATTCCGGAAAGATGTGTGGGGAGTCAGTTTTATTGATATTTCCACTGGTGAATTTCTGGTTGCAGAACATGAGGAAGAATCAGGGTTGGTAGATGAACTCACCAGGATGGCGCCTGCAGAACTGCTAGTGGCTGATGACGGTGATGATCCGGAGGATATATTGTCTCAGCTGGATGCAGTGTGTCTGACCCGGAGGCCCGCATCGATTTTTCACAGGGAAAATGCCCGTGAAGCATTGCTGGATCATTTCCAGGTATCAAATCTTGCAGGTTTTGGGTGTGATCATATGCGTGCCGGCATCAACGCCGCAGGCGCCCTGCTTTCCTACCTTCAGGATACCCAGAAAACGGCTCTCGGGCACATTGAGAAACTGACTGTTATTGATCCTGAGAATGTGCTTGTCGTCGATGATTCTTCACGGCGGAATCTGGAGTTGATCCAGACTATTGTCGGCGGAAACCGTGAAGGATCTCTGCTGGCAACCCTCGATATGACGGTTACTCCCATGGGAGCCCGGCTCCTAAAGAAGAATCTTCTTTTCCCTTTACGCGATTCCCTTGAAATAAACCGAAGACTGGATACAGTTGAGTTTCTCCATGGTGGAAATGAATTTTCACCGGCGTCACTGACAAGTCTCGGTATTGATAATTTTTCTCCGGGTAGAAAGAATCTGGGAAATCTGCGTGAGGCGTTACGTGAGACCCTGGCAGGTGTTTATGATGTGGAGCGCTTGAACAGCAGGGTGGTTCTTGGCAGCGCCAATGCTCGGGATCTGACGGCGCTCAAGCTTTCGCTGGCAAGTCTTCCCCGGTTGAGAGAGCTGGCAGCCGGCACGCGGGGTATCCTGAAGGATGACAGCGTACAGCTTGATATCTTGGCAGATGTTCATGGTCTTCTCGAGGAAAGTATAAGGGAAGATTCTCCTGTAAGTCTCCGCGATGGAAAGCTCATCAAGAGAGGGTGTAGCGAAGAACTTGATGAGCTGGTGTCCATTTTAACGGATGGCAAGAAACATATCCTGGCTCTTGAGGCAAAGGAGAGAGAGAGGACAGGTATCGCCAAGCTGAAAATCGGCTTTAACAGGGTTTTCGGGTATTATCTGGAGATAAGCCGGGGGCAGCTCGATAACGTACCTGAAAACTATATCCGCAAGCAGACGCTTGTCAATGCTGAACGTTTTATCACTCCTGAGTTGAAGGATTTTGAGAGCCGGGTTCTTGGTGCCGAAGAAAAGAGGCTCGAACTGGAATACCGGCTTTTTATCGATATTCGAAGTAAAGTAGCCGCAGCGAGCTCACGTATTCTCATGGCAGCTTCTTTCATTGCCCAGGTAGATTTTTTTGCCGGTCTTGCCGAGGTTGCCAGCCGTTTTCATTATATAAGGCCGCAGGTAAGCGATGATGATGAAATTGTCATCAGGGAAGGGAGGCATCCGGTCATCGAGCGGTCTCTCCCAGCAGGCAAGTTTGTGCCCAATGATGTCCATCTGGATCAGAACAGTCAGAGAGTCTTGATCATAACAGGACCCAATATGGCTGGGAAATCTACTGTGCTGCGACAGACAGCCCTTATTGCCCTCATGGCCCACATGGGAAGCTTTGTTCCTGCCGCTGAAGCAAAAATAGGTTTGACCGATCGCATATTTACCAGGGTTGGCGCCATGGATGATCTGCGGCGGGGCCAGTCAACCTTTATGGTTGAGATGAATGAAACGGCAAATATTCTCAATAATGCCACTGAGAAGAGCCTGGTGATTCTCGATGAGATCGGCAGGGGGACAAGCACATTTGACGGTCTTGCCATAGCCTGGGCCGTTACAGAAGATCTGGTGAATAAAAACGGCAAGGGTGTTAAAACAATATTTGCCACCCATTATCATGAATTAACAGAGTTGAGTCGGCTTCATAAACGGGTCAAAAATTTTAATATTGCCGTACGGGAGTGGGATGATACTATTATTTTCCTCCATAAACTGCTTCCCGGTGGAACAAACCGCAGTTATGGAATTCAGGTGGCGGCTCTTGCTGGAGTGCCGAAACGAGTTGTAAACCGGGCTAATGAATTGCTGCATAATATAGAAAAGGGTGAGTTTACAAGTGAAGGGCAGCCCAGGATTGCTCCCCGGAAGGCAGGAAAATCAAAACATCCCAGTCAACCCGCTTTGTTTTCTTCAGAAAATGATGCCCTGCGTAAACGTTTGAAAGATATTGATCCGAACAGTCTGACCCCCCTTGAGGCCTTGAACGTGTTGTATGAGTTGAAAAAAGATGCTACAAAATAAGGTAAGACCATCCATAAAGGAGTATGCGTGCTTTGCTCCTCTTTTTTTTCGAAAACCGGTTAAGACCATTCTTTTTTTTATATGTGTTTTGTCTTTTTCCCTTTTCTTTCTGCCTTTTTCCGTCAGTGCCAGGACCCATTTCCCCGATGTGACAACAAAGCGTTATCAGCAGGCGGCCGCATATTATCATAATATGAAGTTTGATCGAAATCAGCGGCAGCAAAGAGAGAAATGGCAGGCCTGTGTCGATAATTTTTATAAGATTTATCAGTCGGCCCCCACCCATAGTATTGCTCCAAAATGTCTGTATATGCTGGGTATGCTGCACGGTCAGATGTTTCAGCGGTTTGGGCAGAAAATTGACCTGGGGGAGGCGGTTGCCTATTATGAAGACCTGGCATATATTTTCCCGGGCCATTCTCTGGCGGATGATGCCTTGTTTGCCCTGGGCCAATTTGCTGTTTCTCCTCAGAATGATACGAAAAAGGCACAACGTTTTTTTGCCAGAATAATCGCTGTTTATCCCAAGGGGGATATGGCTGCTTCTGCGGCCATCCAGCTCAGAGGGATGAATGGCGCCGGAGGGTCTGTTGGGAAGGGTTCTCAGGCGGGTCCTTTGGCGCATTTGAGCCGTGCTGTGCGATACTGGTCGACTAACGCCTATACCCGGGTTGTTGTCGAGGCTTCGGAAGAGGTCCGTTTTAAAGAGTTTCTGTTAAGTGAAACCCCGGGTAATCCCCGTCGACTGTATGTGGACTTATACAACTGCCGTATTGCTCCGGATTACCAGGATACAATTCCTATACGTGATGGTCTGCTTAGGCAGGTTCGCGCCGCCCAGTTTGATAAGGACACGGTACGGGTGGTGCTTGATACCGATTCAGTAGACAAGTATAAGATCTTCAGTCTTGAAGATCCCTTTCGGGTCGTTATTGATGTGATAGGAACTGCCGGTAAGCAGCCGAAAATTGCCCGGCAGGTTTCTCCGGGTCCTTCTTCGACTCTTCAGCCTCAGCGGTCTGCCCAGCAGCCTAGCCAGGCGCCGACTCTTGCCGAGCAGTTCGGGCTCAGTGTTGGCACCATTGTCATCGACCCAGGGCATGGCGGCAAGGATCCCGGGGCTTTGGGTGCCAACGGCCTCAAGGAAAAAGATGTAGTTCTGAAAGTAGCGCAGAAAGTAGCAGAAATATTGAGAAGAGAGACTCGTTATAAAGTTATTCTCACAAGAAACAGTGATGTTTTTCTGCCTCTTGAAGAAAGGACTGCTATAGCCAATGCCAATGAGGCAGATATCTTTATTTCTATTCATGCCAACTCCGCGCCCAATAAAAAAGCGAACGGGGTGGAGACGTACTTTTTGAGTCTTGCAACCAGCCGGGAGGAGATGCGGGCAGCGGCAAGGGAAAATGCTACATCTGCCAGCAAATTGAGCGACCTGCAGACAATCCTGTCAGATCTGATGCATAATTCTAAAATAGAGGAATCGGCCAGGCTTGCTGAATATATTCAGGAGCAGGTGGTGGCGGGATTGAAACCGCGGTATGAGGTAAAAAATCTCGGCGTCAAGAAAGCACCATTTATCGTTTTAATAGGGGCACAGATGCCCGCGGCTCTCACGGAAATTGCTTTTTTGAGTAACAGAGAAGAGGAGAATCGTATGAAAAATGAACGCTTCCTCAATGATCTGTCACGCCAAATCGTGCGTGGGATAACGGGTTACGCGGCAGGCCTCAATTTGGCCCGAAGTAATTATTAAAAATAATTGAATGTCGCTTGACAAAATATTTCTCATAGATTAATTAAGGTAATCTTAAATTTGTGAGACTTATTATATCGTAGATAAATTTATATTAATTCAGTTCAAAGGAGGCTTATTATGGCTACTATCGAACATGGCGGAAGCAGTTTTGATGTTGATGAGGACGGTTTCCTCACAAAAGGTATGGAAGAGTGGAATGAGCATTGGGTTACCTATGTGAAAGACATTGAAGGAATCGGCGATATGACCGATGAGCACTGGAAAGTTGTTAATGCTCTCCAGGATTACTACAAGAAAAACGGTATTGCTCCTATGGTTCGTATTCTTTCCAAAACCACTGGTTTTCCTCTGAAGAGAATCTATGAATTGTTCCCTTCAGGACCTGGTAAAGGAGCCTGTAAAATGGCTGGTCTTCCTAAACCAACCGGTTGTGTATAATTAAGCCTGCTTTTGGCAGTTCTTGAGACTGCCTTGCTAGTTTATAGAGGAAGTAGATTCATATCTGCTTCCTCTTTTTTTTTATGGATGCCTGTGCGAGAAAGTCTGCATGGATGTCATCCACTCTTTCCCGGTAT
>JACNJZ010000005.1 GCA_014382295.1 Candidatus Desulfobia pelagia | reverse complement strand
TCAAATTTTTTACTTAGCCATCCCGAGACTTTTTACGAGATTGTCAATTCTTAAGGTACCTTTAATTTGAAGGGATATATTTATGCGCAGTATGTTTGCAGGATGTTCATATCGCTTTGTACTTAGTTTTTGTCTGCTTGTAATGGTGTCCGGCTGCGCCCGTTATGAAACAAAGATAATTGAGGCGACCGCCTATTGCGGGTGCAAGCAGTGCTGTGAGTGGGAGCGGGGAAGCTGGAAATACCTGAAGCTTGATTTGTGGAACAGGTATGTCAGTGAAGGACGAAGAGAAGGGGTTGCATATACCGGTGAGACAGCCAGTGGAGAAAAGCCCCAGGAAGTGTCTCCCGGTCTTTTATCGACAGATAGTCTGAAAAAACCGTGGAAGATCCCCCATCGTACGGTTCTTCCCTGGCTCTGGCTTCCGGAAGACGGCACAATTGCCGCTGATACTGAGTATTATCCTTTTGGCACCCGGATGCATGTGCCAGGGTATGGCTGGGGAACCGTGAGTGACCGCGGCGGCGCGATAAAGGGGCCGAACAGGATCGATCTCTATTTTAGATCGCATAATGACGCTCTTGACTGGGGAAGAAGAAAGGTTGAAGTGAAGATAAAGAGGTAACTGTTTTACCCTTTGCAAAGAATCGTTGGCTGTGAGCTAAATCTTGGCTAATTGACTCCTTGGGGGGACAGTTTTAAGGTTGAAGTAATTAAGATTTAAGGCATAGGCGACTCGATTGATTCGCTTAACACTTAAACCTCAGATCGGTTTGTTTGGGTTTTTGTGTATAATTGTTAATTGTATCAGCACGTTGCGTTTGTTTTGAGCTGATTTCTTTGAAGGTCTGCAACAGGATAAAAAATGACATTTGCATGTAAACACCATGAGTTTGAAACGGATACGTGCCGAAGGTTGAAGTGCGACTGTATCATGGGCAGACGAGGATGTGTTCTTGAGGGCAGGGTTACATTAACTGAGGACGTGAAAAAGAAACTTCAGGAAATTGAAAAGGACAGATCCGTCTCGAAGTCTTCAGTTTCTGATACCGCATGACAACACGATCATAGAGAAGAAGACCTGCAGCAGGCCTTTGGAGAGATAGTTTTCATGGTAACTGGTCAGTGGGGAAGGATGTTTCTCTGATTCGTTGAAGTTGATCGGTAAGATCATTTATTTCCTGTATCCAGTATACTTCCGATCCAAAATCAGGTGCTACGTGGGAGAAACCGTCTTCGGCGACCTGGTGGGCACACCAAGCGATATAGTGGATATAGCGCATAGCCCGAAGAGGCTCTATCAGTCGCAGTGTTTTCCTGTCAAATGTTCGAAAGGTCTCATAGCCTTCAAGAAAGATCTCTATCTCGGCCAGAGTCTCATTGCTATAACCCGGAAGCAGCATCCAGAAATCCTGCACGGGCGGCCCTGTTGCCATGTCGTCAAAGTCTATGAGGTAAAAGGATTCTTCAGGGCGATAAATGAGATTGGCAAAATGGCAATCACCATGGATCCGTATCATCTCAATATTTTCAAACATCGGGCCAATGGCCTTGATGATTGTCTGGGAGATGTTTTGAAACTGTTCGGCACTGTCGGGTGGAAGAAAGGAGCCCTGGAGCAGAAAGTTGACCTGTGCTGTTGTTGATTGGGCAGGTGACATGGTAATTCTGTCACGGGGCTGGCGCGAGCAGCCTACAGCATGGGTTCTGCCGAGTAATCTTCCAAGTTCCAGCCATTGGTCATCACTGTACTCGTCAAAACTGCGACCGCCTTTTTTGGGAAACAGTGCGAAATGGATGTTTTCATAGCGGCCCAGGGTTGTATCTTCTCTATGTTTGAGAGGAGCTATGACCGGTATCTCATGTTCGGTGAGTTCCATGAGGAAGTCGTGTTCATCCTGCAAAGCGTTTTGCGACCATCTGCCGGGCCGATAGAATTTTATGACAATGCCGCTGCCATCCTTCTGTTCCAGTTCAAAGACGCGGTTGATATAACTGGTCAGAGGTCGGCACAGATTAGTGCATTGTACACCCAGGCTGTCTTCAACCAGAGTGATGACCGTTTCAGGGCTGAGCGAGTGAAATGCTGATTTTATTTTTTGTTCTTTAAGGGTGTTCATTGTTGATATTTTTTATGTGGTGTTCGTCTTCTGGACGAGAGAATATCTTTTCATGTATGTTGGGAAGCATAGTGTAAAAATCAGCTTCAAACAAGGGAAGATACAGGCAGTTTTATAAATTTGGTGTGATCGTCGTATAACGATCATGTGATCTGATCTTGAATTCTTCTAAGGTTAAAACGACGTACGTTTATGATTGAAATTACAAAACGTCTTCATATTCCAGATAAAGAGCTGGTATTTATCTTTGCCCGGGCCAGTGGGCCTGGTGGGCAGAATGTCAATAAGGTCAATACCAAGGTGACACTCCAGTTTGATGTTGTTAATTCACCGAGTTTGACAGAGGAGCAGAAGGCAAAAATACAGGACAGGTTGTCAAACCGTATAAGCAGGGAGGGAGTTCTCAGGGTGACTGCCATGAGATATCGCACCCAGAAAGCTAACAGAGAAGATGCTGTGAAGCGTTTTGCCGCTCTGCTGGACTCTGCCCTGGCCGAAAAACCCCATAGAAGAAAAACAAAAGTATCCAGAGGGGTAAAGGAAAGACGTTTTAAGGAGAAGAAGCTGAAGAGCAGGGTGAAGCAGTCTAGGCAAAAGGTGACTTCGGAATAGTCTTCGCTTACGTGATGGGTGCTGCTGAACAGTTACGCAAAAAA
>JACNJZ010000006.1 GCA_014382295.1 Candidatus Desulfobia pelagia | reverse complement strand
TCCTCATTTGAAAGGAACTCCAGGTGAATGTCTGTGAGCCAACCGTAGTTCATCCTTTTCTCACCGGTAACCATTGAAGGTAGTTCAGAGGATGTGATCTGGTAGCCCATGGCACGATAGCCGCGCTGGCGTTTGTCCCACATTCTGACCAATTGCGGCTGATGATTTTCTACATAATCGTAAATACGCACATCCTTCTTGGCGCCATGTTCACGGTGCAGGCGACCAGCGTATTGTTGAAGCGTCCCCTTCCAGGAAATTGGCATGGCCAGCACCAAGGTATCCAAGGGGGGATAGTCGAATCCTTCGCCAACCAAACGGCCAGTTGCAAGCAGAATCAGTGGAGTGTTATCACCGAGTTCGGTAAGTTCTGCTAATATTGCATTACGCTTCTTTTTTGATAACCGGCCATGAAGAATAAAGAGATTTTCGATATCCTCACCAATGGCTTTGGTCAATAATTTTAGGTGATCTGTTCGCTCGGTCAGAACCAAAATCTTTCTACCTTCAGCATAGGCAGATAAGATATCCTTGGCGATCTGTCGGTTACGATTGTAGTTTCCTGAAATAATCCGGAAAACATCCTGAATGGTTGAGCCAGAAGGGATAAAGGGGGCTGGGAGATACTTCGAGTAGACATTGAGAATTTTCGGAATATTTTCAGGAACCTTGGCACTATGACGAAGCGGTCCGCATTGCATAAAAATGATCGGATGATGACCATCGCGACGGAAAGGCGTTGCGGTCAGGCCAACGACATACCTAGCCTTGGCCTGTTTGAGGATTGCCTCAAAAGAAAAAGCGGAAAGATGGTGGCACTCGTCTACAATGATCTGACCATACTTATCTAGGAGCTCTACCTGGTCTTCCCGGCGCGACAGGGACTGCATAACAGCAATATCAATTTTGCCAGTCAATTTCTTTTTGCCTCCGCCAAGGGCTCCCAAATTATCTTTGGGTAGCTCAAGAAAGGTGGTCAATCGTTCCAGCCACTGGTTAAGAAGTTCAGTGCGGTGAACCAGGATCAAAGTACTGCGCTTGCGTCTGGCAATGATCTTGGCAGCAGTAACAGTCTTTCCGAAGGCGGTGGGCGCACAGAGAACACCTGTCTCGTGCTTCATCATCTCTCGGACGGCTGCCTGTTGATCTTTACGCAGCTTGCCAGTGAATTCAACCGCGACCTTACAACCGTTCACACGTTCATTCTCCATTTCGGGTAGTATATCGTTGTCGGCAAGCAACTCCAGTGCTGCATCCAGGCAACCACGGGGTAATCCAATGTGCTGCGGAAAATTTTCAGCACAGCCGATGATGCGTGGTTTATCCCACACTGAAAGACGTAAGGCCTGGGCTTTATAAAATTCAGGATTCTGGAAGGCAGCCAATCGGATAAAGCGATTAACAAGCGGTTGTGGTAAATCTGCTTTATTGATAAAGAGTTGGTTAGCAAGAACCATAGACAGTGACTCTGGCAAAGGCCCTACTAGTTTTTGAGACTCTGCTTTTTTCCTCTGCCATGGTTTAGCCTCTTCCTCAGAGGAGATAAACGCCACATCGAGCGGATGACGACCATTACTCACTTTAAGAATAGCGTCTTCCAATGATGATTTAACCATGGGTTGTATGGAAGCCAAGAAATCCCATTGATCAGGATAGGGGCTAAGTTTGTCATCGACAAAAACGCTATATCCATTTTCACGGGGATGTTTCTGCAATGGCAAAGCTATTAGGTTACCGAACCCTCCTTTAGGCATGGTGTCCTGATTGGGGAAAAAGCGATCATAACTGGCAAGAGAGAGTTGGCGAATGCGGTTGCAGGTATAGCTAATCAGGGCCATGCCGAGGTGGCGAGCCTCTCGTGCCAGAACCGGCTCAGCAAAGAATATCCAGACATGAGCGCCATTTCCAGATCGGGAAATCTCCAGAGCCGCTGGAATATCAAGTTCCCGGCATGACTTCATAAAAGCACAGGAGTCTTCCTGCCAATACCCCTTGTCAAAATCGACGGCCAGAAAATAACAACTGTTGTCGTCAAGCAGCGGATAGACACCAGCCGTATGTTTACCTGCCAGATGATCGTAGATCACCTGATCGGTTAAAGACAGTAATTGGCGATTAGGGCAATCACTGCATTTGGTCTGTGCCTTATTGCAGAGACCGGGCTTCCACTCATTACGACAAGCAGGAGAGTATCCAGATCTGCCTTTGGCTGATTTCCACCGTAAAGGGTAGACATCGGTTCGTCCGTGAAATAGGCGACGGAAAAGGGCTACTTTTTCAGATGTGGATAGTTGCGGTTTGTTTTGCTTTATGCTTTCAGTATTGTCGGTTTCAAAGGCAGGTTCTGATTCCCAGGGAATGGAGTGTTCGGTAAGTAGAGCTTTGAGGAGAGCGTTTTCTTCACGCAGCAGTTTGACTTGATCATACGGCGATTGTTTCAATTCATTAAACTTAGATCGAGAACTCTCTTCTTTTCTTGTCATTATCCTGGCACAGCTTAATTGCACAAAGAAGCTATTTCATTTTTATGGAAATCACGGTAAAATGAGAATATGAAAAAATCATCCCTTCTCAAAACAAATCCATATCTCGCAGATCCTCAGAAGCGTAAATATCTCCTGAAAAATTCCGTATTGTCTTCCACTGCCATTGAAGGAGTACATGCTGCAGCAGAAAGGGCACTAGGTCTAAAAAAGTCCACTAAAGTTCCTTCACCTTCGCAGAAGTCTGGCGCACAACACTCCTAAATATTTCTTTCATTGGCGCGTAGTCCCTATC
>JACNJZ010000117.1 GCA_014382295.1 Candidatus Desulfobia pelagia | reverse complement strand
CAAAGCGCTGGCCCGACGAACAGAAATCACATATGAGGCGGTCATGCTGGATGAGGAGGCCATTATCTTCAAAGTCCGATACCTGTACGGAAAGCATGGACGTATATGCGGCGGGCATAAGCGTGAAGGTGAGTGCGCATTACCCGGGGAGATCTCATATCATGCCTCTGTGCTACCGTTGTCGTGAGGTGACGGGATGTGATGTGAGAAGTCAGCCGAGGGCATAGTAGTCTGTTACGACCACAGATGAAGGCCCAAACTTTACGTTAAGGAATGGAAACTTTTGTGTAAGCGATTAAGGAACCACACCTTCCGCAGGCGAGTGTGATATGGCATGGTATCCTCAAACTTAACATGAGGAGATTGACTATGCCAAAACAAATATCAAGCCAGAAAACAGATCAAAGCAACAAGGCCTGGCAGGCCCACATAAAAGCCTGGGGGAAGAGTGGCCTGAGTGGCAAAGAATATTGCCGTCAGCGGCAACTGTCATATCATGCATTCATATACTGGAAAAAGAAGCTTGTGCCCCGGCAATCAGCGGCGACATTTTTTGTACCGGTGCCAATGCCAACCAATCTGCATTCTGGCGCTACTGGCTCTGGCTTAAAAGTAGAAGTAGGCAAAAGATTCAAAATAGAAGTCCACGATGGTTTCATGCCAAGAACACTTGCCAGGGTGATCTCCGTGTTGGAGGAGTATCGGTGAACCTTGGCCATGCAGCAGGAGTCAAAGTTTACTTGGCAATGGGTATAACCGATATGAGAAAGTCAATTAACGGTCTGTCGATACTCGTGGCAGATCAACTTGACCTTGATCTTTTTTCCGGCCACCTGTTTGCCTTTTGCAACAGGCAACGGTCGATAGTAAAAATTCTGTATTGGGATCGTAATGGATTCTGCTTGTGGCATAAACGGTTGGAGCGGGATAGATTTCAGTGGCCTAAATCACCGGAAGATGTTCTCGATATAAGCAGCAGAGAATTGAATTGGCTCATTGACGGCCTCTCGATTTACCAGGAGAAGGCCCATAAGCAGGCAAGTTATTCCACCATGCTATAAGGGGAGAAAAAAACTGAAAATGTCATAGTATTTATTGCAATATCAGCATCTTATGTTATGTTGCCGATATGAATTTCGACGTATCCACACTTCCGAATGATACTGAATCGCTTAAGCGGATTATCATAGAACAGCAAGGCCATTTCGATAAAGAAACAGGCATTCTGCTGGAACAGATCCGTCATCTTCGCGACAAGCTGTTTGGACGAAAGAGCGAAAAAATCACAGCTGATTCAGGTGTCCGGCCTGTGCCGCTTTTTGATATGCCGGAGCCGGAAGATAATGAGCTTTCTGATGCTAAAGAAGAAAAGATCGATATTTCTGGGCATACCCGCAAGAAGTCAGGGCGGAAGCCTCTGCCGGAGGATCTTCCCCGGGTTGATGTTGTCCATGATCTGCCTGAGGAAAAAAAAGTGTGCGGTTGTGGGTGTCACCTCAGCAGGATTGGTGAGGAGATATCTGAACAGCTGGATATAATTCCTGCCCGGATTCAGGTAATTCGCAATATCCGCCCTAAGTATGCCTGTAGGCAATGCGAAGGAGTTGAGGGTAGCGGTCCGACAGTGAAAATTGCCCCGGTGTCGGCACAGATCATCCCGAAATCCATGGCAACGGCAGGACTGCTGGCCTATGTGTTGACGGCCAAGTTTGTGGATGCCTTACCGTTTTACCGCCAGGAAAAGCAATTTGCCCGCCTTGGTGTTGAGATGAACAGGGCTACCATGTGTAACTGGGCCATGAAGGCGGTTGAGGCCTGCCAGCCTCTACTTAATTTGCTCCAAGAGGAGGTTGTTGCCGGCCCTGTTGTTCAAGCTGATGAAACCACGGTGCAGGTTCTCAGTGAACCGGGCCGGGATCCGACTTCCAAATCGTATATGTGGGTCTTCCGGCGGGGAGATCCGAAGAAAAGCGTTTTGATTTATCAATACCATCCAACTCGGGCGGGAGATGTCGCCTCTGCATTCCTGCGTGACTATAAGGGATACGTGCAAACCGACGGTTACAGTGGTTATGATTTTCTGGATCGCAAACAGGACATTCGTCATATTGGCTGTTGGGCCCATGCCAGGCGTAAGTTCATGGATGTGATCAAGGCCCAGGGTAAGAATAGGAAAAAGACAGGTAGTGCCGATGTTGCTTTGAAATACATCCGTGACATTTACAGGATAGAAAAAGAGGCCAAGGGGAAAGAGTTGTCAGTGGAGGAAATTTACCTGGTGCGCCAGGAACAGTCCAAACCGATTCTTGAACAATTTAAACAGTGGTTGTCAAAAAGATCCTTGCAGACGCCACCGAAAGGACTCCTTGGCAAGGCCATATCGTATACATTGAAACAATGGGATCGGCTTGTTGGCTATGTTGAAGATGGCATCCTTTCCCCTGACAACAATGCTGCGGAAAACAGTATCAGGCCATTTGTCGTAGGACGAAAAAATTGGTTATTCGCAGGCACCCCTGAGGGAGCTGCCGCCAGTGCTGGTTTGTATAGCTTGATTGAGACTGCCAAAGCGAATGACTTGGAGCCCTACAGCTACCTGCGGCATATCTTTAAGAAACTGCCAAAAGCCACAACCTTGCAGGACATAGAGGCTCTGCTGCCATGGCGGCTTGACAAAAAGAAACTCTATCTGGATAGTTTAACAGAGGTGGATAACTAAGCGCTTACGTAAGAAATTTCAATTCAACGGTTTCAATTAACATTTTAAATATCCTAAATTTCT
>JACNJZ010000200.1 GCA_014382295.1 Candidatus Desulfobia pelagia | reverse complement strand
CTGACAACGGCGTGAACACACATAACCCCAACCAAACCGACGCTGATAATGATAGTTTTGGTGACGCTTGTGACAATTGTCCCTCTGATCCTAATAAAACTTCTCCCGAAGTATGCGGTTGCTGGGTTCCTGATAACGATTCTGACAATGATGGCATTTTAAATTGTGTCGAAGATATAAATCAGAACTCAATAGTTGATGACGGAGAAACCGACCCAAACAACATGGATACCGATGGTGATGAAATTCAGGATGGTACGGAACTGGGATATACCGTTTTTGAGATAGGAACTGAAACAGACACAGATATCTTTATTGCCGACCTTGATCCTTCTACACAAACTGACCCTCTTTTGGTAGACACTGATGGTGATTTGATATGGGATGGACATGAAGATGACAACCAAAATGGAATAGTTGATTTGGGTGAGAGCGACCCTGTTGACCCTTATGATCCATGCTCCTCAAGAGACTATTTTGTTATAGACCCTATGCTCTCAGTGACATCTTCATCAGATACAAATCGAGTAGTCTTTTTTGATGATAGTCAGACTGCTTGTTACGGAATGGTATCTTGCGAAAAACAAAATCGTGATTGCATAACAACATGGAATTTTGGTGGAGATGGTAATATTGTCGGAGGTAATGGTGACGATATTATAGTGTTTGAGTATGATGCTTATGGGGATTATGATTTCATTTATTCTGTTGGAATAGAAGGGAGCGGGACATCAACTGCAATGGGCTCCATGATAACTGCTGAGGAAGTAGAAACACCTCTTCCTGATCTCAATATTGGCTCAAGTATTGATAACTCGACTGTCTCCTTATCTATTACTGACCCTGAACCCTCAGATGCTGCTATAGAGACTATTATTGTATTTTGGGGGGACAGATATCGCACGGAACACCCATGGCCTCCTTCAGCCCCTATTAAGCATACTTATACTCGTACGGGTAGTGACTACCATATTAGACTAAAAACCTTGAATGAAGGAGCTAAGCAGTTCAATTATACTTTTATGTACGATGAAGATTTAAAGATAAGCATACCATAGTAGCTTGTTGACTTAATATTACTTTAATGAAGTTAAAGGCTGGAGAATCACTCCGGCCTTTCTGGTTCAGACCGTAAATGTATAGGAGTAATCTTTAGTGCCGACAATTTTTCAAAAATCAATATCACCACCACGTTGTGGCTCTTGACTATTGGGTCTGTACACTTAAAATATTACATATAAAATAAGGAGGAGTATTTTCTCTCCATTCATAAAACAATTAGAAGCATTTACTAGGAGGTCTGATTTGAACCAACTAGATACGCTAAAGTTGTTAACTTAAAAGCCTTCGCAGAGATACGTCTCTGTCTGAAGGCTTTTTTTGTGCTGTAATCCTAAATCAAAAATGAAACAAGGAGGGGAAAATGGATAATTCAACTGTAGAGAAGAGAAAGTACAAAAGATACAATGTAACTGATTTTATAGTTGCAATGTGTTCTAATAAACTTGGACGTGTTGTTAACATTAGCGAAAATAGCATTGCTATTCGGCTATATGGTGAAGACCTAACGTCACTACCGGAAGCGTGTACAACTTCTCTTCTCACGGTAGCCAAAGGTTTTTTGATTGAAGGATTACCGTTAAAAATAGTTCGGAAAGAAGGTATTCCTAATACACCTATTGGAACTGTTGCAGCTAAATTTAACACCTCTGAGGTTGCTCAATTAGGTATAATAAAACAGTATATTTCAGGATTATCTTAAAGTTAATATTTCTTTAATACATCTAACGTACAGAAAGACATCTGGTTAAGGCAGGGACATTAAATAGTCTCGGCCTTTTTTTATTGACAAAATCAGTTAATGATACTAAGCAGTAAATATACTACAAGGTGGTAGTGTGGTATAAGGAAAAGATAAACTAACGATGTCTTTAATATCTCATAAGACCAAGATGTTTTCTATCACCTTGCTTTCAATCTATAGCTTATGGAAAAGATATGGCTAACTCATCTGCAGAGAAGAGAAAACACAAAAGACACAATGTAACTGAATTTTTAGTTGCAGTTTTTGATAACAGACTTGGACGGATAATCAACATTAGCGAAAAGGGGCTAGCTGTCCAGATGCTAGATGATGACTTAAAGTCGCTGCCGGAAAAGTTTGAAACTTTTTTTTTCTCAAAAGACAAAGGATTTTTGGTTGAAGATTTACCATTAAAACTAGTTCGAAAAGAAATTATCCTTTCTCCTCATCTTTTTACTGTAGCTGCCCAATTTGCTACCTCTGACATTATTCAATTAGATAAAGTAAAGCAGTATATTTCGGGATTATCTTAAAGTTGAGATTACTTTAATACATCTTCATTATGATCAAAGGCTGGGGACTCATCTCTCTGGCCTTTTTTATTGTGTCCGCAAAATCCGAAAAAGGTACGTTCAAAAGTGTTGTCACCTAGAAAAAAATTCTTGAAGTAGCCGACCGTCGAGCCTCCGGGACCCTCTATTCTTTATACAGAGAAGAAGGACCCATGGAATCATCCACATAGATGGTGGCAGCATTTATTAACTGGGTGTGTGTGCAGTCAAAATCCCTATCGCATCCCGTTGCATACGAAAGTGACATATCGCTCCATCGCCTATTGGTGCATTTTGTTGCATCTGCTTAGGATTAATCCCGACAAAGAGTCCTTTATGTGATGCAGTTTGATTCACTAGGTATTCATTTTTATGCAATTATCTATGGTGCAGTTTGGTAAAGTGTGCGTGTGTGTTCAAAGGAGTATTTTTATACAGGCCAATGCAAAGCAAATCCGCTCCCCCCCCAGGCCTATTTTTTCTAAAAAACATATAGAAAGAAACTCCTACCATGCGCAGAATAGTGCAAAAAGAGTGCAAATTCCACCCTGTCAACAAAAAAAGGGCTTCAGAGAAAACCCTGAAACCCTTGGTATAACTGGTCGGGATGAGAAGATTCGAACTTCCGGCCCCTTGAACCCCATTCAAGTGCGCTACCAGACTGCGCTACATCCCGACTTTATTTTTTTTTGTGACAGTATCATGCTGCTCAAGACGCTGTCAAGAAGCATTCATTAATGAGTTGCTCTGCTATTCCTTTTTCAGAAGCTTCTGAATCGCTACAAGTTCTTCTTTCAGGTCGGCGACAAACTTTTTAGGATCGTCCGCTGCCCCTGAAGGATCTCTTACTTCAAAATCCTTCCCTTCTGACAGGAATTTTTTAGCCCCGGGAATTGTATACCCTTCATCACGGAGAAGTTTTTTTACTTTAAGAATGTTGTCAATATCACAGCGCCGGTACAAGCGCTGGTTCGTTGAAGGTCTGTGGGGCTTAATGAATTTCTTAAACTCAGACTCCCAATAGCGCAATACATGTTGTTTCAGGTCTGTTATCTCACAGACCTCTCCAATCTTATAGTATTTTTTATCACTCACACCAGCCTTCAGGTATTTATCTTGTCCCGCAGTTTCCGACTTGCCTTGAAAGTCACCATACTTCTTTTGGCAATTTCCATGGTCTCACCAGTTCGGGGATTACGGCCAACACGAGGCAGTTTTTGGCGCACGGTAAATGTACCGAACTGCACTAGCTTTATAGCCTCTTCCTCAAGCAGTGTATCCCGCAGACAGGAGAAAACCTCATCAACGAGGTCACTGGAACTCCGCTGAGAAAAGCCGAGGTCCTCATTTATTATTCGAGCCAGATCTTTTCTGGTAAGATTTGATCTTTTCATTTCTTTTATTCCTCACGCAACTGGCCATGAAAGCCAGTTAAAATCATGTCTGTTATTTTCTTGTGGACCTTGCCGACTATCTCATCTTCGAGAGTCTGATCAGGAGATCTGTAGGTCACTGTAACTGCAACACTTTTGAACCCTTCCTTAATGGAATCCCCCCGGTATACATCAAACAGTTCCGCCCTTTCAATTAAAGGCTCGCCGGCACTGTTGACTGCATCTACAATCTCTCCGGCACGCACTGCATCGGGAACAAGAACCGCAATATCCCATTTCACAGAAGGATATTTCGGAAGGGGAGTAAACTTTTTACGGGCCAGTTTCTGTTTCAACAGGATATCCAGATCACAATCAAGATAATAAACATCCTGTTTAATGCCAAATTCTTTCAACACCCTGGGATTCATTTTGCCACACTCACCGGCTGTTCCGGAAGGTGATACCAGACAAAAGGATACCCCTTTTTCACAATAGGGTTTCACATCCTGCGGCGCCAGATCAAATGATATATCCTCAAGACCCAATTCATTAATGAGCCGCGATAAAACACCTTTCACATCGAGGATATCACTTTTTTCGGCGCCATAATGCAGTTCAACCGTTCCAGGATTTCGGCGGCCGCTTATCACGGCAGTCAGGTACAGTTTTTCTTCAGGCTGATCAGCATCCGGCAGAGGATGGAACCCCTTACCAATCTCAAAAAGAAGAATATCAGGAGATTGGCGATTAATGTTATGGCGTACATTATCAAGCAATCCGGGAAGCAGAGTTGTCCGCATAATACTCAGGTCTTCGCCGAGAGGATTAAGCAGGGTAACGGAATTCCGCAGCGGATCATCAGCCGAGAGGCCAAGCATATCAAAATGTTTCGGAGAAACAAAGCTATAATTGATTGCCTCGTTATATCCGGATGAGGTCATTATCCTTGAGATATCATGACGCAGTATGCGCATGTTATCGTTTTCTGCTGTGCTCATAGGCACAACAGGCATGGTCTGAGGAAACTCATTGTAGCCTTTAAGACGGGCAACTTCTTCTATAAGATCCACTTCCCGCTCCAGGTCAATCCGGAAACTGGCAGGAGTAACTTCCAGGGTATCTTCATCGATCTGGACTACAGAAAGTTCGATAGAAGTAAGCATGGCCTTGATCTCTTCAGCCGTAAAAACAAACCCCAGGATATTATTAGTCCTGCTGACACGCAGATTTATAGCTTCAGGGAGCGTAACTCCGTCAGCATAATCAATGCCGCCGGGAACCTCTTCTGCTCCAGCGAGTTCAACCAATAACTCAACAGCCCGCGCCAGTGCCTTAGGTGCCAGCTGGGGATCGACTCCCCGCTCAAAACGATATGAGGAATCAGTACCCATATTCAGTTTTCTGGCTGTTCTTCGTATGCTGACCGGATCAAAACAGGCTGACTCAAGGAGTACTTCTGTGGTGCTGTCACTGACTTCGGAATTACCACCGCCCATGACGCCAGCTACAGCCACCGGCTTTTCAGCGTCACAGATCATCAGCATATCAGTATCAAGCGTTCGCTCCGTACCGTCAAGAGTACCCATACGCTCGCCTTCATTGGCCTTACGGACAATAATCTTTCCACCAGCGAGTTTTGAATAATCAAAGGCATGCAGAGGCTGACCGTATTCCATCATAACGAAGTTGGTAATATCGACAACATTATTAATCGGCCTGAGACCCACTGCCAGGAGATATCTTTTCAGCCACCATGGAGATGGAGCCAAAGTCACATTCTTCAATAGCCGCGCAGCATAACGGGGACAATCAGCATCGAGTACATCAACGCTGAATTGAACATCGGAGGTGTTCATTTCAGGAAGAGACTTGCCATCCAGGGGAGTTTTCAACGCTGCACCGGAAAAAGCCGCAGCTTCCCGGGCAATTCCGATGACACTTGTACAGTCGGGACGATTCGGGGTAAGGTCGACTTCAATAAAGGTGTCTTTCAAATCCAGGGCTTCAGCAAGGTCCATTCCGGATTCTGTCAGCCAGTCGAGTTCCATGATACCTGCATGCTCCTCGCTGATTCCCAGATCCCTCTCGGAGCAAAGCATTCCTTCAGACTTCTCACCCCGGATCTTACCCTTCTTGATTTTCATTTCACCTTTGAGAAAGGCGCCGGGAAGGGCAATAGCAGTAAAAAGGCCGGCTCTGGCATTTGGAGCGCCACAGACAACCCTGAACACATCGCCACCCACCTTTACTTCGCAAAGAGTAAGACGATCAGCATTGGGATGCTTGCTCACCGAAAGGATTTCAGCAACTTTCACCTTGTCAAGATCGTGGAAAATCTCTTCCACAGCCTCAACTTCAAGACCAGCCATGGTAAGCCTGTCCGACAATTCGCCTGCAGGCATTGTCAGATCCACATATTGTTTGAGCCAGTTATAGGTAAATTTCATTTTTTGATCTTAACAGGTTACTGATAGCTGATATTCATTAAAACTGGGAAAGAAAACGTAAATCGTTTTCATAATAGAGACGGATATCATTGATCCCGTATTTGAGCATGGCAATACGTTCTACACCGAGGCCAAAAGCGAATCCGCTATACTCTTCCGGATCATATCCCACCATTTTGAAAACCTCGGGATCAATCATTCCGGCTCCGAGTATCTCCAGCCAGCCGGTATGCTTGCACACCCGGCATCCTTTGCCCCGGCACATAACACAGGCGATATCAATTTCGGCACTGGGTTCAGTGAAAGGGAAAAAACTGGGCCTCGCCCTGATGGCAGTTTCCTCATCGAACATTCTGGCAATAAATACGCCTAAAACACCTCGAAGGTCGGAAAAAGACACCTTCTTGTCAACAAGGAAACCTTCCACCTGATGAAACATAGGTGTATGGGTGATATCGGAGTCACAACGGTAGACTTTTCCGGGTGCAATCATCCGGAGGGGCGGCTCCTGATTTTCCATAATCCGGGCCTGCATCGGAGAAGTATGTGTGCGAAGCAGGATACTGTCATTGACATAGAAAGTATCGTGCATGTCGCGGGCAGGATGATGCGGGGGAATATTCAGGGCTTCAAAGTTATAGAAATCGGTCTCAACATCTGGACCTTCAGCGACACCAAATCCCATACCTTCGAATATGGAGCAGATTTCTTCCATAATCTGAGTGACGGGATGCAGTTTGCCAAAAGGGACATAACGGCCGGGGAGACTTAAATCGGTTTCAGGGATTCCGCCTGCGTCATCAGCCCCTTCCTCGATTTGCTCTTTTTTCAGGATGAATTTTTTTTCAATTTCCTGCTTAACCGCATTGGCCAGTTGTCCGAGTCGAGGACGGTCCTCTGGGGAAACCTCGCCAAGGGACCGCATCAGGGAACTGAATTCACTTTTCCTCCCGAGATACTTTACCCTGAAGGGTTCAATCCCCTGAGTGCTGTTTAAGGACGCAAGATCTGCCTCAGCCTCACTTTTAAGGCGTAATAACGCTTCTTCCATTATGGCCACAAGAAAATGATCTTAAAAAGATCAGGAAGCCATTTTTACAACATTGGAGAAGGCATTCGGATCAAGTATTGCCAGATTGGACAATACTTTCCTGTCCAGATCGACATTCGCTTTCTTGAGCCCGCCCATCATTCGGCTGTAGCTGGTTCCGTTTTCTTTGGCAGCAGCAGCGATACGGACAATCCACAATCTGCGAAAATCACGTTTTTTAGTACGTCTGTCACGATATGCATAACAAAGGGCACGATCAACAGCCTCTGTAGCTGACTTGAAAAGACGATGACGACCACCGTAAAAACCTTTGGCCATTTTAAGCACTCTATTTCTTCTGCGGCGTGCTTTAAAGCCGCGTCTAACTCTAGGCATACTATATACTCCTCTATGTTAAAAAAAACTATGACCTGCTGGGTGGAACTGATTCAACCTATGCAGTCGGTATACACAAAATTATTCACCTGGCAATACAGTCGAATCACCCAGCGGACTGGTCAGTGAATTTCACTAAGCATACGGCAGGATACGCTTGATTTGTTTTTCGTTGGCAGAATCCACTATATCTGCTTTACGGAATTTCCTTTTTCTCTTAGTACTTTTTTTGGTCAGAATATGGCTGGAGTTCGCCCTCTTGCACTTAATCTTCCCGCTTGCGGTCAGCTTAAAGCGCTTTGCAGCCCCTCTGTTTGTTTTCATCTTTGGCATCGTAATTTCTCCTCTATATCAAAATGAAATGATCTCTTGTGATGACAAAAGCTTAAGCTTTAGGTGCGACAAACATAACCATCTGCCGCCCTTCCATTGCTGGCCCTTGCTGGATAGTACCAATGTCTTCAATGGCCTCTCCAATCTGCTTCAGAACATTAATTCCTATAGTATCGGCATATACAATTTCTCTACCTCGAAATCGCAGCGTTACTTTGACCTTATTTTTCTGGGTCAGGAATTTTCGAATATTCCTGATTTTGAAATCAAGATCATGTTTTTCCGTTTTAGGGCGTAGCTTTATTTCCTTAACTTCAACGACGGTTTGTTTTTTCTTGGCTTCTGCCTGTTTTTTGCTCTGCTCATACAGGTATTTGCCAAAATCCATAATCCGACAGACAGGAGGTTCCGCAGTAGCAGAAACTTCTACAAGATCAAGGCCGACTTCCTCTGCTTTTGCCAGAGCCTCCGGAGTCCGAAGGACACCAAGCTGGTCACCATTTTCATCCATGACCCGGACTTCATCACACCGAATCTCTCTATTGATTCGGGCCTTGACCTCTCGACCACCTTTTACACTCTTTTTTCTTTTAATACTTTTACCTCCTGAATTTGCTACGCCATCAGTTCTTTTCAGAAAATTTACTGAGGAGAGATGCTTCCCTGGCTTTCGGCATGAATCATTTCGGCGAAATCTGAAACAGACATCGGCGGAAGATTTTTGCCATCACGCAACCGGACAGTCACAGTCTGCTCCTCAACTTCCTTATCCCCTATAATCAGCATATAAGGAATTTTGGCAAGCTGGGCTTCCCTGATCTTATAGTTTAACTTTTCGTTTCTTGTGTCTTTCTCTATTCTCACCCCGGCTTGGCGCAACTCTTTAAAGGCACTTTCGGTATAATCAAGCTGGGCATCGGTGATATTTAATATTTTTGCTTGAACAGGAGCCATCCACAGCGGGAATGCTCCGGCATAATGCTCAATCAATATGCCAAAAAACCGCTCCAGCGAACCCATCAGAGCCCGATGAATCATGATCGGCTGATGATCCTTGCCGTCTTCGCCGGTATAAGACATCTGGAAACGCTCCGGCAGGTTGAAGTCAACCTGAATCGTTGAACATTGCCACGACCGCCCAAGAACGTCCTTAATCTTGATATCAATTTTAGGCCCGTAGAAAACCCCTTCTCCAGGATCAACCTCGTAATCCAGGCCTTTTTTCTCGAGAGCACGTTTCAGGGCTTCTGTCGCCTTGGCCCAGTTCTCTTCACTGCCGACAAACTTATCAGGCCTGGTGGAGAGATAGATATTATATTCCGTGAAACCAAATGTCTTCAGGACATGGAGATTCAGATCAATAATATTGAAAATCTCATCCTCCAGCTGCTCAGGAAGACAGAATATGTGAGCATCATCCTGGGTAAAGCCCCGAACGCGCATGAGACCCTGAAGGGCCCCTGTCCGCTCATACCTGTAAACTGTCCCCAGCTCACACCAGCGAATCGGGAATTCACGGTAACTTCTTTTTTTCGTTTTATAAATGCCAATATGAAACGGGCAGTTCATTGGTTTGAGCTGATAACTCACATCGTCAACATCCATGGAAGAAAACATATCTTCTGCATAAAAATCGAGATGACCGCTGGTTGCCCACAGATCACGCTTGGCTATATGAGGAGTATAGAGCAGTTCATAGCTATTGCGGTAATGCTCTTCCTTCCAGTAATCCTCGATAAGCTTGCGGGCCAATGCCCCTTTGGGCTGCCAGAGAATCAATCCCGGCCCGACCTGATCATTTATGGTGAACAGTTCCAGTTCTTTTCCCAGCTTACGATGATCTCTTTTCTTTGCTTCCTCAAGCTGATGCAGATATTTCTTCAGGGCTTTCGGATCAAAAAAAGCCGTGCCGTACATACGCTGCAGCATGGGATTTTTCTCATCCCCCCGCCAGTATGCTCCGGCCAAACGAATCATCTTGAAGGCACGAACCCATCCGGAATGGGGAAGGTGAGGTCCCCGGCACAAATCGACAAAATCCCCCTGACGATAGAGGCTGACCGTATCATCCTCTATTTCATTGAGGAGCTCAACCTTGTAGACTTCGCCTCTTTCCGTGAAATACTCTATAGCCTTAGAACGCGGCATAACCTCTCTCTCAAAAGGAAGGGCTGCTGCCGCTATTTCTTTCACTTTTTTCTCAATGGCCTCGAAATCTTCAGGCGAAAATGGTTCCTGCCTGTCAAAATCGTAATAAAAGCCATCCGCAGTAGATGGGCCAATGGCAACCTTTATACCGTCAGCACCAAAAATTTCCAGAATGGCCTGAGCCATTATATGGGAACTGCTATGTCGTAAAATATCCAGACCTTCAGACGAATCCGCAGTAATCAATTCAAATTCAGCATCAGCCATAAGAGACGCAGAAAGGTCCAGCAGGTCCTCTCCCACCCTTACGGCCAGAGTCTGCTTACGCTCCTTGTTGGAACAAAGCGCCTTCACAGCCTCACCGGCAGTAATACCCTCCGGAAAGGTTTGAGAAGCTTCACCTTTTTTTGCTATTTGAATATCTGCCATTTTATCCTGCCTGAACAAATAAACTTCGCAGTGTCATTAGTACACGGTGCGAAGTTTATGCCCAGGCCAACTACGCGCCTCCTGAAACCATCCCGGAGACACATTAAGGTCTGGTAGGCGCGGGCGGGATTGAACCGCCGACATCTACCACGTCAAGGTAGCGCTCTCCCACTGAGCTACGCGCCTATTTTATTTTTTGCACAAAAAAAATCTGGCATCGCATAGACAATACCATGCAGACACCATTATTTAACACTATCCCAAACGCCAAGGAATTACCAATAATCCGCTGGCATGTCAAGGATAATATAGATCTAAACACGAGAATAAGCGCAGGAAATTCCCGTTACCCGTTCCCAAAAGTCTTGCGGGACTCGATGGCCTGCCTCAGAGTCATCTCATCGGCATACTTGATATCCATACCCATGGGAATTCCACAGGCAAGGCGTGAAACCCGGGCCCCTGTCTTCCCCAACTGGTCAATTAAAAAAGAGGCTGTTGCCTCTCCCGGGACCGTTGAACTTGTTGCAATTAAAATCTCAGCGACTTTCTCCTTGACTACCCTGCGGGTCAGAGCTCCGATTTTAATTTCATCGGGACCTATCCCGTCAATCGGCGAGAGCACACCATGGAGAATATGATATTGCCCTGAAAATGCCCCTGTCTTTTCTATCGCCAGAAGATCTGCAGATTCCTCCACCACACAGATAAGACGCGAATCCCTCCTCTCATCTGAACATATTGCGCAAGGGTTTGTTTCGGAAAAAGCAAAACAATGGCTGCATAAGCCAATGGCGTCATGAAGATCGGCCAGATCATGAGCAAGATTCCGGGCCTCTTCAGCAGGGCGCCGCAGGAGATGCAGGGCCAGGCGGGTCGCTGTTTTTTTTCCTATTCCGGGCAGACGGCTCAAATCATCAATGAGTCTTTCCAGAGCGGGGGGAAGAACACTTATCAAACTAGAACAACCCCGGGATATTAAGACCCATTCCACCAGTGAGTTTAGCCATTTCAGCCTTGGACATCTCACGGGCTTTTTTCATCGCGTCATTCATTGCAGCCATAACCAGATCCTGAAGCATTACAGTGTCTTCAGGATCTACAGCATCTTTTTCTATCTGCAATGAAACCACTTCAAATTTCCCATTAACAACAACACTGACCATACCGCCACCCACTGTTGACGAGACGGTTTTCAACGCTAATTCTTCCTGCATCTGACCCATTTTCTGTTGAAACTGCTGAGCCTGCTGCATTATCGCCTGCATATCCATGTTTTTAACTACCAGGTTTAAGGTTTACGGTTTACGGTTTTCCAAACCAGTAAAAAATCATTTTTTAACCACAGAGCACGCAGAGACCACAGAGCTTCTTTTTAACAGAAGCTGTTACCTCTGTGTACTCTGTGTACTCTGTGGTTAATGTATCTCATCACATTCTGACTTCTTGCTTCTTACTACCTGAACCGTGGTCCGGTTCGTATCGCGCTGACTTTGCCGTCAAATATCTCTGTAACCATCTTGACCAGGGGATCACTGGCCAGGGCACGACGTTCTTCCCGGGGGCTCCCCCCTTCATCGGCACCGCTGCTCTCTTCTTCGCCATCCCTGGTATTGATTTTGACCCGCAATTCTTTCTGGAAGAAATCCTGGGCGTACATTGTAAGATCTTTCAGGTTGTCTGTTTTTTTCAGAAGATGACAGTCCGAAGGGTTATCAAAACGAATTACCAGGGTTGCATCCTCTTCGCGGGAATGCTCACAAAGCCGGAGAACCTGGGCCATCCACTGCTTACGCTCTTTCACATAGTCGGCAAATTCATTCCAGTTCTTCCTGACATCTTTGCCGCGGGTAGCGATGGCTACTTCTTCACCTGCACTTTCTGCTTCGCCTACCTCATCTGCCTCATTTACCTCATCTACCTTAAGAGACTCTTCCTTTTCAGGTGCTTCAGGCAGATCTGCAACCGGCTTTAAAGGTTCCATGACCCGAGGCTTGGGCACATAGGGCTCCAGTTCTTCTTCAGTTTTTTTTGGAGTTACAGCCTTCTGCTCACGGGAAACAGGAGGAGCAGGTTTTACAGGGACAAAAGCTTTGACCTGTGTATCAGCCTGAACAGCGGCAACACCGCCCTGGATCAGGGCCTCCAACCGGGACAACAGCGTAGCTACCGGGACAACCTGCCCGGCCTGAATAGCCTTTATAAAGGTCATTTCCAGGGTCAGCCGGGGATGAGAAGAATAGCGCATCTCTTCCATGCCCTGCATCAGGATCTGAAAATACCGATACACCGTCTCCTTACTCTGACTCTGGGCAAGCTCCGCCAGCTCCTGCAGTTCCTGGTCTGAAACATCAATTAATTCTGCCGGTTTTGAGCAGGTCTGGCAGACCATAAGAGCACGGAAGTACCGCAGCAGATCGCCGGAAAATCGTTTCAGATCAAGCCCGGCATTGTATGATTCTTCCAGCAGCGAAAGGGCTCTCTCCAAATCTCCGCCGAAAAGGGCCTCGGCAAGATGGGTAAATATTTTACTGTCAACCAGACCAAGGACCTGAACAACGTCAGCATCCTCAACAACATCCCCGCAAAAAGAAAAAATCTGATCAAGAAGGCTCAAGCCATCCCTGACACTGCCATCGGCTTCCCTGGCTATCATTTCTATGGCTTTTTCCGAAACTTTTACATTTTCCTCGGCAGCTATTTTTGCGAAAAAACCTTTGAGCTCCGTATAAGGGACCCTTTTCAGTTCATAACGCTGACAGCGGGAAAGAATTGTAACGGGAACCTTGTGAATCTCCGTTGTGGCAAACATAAAGTAGACATGGGCAGGAGGCTCTTCCAGGGTCTTCAGCAGAGCGTTGAAGGCCTCTGTGGTGAGCATATGAACTTCATCAATAATGATGATTTTATAACGGCCTTTGACAGGAAAAAAGCGTATATTTTCCTTAAGCTCCCTGATTTCCTGAATACCGCGATTGGATGCGCCATCTATCTCGTGAAGATCTATAGCGGCTCCCTTGGTCATTTCAAGACATGACTCACAGGAATTACACGGTTTATCCTCGCCTTCCCCCTGACAATTGAGAGCTTTTGCCATGATCCTGGCAAGAGTTGTCTTCCCTACACCCCGCACCCCTGAAAAAATCATGGCATGAGCTACACGATTTCGCAGAAGTCCATTCTTAAGGGTTTGCACCACCGGCTGCTGACCGACAACATCAGAAAAAGTCTGTGGCCGCCATTTCCTGGCAAGGACAAGGTAGGACATGAGTGGAATTGATAATTAATAATTGATAAGTGACAATTATCGGTCAGATATGCCGGGCGGCACACCTGAACAGAAAATTGGCTGATGAGCGGCTATTTATTCATTGAAAAAAAAACTGTTCAGGTAGGGGCTACAAACTACCCTAAACTCAGCAGGGTAAGTTACGAAAAAAAATGATAGCCAGGCACCCCTGCGGCACACAAAGGGGAATCACTACCGCTGCTTCCTCCCGGATCTGACGGGGTTCGTGAGCCTCTGTTGCACAGGACCCGGCTATCAAAACTCTCAGGCAACCTTGGAAAATTGACTTTTTGCTCGCTAGCGGTGTCATTGCCAAAATGAAAAGTGCTCAC
>JACNJZ010000097.1 GCA_014382295.1 Candidatus Desulfobia pelagia | reverse complement strand
TGGCGGGCAAGTAGGATATGAAGCTACCGCAGCAGGAAATAATTTCTATATTATCTTGCCTCTTCCTAAAGCATCTAGTCAAAATTAAAAGCCTGTAAAAGGTTTTTTGGTCTTCGGAACACCTATGAGTGACAATACTATTTTAACCAGGAAACTGGAACTTCTGGCGCCAGCCGGCACCATTGATGTTTTTGCAACAGCAGTGGAGCAGGGGGCAGATGCCATATATATTGGCGCTCCTGCGGTGAATGCCCGTGCTCTTGCCAGAAACTTTTCCTATGAAGAAGTGGCTGCAATGATCGATTATGGTCATAAACAGGGCGTCAAAGTCTATCTTGCCATGAACAGCCTGGTAAAGGAGGAAGAGATTCACCAGGTGATAGAATTGTTGACCGTGCTGTCTTCCCTCCGGCCTGATGCTCTGATTATACAGGATCTTGGCCTTTATTTTCTCGTGAAAAAATATTTCCCCGAACTTCCCGTACATGCCAGTACCCTGATGGCTGCCCATAATTCCCAGGCGGTAAGTCATTTCAAGGATATGGGTTTTAAAAGGGTTGTTCTGGCCCGGGAAATGACACTTGCAGAAATCCAGATAATGCATACCAAATGTGATGTGGAGCTGGAAGTCTTTGTCCATGGAGCCCTTTGTTTCAGCTACTCCGGTCTCTGTCTGTTCAGCAGCTTTCAGGGAGGTAAAAGCGGATTGAGGGGCAGGTGTGTTCAGCCTTGCAGACGTCGATATACGTGGCGGGGAAAAGGGAAGGGACCTGGAGCCGGATATCTTTTTTCAATGAATGATCTGGAGGCCCTTGATCTGATTCCTGCTATACGAAAAGCTGGAATTACATCAGTCAAAATTGAAGGCAGGATGCGCAGCGCCAGTTATGTGGGTGCTGTTGTCAAGGCCTATCGGATGGTCATTGACGCAGGTGATCAGTACCAGGATGTCCTGCCTGAAGCCAGAAGTATTCTTGGTCAGGCCATGGGGCGAAAGACAACATCCGGATATTTCGTCAATGCGCAGTCAGATGGCGTTCTCTCGCCGGAACATTCCGGGAATATCGGCGTCTTTCTTGGGAAAATAAAGAAGTTGCAAGGCGATACGGTGACACTGGTTCTTCGGGGCTCTGTTCAGCCCGGGGATCGCATACGACTGCATCAGGAAAAGAGTGGGGATCGTCATTCATTTACCCTTCAGAGTATATTGAGCAGAAAGAAGAGTCTTGACCAGGGACAACCAGGGGAAGAGGTAAGCTTTCTTCTTTCTAAAATTGAAGCCATGCCCGGTGATAGTCTCTACAAGGTTGATGTCAGACAAGGACGGAAGGATGAATGCCAGCATTCTATTAATCCAAGCCGTTTTCAAAAACAGGTAAAACAGGCCTTAACTGACAAGAGAATTTCAAAGATCACAGCCCAGCTTGGTCTTCAATTTGTTCCTGAAAACAGGATCTCTCCTCCAGCCGGAAAAAGAAAAGGGAAAGTGAGTGAAAAAAAAATCCCGTCTATCTGGTTGAAAACTGACGATTTACGCGTTTGCTTATTGCGCCTGCCATTTAATGTTGATCGAAAGCTGCTGCTTTTGGATGAGAAAACATATAACCAGATCATGCGGATTAAAAAGCCGGCAAGGCATCTCTACTCAAGCCTGGTCTGGGTTCTTCCTCCCATAATACTCGAAGATATGCTGCAATTTTACCGGGAGGCCGTTATTGCGCTGCAGGGCAAAGGTTTTCGTTCATGGCAGATCGGCCATATCAGTCAGCTGAGTCTGTTTTCATTGGCAGGAGGCAGACATGGAGCGGAAGGGAAGGGGCGGGGGCGAAGTTCCGTGTCAGTTAGCGGAGATTATACTCTTAATATTCTGAACAGTTCTGCTTTTGATTATCTCAAACATGTTGGCGTGCAATGGGGCCAGATATCTATAGAGTCAGATAAGAAAAGCATGGCTCAAATTACACGGAATAAAAAAGGAATAAAGGCAGGAATAACAGTTTTTGGAAGGCCTCCACTCTTTACAGCCAGGCAGACACCTGATTTTTTTCGTTATGGGCAGACATTTATCAGTCCGCGGGGAGAAAAATTTGAACTGCAGAAGAGATGGGGACAAACCCTTGTCCTGCCGGAAAGACCTTTTTCTCTTCTATCTTTTCTTTCTGAACAGCCACTGTCTGATCTCGATTATGTTGTTATTGACATAACAGGGAGTCATTACGGGATGAAAGAGCTTTCCAACCTGTATACTCAGATTCAGGGTCGAGGCAAGCAGGTCAAGCAGCCTTCTCTATTTAATTATGGTGGCAATTTGCAGTAGTCGTGTTGTCTGGAAATATCTCACAGAGACACAGAGTTCACAGAGTTTTTTTCTCTGAGACTCTGAGAGCTCTGTGAGATATTTTTATGTTTTAATCTTTTTTCAATGTTCCAGGCTGAACCAGCCCGGTGTCAATTAAGCTCAGGAAAAACCTGAGCGGGTTGAGCAGCCGCTGAGTGCGCCGCTTGGGATGTTTGAAGATCCTGAGGACAGGCGGTAGCTGGAAGCCGAGATGGTTTTTTTCACTTTTTTACTGCTGCATTCAGGGCATGTTACCTCTGCCAGTGCGGCATTGGAACTGGATGTGAGTATTGACTCGAAGAGCTTACTGCAGTCTTGACAGCGGAATTCGTAGATTGGCATTGTTGTCCTCCTTTACGAAAGTATGGTGATCGGGAAGTATTTTAATATTTAATGATTTGCTTAACAATATAGGATGTCTTGAACGGGATGTCCAGTTTTTTTTGAGGTGTGAATTATGGATTTCCAGAAACATCTGGAAAATATGTGTACAATGCTCAAGGATGAGTTTGTTGTCTTTGTTATCGGTGGAGTTCTTATTCAGTTTCTTTCATCTCTGAGTCTTGGAATTTTGATGGGACCTCTGATGGGTGGGTATCTCCTGCTCATGCTCAATTATCTTCGGACAGGAGAAAGGCCGAGGTTTAATGATATTTTCTGCGGTATGCAGCGATTCGGCGAGCTCTTTCCTGTTTTCTTTCTGTTTCTGCTCATTCTTCTTGGTTATTTTCTCTTTATTATCCCTGGAGTGCTGATGACAGTCTGGTGGATGTATGTTCTCTTTCTCATAGTAGACAAGAGAATATCCCTGGCTGATGCAATGGCAGAAAGTAAAATGAAGGTAGCTGAAAAGGGTTTCTTCATGCACTTTGTGTTTATAATACTGATCGCAGTAATTCCGATTATGATTGTCAACACACTTGCGGCTCTTATTCCACCGCTGGTCATATTGCAGTATTTCCTTTTTCCGCTGCAGTGCGGATGTCAGGCAAGTCTCTATCTGGAGCAGTTTGACGGAGTTGATTCAGCAGGAAAGGATGGTCGTCAATTATCTTTTCAGGAGCAGGGAGGTGAAGAGGGTCATGGCGCCAATTCTTTTTCCCCATCGCCACCAGACAAGGACAGCGGCAACTGATCCGCTGACGTCAGCGACCAGATCGCGCCAGTCGGCTGATCGATGGGCGATAAAGGTCTGATGAAACTCATCACTTAGGCCAAAAAGAAGGGAGAAGGCGATTGCCGCCATTGCCAGTTCCAGAAAAGAGCGGTTGCGGAACCAGGGATGAACAGCAAAAAGACAGCTCAGGGTTAAGGCGCCATATGCAATAGCATGGCATACTTTATCCAGGCCGTTCGTGATAGATGGCAGATTGTTTCCAGAGGTATGTGACAGTAAAAAAATGCTGGCCATTACGGCCAGCATTGGAAGGAATCTGATAAATATTTTATTCTGCGGCTTGGGCAATCGTTCCCTGGTCTTCGTCTATGTGAATGCTTGACAGCAGCTCTTTGGGAAATTTTTTACGAACCCTCTGGATTGCCGCAAAAATTGAATGGGTAGGGTAATTCTCCCAGACCTGCTTGGCATCGTCACGATATGCAACGGTGGTAAACTGCTTGTTCTTGACGGAGAAGCGATGGCTCCAGTTGATCTCGATCGTCTCTGGATTTTCGTCAAGGTCAATGTCGATTTTTTCACCGTTTGTAGCAACCTGGACTGCATCCATCTCACTGATTTCCAGAAGCCAGCCATCTCCCTGCTCTGTTGCAAAAAAGACAAAGACTCCTAAATTCTTAATATATTTTTCCTTGGCAACGGCAGCTGCCTGAACCTTTTCTATTTCAGTGGAGAGGGTGATTGCCTGTTGCTGTTCTGCCGGTGCAGGTTGAAACTGTGCTTTGCCATGACAGCATTTTTTGTACTTTATGCCACTGCCGCAGGGACAGGGATCATTACGACCAATCTTCATAAATATCCTTGTGCGTCATATTAAAATTAAAATGGAGTAAGAACCAAATGGTTTCTTTACGTTGTTAGTATTAAATTACCAATTAGATACCACTCATGTCAATTACACATTGGTTCTATTTAGCAATTTTTGCTCTAGTGGGGTAAAATAGAGCTTATTCATCAATGATTTCCTGTTGTTTAGACTAATCTATCCTATCGTAATATAAAAGCTCTCTGTTTATGACCGTTCTGCAAAAAATCCTGGACAGCTATCCATCACATCTTCCTGTTGTTGCTGAACGACAGCGTATTCTCGAAGCCATAATCCAGCATCCTGTAATAGTTGTTGCTGGAGACACCGGTTCTGGAAAAACCACACAACTGCCCAAAATCTGTCTGGAAGCGGGACGAGGTCAGAAGAAACGTATTGGCTGCACTCAGCCAAGACGTATCGCCGCGACTTCTGTAGCATCCCGGGTAAGTGAGGAATTGGGCACTCTTGGTTCTCTTGCCGGTTATAAAATCCGGTTCAGTGATCAGACTGGTCCGGATACGCGTATTAAATTCATGACAGATGGAATTCTCCTTGCCGAGGCACGCAGTGACCATCTCCTTTCCTCTTATGATACGATCATTATTGATGAGGCCCATGAGCGAAGTCTGAATATTGATTTTCTCCTTGGTATCCTGAAACGGATTCAGTCCAGGCGAAAGGATCTTAAAATCATTGTCACCTCTGCCACTATTGATACGGAAAAATTCTCCAGGTGTTTTGATAATGCTCCAATAATTGAAGTTTCAGGGCGAACGTATCCCGTGGAGATCCGCTATCAGGAGGAGGTGGATGACCAGGAGGGAACGTATGTGGAAAGGGCTGTAGACAGTGTATTTGATATTTGCGCCCATGATGCTCCCGGAGACATACTTGTTTTCATGCCCACCGAGCGCGATATCCGTGAAACAGTTGACCTGCTTTCAAACGGATTTCGTACTGGTTCCGGCAGGAAATCAGGACATCAGCCTCCCCCCCTTGTCCTGCCACTGTTCGGTCGTTTGTCCGGATCAGAGCAGAACCAGGTTTTTCGGTCGAGTAAACAGCAGAAAATTATTGTCGCGACCAATGTGGCTGAAACATCTCTTACCGTCCCCGGGATACGCTATGTTGTTGATACCGGATTTGCCAGGATCTCTTCATACAATGTAAGGGCGAGAACCACAAAACTTCCTGTTACTGCCGTTTCAAGAGCCAGTTGTGACCAGCGGGCAGGGCGCTGTGGACGTGTTGGCCCCGGCGTATGTGTCCGGCTCTACTCCGAAGAAAATTATATCAACCGCACGGAATTTACCCCTCCGGAAATTGTTCGTTCCAACCTGGCTGATGTTATTTTGCGGATGATTGACCTCAAACTGGGCAGACCAGAAAAATTTCCCTTTATTGATCCGCCTTCTTCACGGGCGATACGTGACGGCTACAGTCTTCTCCAGGAACTTGGTGCCCTCACCGGAAGCAGGAAAATGACGGATCGCGGCCACCTTATGGCACAGCTTCCTCTTGACCCGCGCATCAGTAGGATGATTATTGAGGCCAGCACTAATAACTGTCTCCGTGAGGTGGTTATTATTGCGGCTGCCTTAAGCATTCAGGATCCAAGGGTACGACCTGCCGAATTTGCCAAAGCAGCAGATGAAGCCCATCAGCGTTTCACTTCACCGGTTTCCGATTTCCTCAGTTATATTTTTTTATGGGACCTGTATCATAACGTCATAGAAAAGACCAAAAGCAAATCCCAGCTCCGTAAATTTTGTAAAAATCACTTCCTGTCCTATCAGAGAATGCGTGAATGGCTTGATATTCATAAGCAGATCTGGGGAGTTCTTGCAGGACAAGGTCGGGGAAAGAAAAGCGAAGGCCAGCATCCTTTTTTGAAATCATCGTGCCGGAATAAAAAAGAAGAAAAAAAGGGCAGAAAACCAAAAGACCCAGATGTGAAAAATCAGGAAATTGCAGGAGAGGAATATAAAGGTGGCTATGATGCTATTCACCAGTCCATACTCGCAGGGAACCTCCGCAATATAGGTCTCAAAAAAGAGAAAAATATCTATCAGGGAGGTCAGGGGAAAGAGTTGATGGTTTTCCCGGGGTCTGCTCAGTTTAATCGTGGCGGTCAATGGGTTATGGCTGCTGAACTGATCGAAACAAGCAAGCTGTTTGCCCGCGTTGTCGCGACAATTAAGCCAGAGTGGATCGAATCTCTGGCGGGTCAGTTATGTCGCTCGAGTTATTCGGAACCCCACTGGGAAAAGCGCCGGGGGCAGGTAGTTGCCCTGGAGAGGGTTACCCTTTTCGGTCTGGTCATTGTGGCAGGCCGGCGGATAAATTACGGCCCTGTTAATCCGGAGGAAGCACGACAGATTTTTATCCAGTCAGCGCTGGTCGATGGGGAACTTGGTGCCCAGCATTTTGGTTTTCTGGATAAAAATCAGCGCCTGGTGAAAACCCTGGAAGAATTTGAAGATCGTGTCCGGCGCCGGGATATCATTGTGGATGATTATGATATTTACCAGTTTTATGAAACCCGCATTCCTGACAGAATAGTAAACAGAGCGGCTCTTAAACGTTTGATCAAAACAAGGGAATCGGATGATTTCCTTGTCATGAAAAAAACAGATATTTTAAAAGAACTTCCAGAAGCAGGGGAATTGACCGATTTTCCCACGAGTATTCAGGTTGGGGAATATACCCTTGCCCTTTCATATACCTTCCAGCCAGGAAGCGATACGGATGGTGTAACGGTTCATC
The DNA here is from genome assembly GCA_014382295.1 of Candidatus Desulfobia pelagia. Classification (GTDB taxonomy): domain Bacteria; phylum Desulfobacterota; class Desulfobulbia; order Desulfobulbales; family SURF-16; genus Desulfobia; species Desulfobia pelagia. The sequence goes on along the minus strand of JACNJZ010000097.1, from coordinate 7,067 downwards.
TCCCAAGCGATCTCCTCGGGCATGTAGGCCAGCAGAAGTTTGACTGGCTCGTGCCCGGCCTTCTTCTCGAAAAAATCATTTTTCTCCTGAAGGGCCTGCCCAAATCGATCCGTCGCCAGCTGGTTCCGGTTCCCCAGACGGCCAAACAGTTTTTAGATGAGTTGACTCTTTTCAAGGGCTCACTTTTTCATCAGCTTGAAGAGGTAATATATAAACGTTTCAGGATACGGGTGGAACCTTCTTGCTGGCCGCTTGACGGTCTTCCTGCTCATTTGAAAATGCGTTTTGCCATTAAGAATGAAAAAGGAAAAGAAATTGCGGCAACCAGAAATTTCAGCGAGCTGCTGCGAACCAGTCAACCGCGTGTTGTCGGGGAAGGATTTGAAAAAATAAAGAAGAAATGGGAGAGAGGGCCAATTACCAAATGGGATTTTGCTGCCCTTCCCGAGCGGATTACCCTTAAAGACAGCGATGGCCGGCTTACAGGTTTTGCATGGCCCGGGCTTTCTGCAGGTGACCGGGATATATCAATACGGCTTTTTGTGAGTCAGGATGAGGCCAGGGAGAGTAGCAGGAAAGGCCTGGCTGCTCTGTATCGTATTTATTTCCCCCGTCAATGGAAAGAGGCAGCGAAGGATTTCATGATTTCCCGCTCCCACTGGGCGTTATATGAAGGGGTGGGTACCCATGAACAGATTAATGATGACCTCTTTTCTTTTATTATGACTGAAATATTTCAGTTACATGCCGGAACAATCCCAGGCATACAGGATTTTGAAGCCCGTATTGCTTTCGTAAAAAAGAACGGAATCTATACGCCTGGAAAAAAGATGATGGAAGAGGTTGTTGAGCTTCTGCGGGAGAGGCGAAAGGTTCTCGACTTCATCGGGAAAATTGAAGAAAGCGGTAAAGGTCTCGATAAGAAGACATGTGCACTTTTCAGAGACCAGGTGAAAGAACTTCTGCCGCCGCGTTTTCTGGCATACATGACAAGGGATCAATTAAGCCATTATCCTCGGTACTTCAAGGCAATCAGCATTCGAATGGAAAGACGGATGACAAGCCCTGCCAAGGATACTGTCAAGGACGCGAAGCTTCAACCCTATGTTGCCCAGCTTGCTGAGTGTGTGAAGAGGAAAAACAGATCAGGCGAACTCTATGAAGCTGTTAGCCAGTTCAAGCAGATGATCGAAGAATTTAAAGTTTCACTTTTTGCCCAGGAGCTGAAGACAGCTTTTCCTGTCTCCTCAAGAAGGCTTGATGAGAAATTGCGGGAGATTAAAGTATTGTCTATCGAGTAAATGGCTGATAGTATTCTGATTGATTTCGTGAGGTTTTATAATCTTTTTTTGACAATCGTTACTTGAGTGACAAGGGGATATTATGAAGGGGATTATTAAGGTACTGGCTGTATTTGTTGTTTTGATTATTCTTGTTGGTGTAGGGTTAACTGCTTTTGTTCGTTTTTATCTTACGGATGAAAGGCTCAATGCTCTCATCGTGCCGCAGGCTGAAAAAGCGCTTGGCCGCCAGGTATCCCTTGGCAATATTGATGTGAGTCTCTTCAAAGGGATCACTTTAAATGATTTTTCTGTTAAGGAGGAAGACCAGAAGACAGATTTCCTCTATGTTAAGGGATTTGTCCTTCGTTACGAGCTGATGCCCCTCCTGCAGAAAAATTTGATTGTTAGTGAAATTCTGTTGAATGAACCCCAGATCAGAGTCTCCCGGGACAAGAGCGGGAAATTTAATTTTAACTCCCTTGCCGTTCTCACTCCGGATAAAGCAGAGAAAAAGCCGGCAGCACCATCTTCTTCCGCCGCTGCAATACCGGTGGCTTTAACCGTTGACACCATTAAGGTGAATAATGCACGGATTATTGTGCAGGATGCTCTTGGTGAAATTCCGGATATTGACACCCAGGCAGATCTTTCCGTTTCAGTTGGTATTGGGAAGGATCTCGCTTCCCTGCGCTATGACGGAACCCTTCAGTTTGTAAGTAATGCTGTTTATCAGGGCTTAAAGCCGCAGACCAGCGGAAAGATAGATTTTGATCAGAAGCAGATTTCCTTTGAAGTGGATGTGACTCTTGACAAGGAAAAAGCCCGATTGTCAGGTGCGGTGCTGGATTATACCGGGAAGCCTGATATTACACTCAATGTCAGCAGCGACAACCTCCAGATAGACCATCTTCTTGCCATGGTCGCAGGTCTCGGGGGACAGGTCCAGAAGGCTGGTCAGGAAGTGAAAAAGGATCAGGGTAAATCGAAAAAGGCGATAGGGACCCAGATTCCTGAAGGTCTCAAGGCTCATGGTGCGGTCAGGGTAAAGGAGGCAGTCTATAAGAATCTACCTGTTCGTGATTTTCAGCTTGATTACAGCCTGGTGAATAACATTTTATCTGTCAGCCGCCTGACTGCCAAGACCGCTGGCGGTGAAATACACAAGAAGCTTGAGCTTGATCTCAACCATGTAGATCCCACCTATAAAGGAAAAGTAGATATCAAAGCGCTTCAGCTGGCAGAACTGCAGGCAGCTCTTTTTCCAAAAATCCCGGAGAGGCTTCTTGGCGCATTTTCTACATCCCTTACTTTCTCGGGCTCCGGGATGGAGTGGCCGAGCCTGGCTGACAAGCTCAATATGGTCGGCGACTATAGCTTGCGTAAAGGCCAGCTGCAGAATGTCGATATTGCCAGAGTCATTGCCGAGGCTGTTGGCGTTGGGGCATTGAAAGATATTTTGGTTGATGATCTGAGCGGGAATGCAGAGATTCGTGATGGGAAAATGCATTTGAAATATAAGATGAATGGTCGGGATGTGACGCTGACGAGTAAGGAAGGAATTATTTCTCTGGATGGCTCCGCAGTTGATATGCCTTTTCACCTGACATTTTCTCCGGAAATAAGCGAGAAACTCAAACAGAAAAATGCCCTTGCCAATTATCTGGCTGACGAAAAAGGTCAGACTTCGATTAGTTTGAAAGTGAAAGGAAGTGTGCGCAAACCCCGTGTTGCACTGGACAGTAGTGGCGTGCAGAAACAGGCAACTGAAACACTGAAGAAAAAGGCCTTTGAGGAGCTGGACCGCGCCCTTGGGTCAGAACAGAAGGAGACCGGAAAACCCGATCCAGCAGCCGTTGGCCGGGAACTGTTAAAAGGATTTTTTGGACAGTAATATGGAGCAATTAACACAGCTTGTAGATACAATTTCTTTAAGTATGGGAGCGGCATGGGCCAGTGGTGTGAATCTCTATGCCACCATACTTGCTCTCGGCATAATGGGAGCCACCGGCAATATCACCCTGCCGCCTGATCTGCAGATTCTGACGAATCCTCTCGTCATCGGAGCTGCCGGCCTTATGTTTGCAGTGGAGTTTGTTGCTGACAAGATACCCGGAGTTGATACGGGATGGGATTCCATCCATACCTTTATCCGTATCCCGGCCGGGGCCATGCTCGCTGCCGGGGCTGTCGGCGATGTCAATGCCGCTGTCTCGCTTAGTGCCGCTATAGTTGGCGGGTCGATTGCCGCAGGATCCCACGCCACTAAAGCGGGAACACGGGTATTGATCAATGCTTCACCTGAACCTTTTACCAACTGGGCTGCTTCTCTCACTGAGGATGTTGCTGTTATCGGCGGTATCTGGCTTGCTCTTCATAATCCCTGGCTTTTTCTTGCTTTCCTGATTTGCTTTCTCATTCTCCTGGTCTGGCTTCTGCCGAAATTATGGCAGGCGATCAAGTCGGTTTTCAGGGCTATCGGCAGACTTTTCGGCAGAAAAGAACCTGACCCTCCGGCAACTATTGGAAATGAGCCGGGGGGCTGAGCTCTTACCGGAAGGAGAGATTTTCTCCACGAACCAGGCTGTCAGTCTGTTGAAAAACAGCTGGGCCGCTTAATTTTTATCAGAGGATTTATGATTAGATATCTCTATATCCTGGTAGTTACTTTTGTCTGCCTGTGCCTCTCCGGCTGCGGATTTATGTTGCCAGTGGCGAAAAGCAGAACAGAGTCGCCCTGGCATAATTTTGATCAAGCCAAAGCTGCCCTTGACAAGGTTGTTCCTTATCAGAGCACCCGTGATGATCTGGTCACACTTTCCCTTGATCCTTTTCAAAACACAAATATTGAGGTTCTGACCTATCTTGATCTGGTGGAAGTGTTCATGCCCAATGCATCCTTCCGTAAAGAGGATTTAGTTGAAGGGGTAAGGAATTGTCTTGATGTACAGGAAAAATGCTACGGTTACAGAATAGCTGTCACTAATATGGAAAGCAGGCGATTTGGCAGCGTCTTTCTTGATCTATTCAACTTTAAAAGAAAAAGCCACAAAACAGGATGGAAATTTAACGCGTTACTTGTTTTGCAGGAAGATATTGTTGTCTATAAAATCAATGGAGGCAAGCCTAAAATTGACGAGTATCTGTACAAGAGAAATCCCTTAGGGCCTTTCCAGGAATCAGAAGCAATTGTCAAAGATATTGGTATAGAAACTTCTTTCGATTAATAAAAATTCACTATAATTTTTCAAGACGCTCCACCGTCAGGGTGACAGCGCCAAAGTCTTCTTCTACCCGTCCATACAGCCAGAATGGTAACCCTGTGCGCATCAGGTGGGTGTACTGCTGATATACCCGTGGGAAAAAAGTGGTTTCCACGAGGCCGGTTTCATCTTCGAAAGTAAGGAATTCCATCGGTTCATTACTCTTGGTCCGGACAAGTTTGCCGGTGAGTAGCCAGCCTGCAAACCAAATTCTGTGGCCGATGCGAATACGGATATTAGCTGCCCGCGTCCGACGGTGTCTCTGCAGTCTGGAACCGCACAAAGTCAGTGGATGATGGGAGCAGAGAAAGCCGAGCACTTCATATTCCCGTCGTAAACATTCTATCCTTCCCGACGGCTGCAGGGCAGGGGGAGGCTGTCTGCGGCAGTTTCCGAAAAGAGGTACGGCAACAGCGCTTGTTTTCCGGTGATAATAGGCTGCTGCCTGCCAGAGGAGAATAGAACTGTTTGTTTCCTGCTGAAGAGTATCCAGGGCTCCGGCGTGAATCAGAGCCCGGGCTTCGTCCTCATCCGGCTGAACCTTGCTGAGAAAATCATCTATGTCGAGATAGGGAAGCGTCTTTCTCCCGACGAGAATCCGTTCTATGGTTTTCCTGCTTAATCCCTTTATCGCCATAAGACCGGGTCGCACGGTTTTATCCCATCCCTTCCAGCGAATGTCGCTTAGCTGTACGTCGGGATTGAGTATGCGAAGTCCCAGGCGTCTGGTTTCTGATACGTAGGAAAAAGTGGAATAATAGCCGCCCTGGTTGCTGATTACTGCCGCCATGAATTCTGCCGGGAAATGGGTTTTCAGGAAGGCTGCCTGGAATGAGACTTTGGCGTAACTTGCACTGTGCGGCTTGCAGAAGGAGTAGCCGTCAAAGCTCATCATCATCTGCCATATGGGTTCGATTTCCTCCTCCTGCAGGCCGTGTTTGGATGCACCATCGAAGAATTTCTTCCGGTAATCCCTGAGGCGAAGTTCCCTGTCCTTTTTGGAGAGCACCTTGCGAAGCCGGTCGGCGGCACTGTGGGAGAAACCTCCTACTGCAACAGCCACCTTGGAGACGTCTTCCTGGTAAACCATAAGTCCGAACGTCTCGTCCAGAATGCTGCCGATCAGAGGATGCAGGGGCTGCCATCTTCCGCCGTGGAGGCGGCGGACATATTCGCGTATGAATTCATTGGCCGCAGGGCGGATGATGCTTGACTGCAGAACCAGTTGTTCGAAGTCGCCGCAGTTGGCTTTCTGCTGCAGGAGGCGCATAGCCGGGCTTTCAATGTAAAAGCATCCCATTGTTCCGCCCACTGCAATGGTTTTCTGTGTTGCTGCATCCTCTTCGGGCTGCCAGGTTTTTATGTTGAGCCGATGACCGTTATGCTCCAGGTTTAAGAGTGCATCACGGATGACACCCAGACTTCGGTTTCCCAGGAGATCAATCTTCACAAGGCCGGCTTCTTCGGCGCTGTCTTTATCCCATTGGATGATCGGGACACCCTTGACGGCCATTTCCACGGGAACATAACTGCTGATCGGCTCCGGGGTGATGATCACACCTCCAGGGTGCACGGAAAGGCAGCGGGGCACTCCGATAAGCCGCTGTGCCATGGAGAGTATCTCTGGCCATGCTCCTTTCAGTTCATGGCCTCGTAGTGATGGAAGCTGCTCCATCTGTTCAAGAAGTCCTTCTCTTTTCTGCCATAACCAGCCGATACGTTGTGTCACGGCACTGATTTCTGCTGAAGGCATGCCATATGCTCTGGCAGTCTCGCGGATGGCCATGCGGGGCTGGAAAAGGATATGGCTTGAGACCATGGCGGCATATCCCCTGTTTTTTTCAAGGACAGCGGTGAGGATTTCGTCCCGTTCATCCCAGGCGAAATCGATATCGATATCCGGGGGATCCTTTCTGCCTGGATTAAGAAATCGTTCGAAGTAGAGGTTGTGGCGTATTGGGCAGACGTTGGTAATATTGAGGCAATAGGCAACAAGGGAAGCGGCTCCGGATCCACGGCCGCAGATAAGCCTGGGCCTGTCTCCGGTGCTGACATGATTATGAACAATGTCTCGAACCACCAGGAAATAGGATGAAAAACCCATTTGGGAGATTATCTGCAGTTCATGTTCCAGGCGCGAGACAACAGCTTCGGAAAGGCTGTCTCTATAACGCTGATGGGCGCCTTCGTATGCTGCACGGATTAAGGACTTGTGGGCGGATACTCCTGCCGTGTTCTCATGGGGGGGAAGTACAATGCCGAAATCCGGGCCACGGAAGCAGCATTTCTGGGCAATGGCTATGGTGGATGATAGGCAGTCCGGCCATTGGGAAAATATGTCCCGGTAATGTTTCGGAGGATGAAGATACCATTCCGGGGAGACGCTGTTCTCCGGATTCTGCCGGGACAGGGTTGTCTTGCTGGCAATGGCCCTTAATAGCAGGTGAAGGGAATACTCTGCAGCTTCAGACAGCATGCTGTCTGGGGTGGCAATAGCCGGGATGTCGTGTTTCACGGCTTGCCG
>JACNJZ010000007.1 GCA_014382295.1 Candidatus Desulfobia pelagia | reverse complement strand
TAGTAATATAGTAAACGCAACCTTGAAAAATTAGGATTTTTGGCGAACGAATTTTTGAAGGGAAGCGGGTCTCTTTATTTTGAGGAGACAGCCGCTTCCATCTCCTGCTTAATTGCTTTCACATGTTCCAGAAGTTCCTCCCGGGAGAAGATTCCTTTTCCAACCAGAAGGTTAACCAGCGCTTGGTTGACAACAATCTGGGTTTTTAATGCCTCTGCAATGCTTACCGATTGTGATGTATCCTTTTGATCGTTCATATTTTCCTTTAATCCATAAAAAGTTATGCGCCAGTGTGCCTGCCGTTATATTTTTTCCACTTCAGGGCGGCTGCTGAAAAAGAGAACCGTCAGACCGATAAAAGCAGAAATCAGAGAGCCCAATATAATACCGAATTTTGAAAGTTCAAGGAGTTCGCGGTCTGGAAAGGAAAGCCCGGCAATGAAAATAGACATTGTAAATCCGATCCCGGCAAGAATGCTGGCCCCGCCGATATGAACCCAGGTGACGCCTTTTGACAGAGGCGCGCGCATGATTTTTGAAGCGAGCAGGGTGAAGAGAAAAATCCCGACAGGCTTACCCAGTACAAGCCCCATGGAAACACCAAGGGTAACAGGATGTGTCAGAGCGGCAACCATGTCGACGTTACCAAGCACGACCCCTCCATTGGCGAGGGCAAAAAGAGGAAGGATTATGAGGGCAACCCAGTTGTTCAGGGAATGTTCAAGCCTTTGCAGTGGGGTCAACGTATTGTGACAGGCGACCTCAATAGCCTGGACCGCGTTGAGATGCGACTGGTCAAGAAGTATTGTATAACCGCAGGTACCTGTCGGACATTTTATTTTTCCAAGATACGAAGTCACTTCCTTCACGAATTTATCAGTATGGTATTTGCCTTTGGCGGGAATAAAAAAAGCAACTATGACGCCGGCGACAGTTGCATGAATGCCCGAGCCAAGAATAACAAACCACATGCCTACTCCCAGCAGGGCATAGGGAAGCGTTTTTTTAATATTTATATAATTGAGAATTCCAAGAGCCACCAGGAACCCCAGGGAAACCAGAAGATAGCTCCAGTATATTGTTTTGGTATAGAAGACAGCGATAATCAGGACCGCTCCGATATCGTCAACAATTGCCAGGGCAGAGAGAAAGATTTTAACACCGAAGGGGATTCTTTTGCTGAGGAGGGAAAGGGCGGCAAGGGCGAAGGCAATATCTGTTGCCATGGGGATGCCCCAGCCCTGGGAGGCCTCAGGGGAGGAATTGGTGAAAAATAGGTAGATAAGGGCGGGGAATATCATGCCGCCGGCAGCAGCAGCTATCGGCAGGATGGCTTTTCGCAGCTGGGCAAGCTCTCCTATGAGGATTTCCCTTTTTATTTCCAGCCCCACAGTAAAGAAAAAGAGGGTCATCAAGGCCTCGTCAATCCAGTGTTGTAGCGTCTTGGAGATGGTGAAAGGCCCCAGAGAGAAAGTGATGTCTGCGTGCCAGAATGAGTGGTAACTGTGGGTTGCCAGGTTGGCCCAGAGCAGGGCAACGCAGGCCGAACATATGAGAAGCACACCACCGGTGGCTATTCTTTTTATGAAATGCTGAAATGGGCTGATGAGATAGAGGAACTTCATCGGCTGGATAAGAGAAAATGGTGCAGGCAGCATGGGTCTCCCTGTAAAAAAGATGAAAGGCTGTCTTCAGCCCTTGCCGGCTCGTTTCAAAAGCGGTAGCATGCGACTGTCAGACTTTAAAGGGAAAGCCGTTTCTGTGCAAGACCATTTTGTCAGTAAACAGTGAGATGATTTTGAAAAAAAACAGGCAAGCTGCGCTATGATATCTCAATATCCTGAAGGTTCGGTGCTTTCACTGGCTATGCGTGAGACCCTCCACCCTCTTTTTCAGAAATTGCCGGACGGCATTTCTGAATTTACTTTTGCCAATCTTTATCTTTTTAGGGACACGCATAATTACCAGATTTCACGGCTTGAAAATCAATTTATCCTTACTGGAAAAGACGGTGAAGCCTCCTTTTTCATGCTGCCCTTCGGGTTGCCCGGGAAGAACATCCTGGACAGGCTTCTGGATACATATGATTCAATGAAGTGTGTCTCTCAGTCTCAGGCGGAACAGTTGTCCGAAATGGGATATCGGGTTGCCGAAGATAGAGATAGTTTTGACTATCTCTACTCTCGGGAGGAACTCTCGGAACTTACCGGGAAAAAGTTTCATAAAAAGCGTACTCATCTTAAAGCCTTCCTCAATAACTATAATTATGAAGGAAGACCCTTACTGGAAGAGCATATCCCTGATGCCATCCGGATTCTCGATTCGTGGCGTGGGAATAGAGATGATCCAGGTGATTATAAAGCCGCAAAAGAGGGACTTGAGAAGTCTGAAGAGTTGCAGTTGTGTGGCGGTATTTATTACGTTGACGGGACGCCCGTCGCCTATTCACTAGGGGAGGAGTTGAGTCAGGGAAAAAGTTTTGCTGTCCATTTTGAGAAAGCTGTAAAAGAGTATAAGGGATTATGGCAATTTGTGAACCAGGCTTTTGCCTCCATTCTTCCGGAAATATATGAGACGGTGAACAGGGAGCAGGATCTTGGCAATGAAGGGCTGAGGACTGCAAAGCTCAGCTATAGACCCGTTGGTTTCATTAAAAAATACAGGGTATCTGCAGTATAGACTCATAGGAATATCTTTTTGCCCGCAACAACAACGCAGAAGACAATGCGGCAGACTATTACATTTCTGCTGCCATTTTTCCGACAGTATCGTCGCCGCCTTTTCTTTGGTTTTGCTGCACTTCTGGGTGTTGATTTTTTACAGCTTCTTGTTCCCCGGTTTGTAAAAAAAGCCGTTGA
>JACNJZ010000054.1 GCA_014382295.1 Candidatus Desulfobia pelagia | reverse complement strand
TCATTTTGGCAATGACACCGCTAGCGAGCAAAAAGTCAATTTTTCAAGGTTGCCTTAAGTCAATGTTCACGGTAGGTTTGGCCCTTTTAGCTAATCGCTCTGCGGGATTCGGGCCTTGAATTTTTGCACGCTTAGGGCTGGCCAATTTAAGCTGAGATTCAAAACAGACTTGACTGTTTTGTGATATAGGCTAAAATAGCCACATGCGTTATATTGAACCATATATACGAGAAGACCTGACCAGAAAAATGGTATTTGTCGGAGGGCCTCGTCAGGTAGGAAAAACCACTCTTGCAAAGCATATCCTTGGTTTGGAGAGTGGCCGTTATTTTAATTGGGATTATGATTCTGATCGCCAGGCTATTCTTGCCAGAAAATGGACAGATGATGCCCCTCTGCTTGTCTTTGATGAACTCCACAAATTTCCCCGTTGGAAAAATTGGCTCAAGGGCATATACGATGTAGAGGGGGGGCATCACTCTTTCCTCGTTACGGGTTCTGCACGTTTGGACCTTTACCGAAGGGGCGGAGATTCAATGCTTGGCCGCTATCATTACTGGCGGTTGCACCCCTATACCCTTGACGAACTACCCAAAGAAATTTCAAGGAGCGAGGCTCTGGAGCGCCTTATGCAGGTTGGAGGTTTTCCTGAACCCTTCCTGGAAAATGATATTCGAAACGCCAGGCGCTGGCAACGAGAACGGTTGAACCGTATTTTGCGGGAAGATATTCGCGACCTGGAGCCTGTACGCGATATTGGCAACCTGATTCTGCTGCTTGATTTATTGCGCAGTCGGGTTGGAGGTATGCTGGTAATTTCCAATCTTGCTCAGGACATTCAGGTTGCTTCGCAAAGCGTCAAGGCATGGCTTTCTATCTTCGAGCGCATGTATCTGACATTTACAGTACGCCCTTACACCAAGTCGTTACCTCGAGCTGTGGTTAAACCGCCAAAAGTCTATTTTTTTGATAATCAGGATGTTTTAGGTGATAACGGGGCCAGATTTGAAAATCTTGTGGCTGCTCACCTGCTCAAGCGGTTACATTTTGAGGAAGATTATGAAGGTCGTCGTTGTGAACTTCACTATATCCGGGATAAAGAGGGCCGTGAGGTTGATTTTGCAATTGTTCGCGATGGAGTCCTTGAAGAGTTGATTGAAGTGAAGTTCAATGACAGCTCCGTTTCAAATCACCTCAAATACTATGCTGGCAAATTAGCCCCCCCCAAGGTGACCCAGATTGTGGGCAACCTGAAAGAACCTTTTGACAAGGACGGCATACGAGTCACAGGGGTGTTGGATTACTTTGCTGATCCTCCATGGGAAATGGCAACCCGGACCGCTTAAGGTGATTTACACATCATCCACATACTACTCCTCTTAAGAAAACTGGCAGAGCAGCAACAGTATCCTGCGCTCCGGGAATCTTTCTTTCATTGTCCCCAGTTTCTGACCACCACTCAACAGCTTCTGGTGCCCATCTGTCATTTTTTGTTTTCCCAGAAAGCATGATGGGTAATTCTATCCAATTGGGCATGGTCACCGTGTCGATTATTTAACCTTTTGAAATTATAGCTTTTTTAGTTCAATTTCTTTTCTTCTGTGAGGAATTGATCCTTCCGGAAATTCTCTTTTTATAAAATGTGGCACAGGTGTTGCTAATTCATTTGAATCAAGTTGAGGAAATGCACACTTGTTTTTAAATGAAAATTGTAACTTTGCTGTCTCTGGTTATGCATTATTGGGGTTTGTAGGATCAGTTCATTCAAAAAGGCATACGTTTGCCGCTTCAAGTCAGGAGAAGAAAATGACAAAGAAATACACATTAATGGCCATTTCATTCTTATCCGCTATTGCAATTACAAGCGTGGCAACAGCAGGAGTAATCGATAGCTGGAACATGACGAACGTTGATGTAGAAGCTGGTCCTTATGAAGTTGCATCGACATATTACAGTACAATTTATGATGTTGTTGATGCTACCAACGGCGCAGTTGCCTTTAAATATGGCGATGTACAACCTCCAGGACTGAAAGTTGTTAATGGTGACCCCGGTGATGTTGCAAACTGTATCATGACAACTGGCTATAACCCTGGATTTCCGCCATTCACAGTGGATAAATCCTGTAATGACCCCCTGCAGTTCAGTAAACGTTTCAAGCTGACAAGTAAAGACAACGGGCCTCTTGATGTCGATTATCGTGTTGTTGACGGCGCTAAAACGTCCTATAAAATATTGCAGAAATGGACAGACGCAACAGATAAACGCTGGTCAGCTTTTACCGTGGAGCTTGGTTTCACAGTAAATGACGTGTTTGTTCCTTCAACGTCTGGAGATGGTCTCGGTTTTTCTGATACCCGTGGTAAATATTTCACCAACACCACGTCTTACCAGGCTAAAGAAGACGTTCTTTCCACATTGTTTGCCCAAGGCCTCTCTGGACCGGTAGATAAATGGCATCCGGAAACAGGGTATTTTGATATAGAAGAGCGTATGAGCTATGGTGTTGTTGCCACAGAGGACACCATGACAAGTGACGGTATTTCAGCAAATTATTTAGCTGTTTTTGGCGAATGGGTCAATTCCTCTGCCGCACCAATAGCAATATTCTATGATGATGATGGAGACATTGGCACTGATAATCTTCTCATCGCCAACTGTGCTGATGCAGACGATCATGTTCATGTCGGCCCGCATAGCGGTGATGACGTAACAGGTTTAGCCTGTGACGGCCAGTGGGTTACATTTAAAGAGACACCAGGCTTGGACGCTAGTGGCGCACCTTACCACTCTGTCGGTGTACCTCAGGCAATTACCCTCGGCGACCTGACAAGTGGCACTGTTCATACAAGTATTGAACATGCAATCGCCTCCAGTGATGCGAATCCCATGTATATGGATTACATCGAAGATGCGGCAAACCTGGGAATGACATTCTGGATTACAGTAGATGATAACACGAGCTGGCCGACCCCTGATGGTTTTACTGTCCGCTATACACCAGTAGTTGTAGCAGCACCTCCGATTCCTGAGCCTGAAATCTGTACCGGCGGTATTGATGAAGACCTCGACGGTCTGGTTGATTGTGCTGATACCTTGGACTGCGCAACCGATCCTGCCTGTGATTTTCCTCCACCTGCAGATGAACTCTGTGACGGTATGGATGGCGATGGCGACGGCCTGGTAGACTGTGCTGATCCTGATTGTGAAGGTGTTGATATGGGCGCAGGCGTTTGCGGACCGGAAGGTAAATTTGATACCTGTTCCGACGATTTTGACAATGACGGTGACGGTGACGTAGATTGTATCGATGGCGGATGTTCTAAAAATAAATCCTGTAGATAAAAAACTTAAGCAAGAAAGGAGAGGGGTTTCTCCTATCTTCCTACCCTTTCTCACTCGACACAAAAAGCCTCCTGCTGAATAGGTAGGAGGCTTTTTGTCATCTTTCTCTTTCCTCTTTCGGTCTTGAGCGCAGCAGTTTCCCGTCAAGTTTCTTCATCTGACCCGTTCTTCTCATGATTCCATTTTTCAATGGCAGGGCCCCTTTTTCTGCCAGTCCAATCGTGCCATGTTGCAGGTGTTGTTTTTGAAGGTTTCCATAATCTATATTATAGATTAATATCTATCTAGTTTCCATCCGGAAACGACCTTTTTTGTGAATCTCTGCGTCAAACTGCGGGGTTCCTTGTGCGGCGTATACACATACGCCTCCGCGGAACTCCTCGTTTTCCTTGAGCTTCTCAAAAATCTCCGTTTTCGAATTGGAAACAATTTATTCTAACATCCGTTAAGTCTTCGACTTTCCGGATGAGAACTATCTAATATTTAGTCGCGTCTATTTCTCCATAAAGTGGGTATATAAGCGGGTGTTTTTTGAATAATTGCTTGTCGGGATGTCGGATAACGAAGTATTTGGAGAGAGTTATGTGCTTTTTTGTGGATCCGGCCTCATTTTTATACGAAGGACTTGGCCCCGATGGTGACAGGTTCTTTTTTTTTGGAAAGTGTGAATAATGTCTGAGTCTACGCGAAAACAGAGCGGTAAGCTCGCTGAAATTTTTGCAAAAATCAACATGAGTGACCTGCCGGCCATGTCGACTCATGTGAAAGAGATTCTGGATCTTACCAGTAATAAGAAATATCTGAAGCATGAGCATCTGACCAAAATTGTTCTCCAGGATTATTCACTGACCAACAAAGTCCTCCAGTTTGCCAATTCAGCCTATTATTCTCCGGGGCAGAAGGTGTCTACGGTGTCGATGGCCGTGGCTATTCTCGGTTTTGATACTGTTCGCGATCTGTGTCTGGCAATTGCCCTGTTTGATGATTTTATTCAGGCCGGAGTTGAAAAAGAGGCAATAAGCAAACTGTTGATCAGGTCGTTTCTCAGTGCCATGCTGGCCCGTGAGATTGTGTCGACACGTTTCATCCGCATCCTGCCGGAAGAGGCCTTTATCTGCAGCTTGATGCGGAATCTCGGCAAAATGGTCGCCTGTATTTATTTCCCCGCTCTTTTTCAGGATATAGAGCAGGAGGTTACTGCCTCTGGAATATCAGAAGATGATGCTGCCCGAAGCGTTCTTGATGGCATGACTTTTTCCGAGCTGGGTGTTGAGCTTGCAAAGTTCTGGAATCTGACGGATACGGTTATTGCTTCCATGGATACGGATCCTCAAAAACCGGAAAGTGAAGACGATGAGGTTGGCTATCTCAAATGTATGGCGGATTTCAGTAATCGTTTTGTCGAGGGATTATGTGGCCACAATAACCTTGAGCCGTTGCTTCAGAAATATGGAGAGGTGCTCCTGATTGATGAAGACGATGCCATAGAGATCCTGGAAGATACCGCTGAGGCCTCTTCCGTTATCTTTGACTCCATTCGTTTTGGGCTTCAGGAATTGGAAGAGTGTCGCAGGAAAGACGAAGAACCCCGTTCAGAAAAGGAGATTGCTGCTGAAGGTCCATCTGGTATTAATGAGGAAAGTATTCAAGAGTATTCTCTGAAGCTGACCCAGACCCTGATGGCACCTTTCAAGCTGGAACATTTTTTTTCATTGCTTGCAGAGGCTCTCTGGAAAGGAGTTGGCTTTGATCGTGTTGTTCTTTCCATGCTGAAGGTTCAGGGAAGCGAAAAATACATAAAGGGATTGATTGGCCGGGGTGAGATGGATTCAGAGGGCGTGAAAAATTTCCAGCATCCTGTGACTCGTGCTGAATATGCCGTGGTTCAGGCCCTTAAGGGGTGTAAGGATATGGTTGTCCCGGAAAACACACCCGGAGCGTTTCCTGATGAATTGCAGGATTTTGTCAGGAGCAGAACGGTGTATCTTTTCCCAATCTGTCTCAGGAAAAAAGGGATAGCCCTTTTGTATATGGATAAAAAATCAGATCAGCCTGCTTTAACCAAAAAACAGGTGAAGTATACCCGGATGTTCAGGGACCTTGCCGTAAAAGCATTAATGAAAAAAGATAAAACACAATAAGTCTTTATAATGCTTCAGGCGCCTTTCAATAATTGATGAAGGTATTTTATGCTGCCAACAGAAAAAAGTCAGATCGGAAAAGAGGGATTAAAAGTAGGCTGGACAACGACATCAACCTATGATGACGCAGAAGAGCTCGCCAAGGAAAGTATTCGTCTGCAGCTGGCCTCATGCGCCCAGATTGACGGACCTGTCCGCTCTTTCTATATGTGGGAGGATGCCCTTGAGAGCGCGGAGGAATACCGGATAACATTTAAGTTCCCTTCCTCCAATAGCGAGCGATTCCAGGATTGGCTGCGCAATAATCATCCCTATGATGTTCCTCAGTGGGTTGTTGTTGCTGCAAGTGAGGTGCTTTCAGAGTATCTGGACTGGGCCAACAGCAGTAGTCACCATAATCCGGATGAGGTGATAGAACTCTCCCGGCGTGGAGACGAGCTGCTGAAGAAAAAGTGCTTCCCTGAAGCGGAAAGAGTTTTTCATAAGGCTCTGGAGAAGGATGGAACGAATCCCTATGTTCTTGTGGGGCTTGGCGATCTCTATCGTGAAATGAGGAAGTACAGGAAAGCTGTCGGCTACTACCAGAAAGTTTTGGAGCTTGATCCCGCCAATATGTTTGCATTGCGGGGCATTGGCGATTCCCATCGCGGCCTTCATGAGGATGCCAGGGCTATTCCGTACTGGAAGCTCTATCTTGCACAAAACAGTGAGGATGTTCATGTCATTACCCGTCTGGCTGATTCTTCAGTGAAAACAGGCGGATTTTTGGAAGCGGAGGAATTTTACAAGAAGGCTCTGGGCATTAATGAGCGTGACAAATTTGCCTTACGTGGTATCGGGAACATGTATTACAAAAAAGGCGATCACCAGCAGGCCCTTGAGTATTTCGAGAAGTTTCTCAGGATCGATGACCGCTATATTGCCGTACTCACCATGACAGGCAATATATACAGGCGCCGGAGAGAGTACGAACCGGCTGCGGCTCATTACGAAAAGGCTCTCAAGCAGGAGCCTAAAAATGTATTTGCCCTATACGGAATGGGCGATTCGCAAAGAGGGATGAAGAACTATCAGGCAGCCATTGACTGCTGGGTTCAGATACTCGAAAAAGAGCCGTCAAATCAGAACCTGCTTTCCCGGGTCGGAGATGCTTTGGCTATATTGGGTAAAGGTGATGAGGCGGAGTCTTATTACCAGAAATGTCTCCAGATTAATTATGACCCATTTGCTTTGCTTGGTCTCGCCAGAATTTATCGAACCAGAAAGCAGTTTGCCGAGGCTGAAGAGTCGTGTAAGAAAATACTCGATAAATCCTCGCAGGACGTGAGAGCGATACAGGAGTTGGTCGAAATTTATGAAGCAGCCGGGGATCTGGAAAAAGCAGAGCAGTATCGTGATCTCCTGGAGGGGTGATAGCAGTCTGTCAGGATGAATGAAAGAGAGAGATCTCCGGGTCAGGAGAGCTCTTCGTAGTTGACGTCATACTCTTTTATTTTATAGAGAAGTGCCGGAAGACTTAATTCAAGGAGAGCCGCGGCTCTTGTTTTGTTGCCTTTTGTTTTTATCAAGGCTTTTACAATAAGCTGTTTTTCCAGCTTTTTGCTGTTTATTTTTATTGAAAGAGTATCCCAGAACAGCAGTTCATCGGTCTGGGAGCTTTGTCTGTCAGCCAATTCTCCCGGTAGAAATTCCGTTGTCAGTTCATTGCCTTCAGAAAGAACCATGCTTCTTTCAATCACATTCTCAAGTTCCCTGACATTGCCCGGCCATGAATGGTGTATGAGCCGATGCATGCAGTCTTCGCTTACCCCGGTGATCTTCAGGCGGAGGCGCTTATTAAATTTTTTGATGAAATGTTCTATCAACAGAGGAATATCTTCCCTGCGGTCTCGAAGCGGAGGCACGACAATGGTTAAAACATTTATGCGGTAGAAAAGGTCTTCCCTGAAAAGTCTCTTGTTGACCATATCCGCAAGGTTTCTTGCCGTAGCTGCCACAATCCGAACATCCACTTTTACTGATTTGCTGTCCCCGAGGGGGCGTATTTCTTCTTCCTGGAGGGCTCGTAATAATTTGACCTGCAGGGCCAGGGGGAGTTCCCCCATCTCATCAAGAAAGAGGGTGCCTTTATCTGCTTCTTCAAAGAGGCCTTTCCTGATTTTATAGGCGTCTGTAAACGCACCTTTGGCATGACCGAAAAGTTCGCTCTCAAGAAGTGTTTCCGGGATCCCGCCGCAGTTGACATCAACCATGGGCATATCTCTCCGCGAGCTGCTGTAATGAATAGCTTTGGCGATGAGCTCTTTTCCTGTCCCTGACTCGCCGGTGATGAGAACCGTGGTTTTGTAATCGGCAATTTTCGTTATGGTTTTAAAAATTGCCTGCATGATACTGCTCTGGGCGATAATGTCGGCAAACAGATAAGGGGAGCTTTCTGCTGTGTCCATGGTTTTATTCCGGTCTTTTAATGTTGAATAGCTGAAGCTGGATTCTGTAAGCTGTTTGTTAATTGGGAGAACCTGATGCAATTAAATAAAGTTTATAAATAAGACTTAATTTTGTCTAGATATATAAAATATATTTACATCATAACTCAAGAGGGGAAAATAAGTTTGTGTAAAAAAAGTTGGATCTGTATGTCGAAAAAAAGATATAATAAGGCGGAGATAGCCAGAAAAGGGCCATAGGGGATAACGGTTTTTCCGCCTTTTTTCTGTTGTATCATCGCACCGATTCCGACAATTGTCCCTAAAAGAGAGCTGCTGAAGATGACAAAGGGGAGGGACTGCCAGCCAAGAAATGCACCGATCATGGCAAGCAGCTTTATGTCTCCACCTCCCATTCCCATACGTTTGGTGAGAAGGTAATAGACCAGGGCAAGCAGATAAAAGGAGCCGCCGCCGAAAAGAATACCAAGGCCCGAGTCGCTCCAGTGAAGATAGGGATTAATAAGAGAAAAGAGAAAGCCGATGACAATTCCGGGAATACTGATAACGTCGGGAATAATCTGATGGCGGGAATCAACAACAATAATGACCAGAAGACTTGCTGTAAAAATAAAATAGATGGCAAACAGCAGCCAGGGGAATTTAAAGATCAAGGCAACGGACAGCAGGCCCATGCACGCCTCTACCAGGGGATATTGCCAGGATATGGATTGGGAACAGACACGGCAGGATCCCTTCAGGAACAGGAAGCTGAATATGGGGATATTGTCATACCATTTAAGGGGTGTTTTACATTTCGGGCAGTGGGAAGCCGGAAATATAACGGATTGCCCCGGCTCCGGGAGGCGGAGAATGGCAACATTGAGAAATGAGCCGACGATGGCCCCCAGCAGGAAAACAATAGCGAATTCGGACAATAGAATCATTGGCAATCAGTTGAAATCGTAGTTAAAAAGGATGTATGATTTAAGGCAACCTTTAATATTGATGTCTTCATAAAAAAAAGCCAAACGCGGCGTGAATCTGTGGGGATCCATGATGTCATTGGCAGCTATAATTCAAATCACGAGATTATGCGGGTTCGTCAATATTGTTAGCAACATGAATAATGTCTGCCCACTCATAACATAATATGAAAGAATCTCAACAGACTTGGTTGATAGTATGTTAGATTCTAAGGTAAAGCAACATTTTGCGAGACCGGTAAAAATTTGTTAAGGATATGTTCAAGGTACCTTATAGAAAAGAATCATGGAGAGCATGTGATTTTATCCATTGATGAGTCAATTCAGCGGCTTAAGGCTGAAATAATTGCCCAGGACTGGGGCTTGAGTACGAAAAGGATTGATCTGCTCGAAGCCGCTTTTGCCTGTTTGCGTGAACGTTTCAGCAACCGCAAGGCAGCACATGCTATTTTGATAATGGCAGGAAGTGTTCTCGACTATGTCAAAAGAAAGGGTGAGAACACCCCGTCCAATTCCATTGATTTTCTGAAGGAAGCAATGGCCCATATTGTTAATCTCTATGAGGCTGATGTTTTTGACCCAGAAAGTGAGAAGAAATTATTTAATGGTCTCTATTTTCGCTTTATCGGCTTAAAAAAGAAAATCAAAGAAGAGAGAGACAAGAAGGCTGGAAGGGGTGATATCCCTGTTGGCGATGCTGTCGGTAAAGATATTCCGCCTGACTCCCCAGAAGAAATAGAAGGGCTGTTTCTCTCTGATGACAGTGTTGAACAGATATTTATTCCTGAGACCATTGACAGGATAAAAGAGCGCATTGTCTCTCTGCATACCCATACCGACACAGAGACAGACTTGGCTGAAGTGGATTTGCTGATCAATGATCTGCAGATGTCGCTGGCCCGGGCTGAAAATGTTGGATCCACGATAAAACAGCTGGTTACCAATCTGAATGCAGTGAGAGAGGGCCTGCTTTCCCATGGCGGCGGGGAAGGCCAGAAACAGCAGAAGGCGGCAGTTGTTTCAGGAGATGAAGTTGTTGAAGAGCAAACCGCAGGGCTGCATGTAAAAGTAACGGAAGATCCTCTTAAAAGAAAATGCCCTCCATTGGAGCTGCGAGAACTTATTTTTGATGATATTTCTCTGTATATTGAAGAGAGTGCCATAAGTTTGATACGCAAGGTCTCTGGCGGCAAGCAGAAGAATTATATCCTGCAGAGCAGTGTTCCCCTGAAGGATTTTTCCGGTCTTTTCCGGGGACTTGCCAAACAGTTTAAAGGTCATCTTCACACTATACCGGACAAGAAACTGAAGAGATTAACGCTGCCGGTCATGGTTCCCCGGGGGGTAGGCTTGCCGGAGATTCCCGATGCTGATGCTCTTACCCTGGTCTGCGTTACCAGCGGCCAGTGGAATGGGGCCCTCTTGTGTTCTTCTGTCAGTGACGTGACAACCTCCATGGTTCAGTTCCAGGAGGCCAGGAATGGCGATATCCTTGGAAATGGTTTTTGTGATGAGGGGAGAAAGTTCCCTCTGCTTGATATTGTTTCATTGTTGAGGCGGGAAGGGTTTTTAACGATGGTTGAGTCTGGTTAACTTAGGGGCGGGTAGAGATATGGGCAGAAAAGAACGCCGGAGAGATGTTCGGGTAGCTTTTAAGACAACGGTATCATTGCATTTTAAGGACGGAGAATATGCCCATTGTGAAACAAAGGATTTAAGCTTGAAGGGGATATTCATTCCTGGAATAGGTGATCGGGACCCCGGAGAAAAGTGCCATATTACCGTTCTTCTTTCAGGAGTATCTTCTGAACTGAAAATACGTATGAAAGGGGAAGTGGTTCGGAAAACAGATGAGGGTATTGGTGTCTATTTTAACGAGATTGATGTCGACAGTTTTTTTCATCTGAAAAATATCGTTTATTATAATGTCGATGATCCTGATCAGATAGCGGCACTTTTTCTGGAAAGAGTCCCGGAAGGGTCTTATGTTGATGATTAATCTGAAATATAGATTGAAAACCACTGCAAAAATAAATAGTTGGTGAGGTATGGCGTTATTACAGTTAACGATAATTCCTCTTGGAACCCAAACACCCAGTGTTGGTGATTATGTCGCCGATATCCAGAAGGCTCTGGAAAAAGAGAATGTCTCTTTCAAACTTACGGATATGGGGACATTGATACAGGGGGATGTGCACGATTTGCTGCAGGTTGTTTCACGGATTTATGAGCTGCCTTTTCAGCGTGGTGCAGAGCGGGTTGTTACTCAGATGGTTATTGATGACCGGCGCGATAAGGATGTTGCTATTGGCGATAAGACATCAGCAGTCAAAGAGAGGATGTAGACAGTGGAAAAGCAGCCTGTTGCAGAAAAAAAACGATCAGTCAAGGAAAAGAGAAAAATACGGATTCTTCCTTTTGTGGTGCTCACCGTCTTTCTTTTTGTTTTTCTTGCAGGGGTGCTCACTGGTGAACCGTCGCGGGTGCTTGAGCAGTCCTGGCAGATTTGTCTCAGCTGCATAGGTATAGGGTAGATATGGAACTGGGAAGAAAGTGGGTTCAGTTAGTAATTGCCTTTCTTACGAACGGCTATTGGGGGTTTCCGGTGAGCAGGACTATTTACCAGGGACCTTTGAAAGTCGTCTGTTCTCCCGGGTTAAACTGTTATTCCTGCCCGGCAGCGACAACCTACTGTCCCATGGGAGCCTTGCAGCAGTTGATGGTCTCCATAAGGTTCAGCCTTGAGACCGGCCATTACTATGTGGGTTTGTATGTTTTGGGATGCATTGGCGTCGTTGGCAGTTTTCTGGGCAGAATGGTTTGCGGATGGGCATGTCCATTTGGCTTTATCCAGGAAATGCTTCACAAGATTCCATCCCGCAAATGGGGCGTCCCCCGTATTTTACGTTTTTTCAAGTATGCGGTGCTTTTCGGTATGGTTCTTCTTTTGCCCCTGTTTGTGGTAAGCGAGTTTGGTTTAGGTGAGCCATGGTTCTGTAAATATCTGTGTCCTGCCGGAACCCTTGAGGCCGGGATACCAATGCTCTTCCTTCGGCCGGAGCTGCGGGGCACTATTGGATGGCTTTTTTATAATAAGCTTATTATCATGATATTTTTTATCATCTGGAGTGTGCTGGCCAGTCGTCCATTTTGCCGGGTGGGATGTCCCCTTGGCGCCTTTTATGCTCTTTTCAGCAGGGTTAAACTCGTTAAGCTGCAACTTGATGAAGCCAAATGTACCCAGTGTGAAGCCTGTCACCACGTTTGCCCCATGGGTGTTAAATTTAATGAATCACCCAACGATGCGGAATGTATATCCTGCATGGCCTGTATGAACAAGGCCTGCCGTTTTGATGCGATCTCATTGTCTGTTGCCGGTATTCCATTGCGGACTACTGAAGTGGTCAAGGCAAAGAGGGCGGAAGGGTAACCTTTAAGTTAAATTAACAAATTTTTGGATAAGAATTTAATAATGGAGTTTTTCATGAAGCGTTTTGGGCTGGCAGTTCTTTTTCTGCTTTTTTTCACCTCTATTGCCAATGCCAAAATGGTCAGTATTGCTGCTGATCTTGTTAATATGCGGTCCGGTCCCGGGGAGAAGTATTCCGTTGTCTGGGAACTGGGTAAGGGATATCCGCTGAAGGTGCTGGAGACAAAAGGCGACTGGGTAAAGGTTATAGACTATGAACAGGATACCGGCTGGATTTTTAAATCATTAGTGAACCGGTCTCCCCATCTCATTGTAAAGAAGAAGATTGTAAATATCCGCAGCGGACCGGGAACAGGATATAAAATTGTCCGTAAAGCCCAGAATGGCGTTGTTTTTCAGACTCTTGAGCGCAAAAGCGGATGGGTCAAAGTGAAGCATGAAGAGGAGAATGTTGTTGGCTGGGTAATGAGAAGTCTTCTGTGGGGTTGGTAGCCGCTGTACTGTGAAATTGGAAAAAGAGGCGGAAGTAGAGGAAGTTATAGTGCATTTTGGTGTTTGACAGGCTTTTGTTTAATGTGATATCATCACTGAAACAAGACATTTGTCATACTAACAGTAAGCAGGGATACGGTTTACCGTAATCTCTGTTGTGAATCAAAATGTATTTTCAGGCCCTCTTTGATGTGTTTTTGGGTCTCTTCTTTTGTTGCCATTACCAACCATAAGGGGAAAACTTATGCGGAGAATTATTCTGGTCAACCAAAAAGGCGGTTGCGGGAAAACAACTACTGCGATCAACGTTGCCTGCTGTCTCGCCTTGAAAGGCAAAAAAGTTCTCCTTATTGATCTCGATCCCCAGGGCCACTCCGGAAAAGGTCTGGGAGTTCAGCCTGATCTCATTGAAAACAGCATTTATGAAGTGCTTGCCGGCAAGATTGCCATGGAAGAGGCCATCATGCCGGTCAGGGAAAACCTGGATGCCGTTTTTTCCAACATTGTTTTGTCCGCTTTTGAGCAGCTTATGGCCGGCCAGCCTGAGCGGGAATATACACTTTCCCGCAGTCTTTCCGCGATAGAAGACAAATATGATTACCTGATCATGGACAGCCCGCCCGGTGTGGGTCTTCTGTCTTTTAATGGTCTGATGGCGGCTGATGAAGCAATTATTCCGGTGGAGCCAAGCTCCTTTTCTCTGGATGGAGTAGACAAACTTCTGGAAACAATACAGCTGGTGAAAGACAAGGCGGGACATGATCTCGCCTTTTCTGTTTTGGCAACCCATGTAGATCAGAGAACCAATTTCAGTAAAAAAGTACTATTCGCGCTGCGCGAGCAGTTTCCCCAGAATTGTTTCACCACCTATATCAATACCAGTACTCGCCTGAAGGAAGCGACTTATTACGGGAAGCCTGCATGTGAATATGATCGGCGCTGTTCCGCTTTTTTCGATTACTCTAATTTGACCGAAGAGATCCAGGAGAAAGCTGCAGTAAAAAGAAAGAAAGGGAACGGCAAGATAAAAATTCTCTTTTCGCTTCAGGCTCCGGCAGATTCTCAGGTACAGATTGCCGGTGATTTCAATGGCTGGACACCTGAAAATCTGCATTTTGTCACCGGAGAGGGTGGTGCCTTCTGGCAAAAGAGTCTCACTCTTGCCGCAGGGGAATATCAATATAAGTACCTGGTCAATGGCAACTGGACTCAGGATCCTGAGAATCTGGGAATGGTTGATGATCCTTTCGGGGATAAAAATTCCGTTATCAGTGTATAGGAAACAGACATCCCATGTATGAAACACTGAGCCAGCCCAGAATGTTGAGGGATGTATCCCACTTCTTTCTGTCAGACCGGCCCGGCGGCCTTTTGTCTGGTTGTGTCCCCGGGAAAGAGTACAGCACAGCAGAGAATCTCTGCATATCTCCAGTCGGCATTGTCATAGTAGATAGAAGCAGAATCATGCGATTTGCCAATCCTGTGGCAGAGCATATGCTGGGCTTGAAAGATGAAGATATCGGCCAGTTGTTCAATTTTTATATAGCTGTGGACGAGGTGTCAGAAGTCAGTATTGTCCGTGAAAACAGAAAACCGGGCATTGCCTCAATGCAGATTGGCCAGACGGAATGGCGTGATGAATGTGTCTATTTTGCAGTAATACGCGACGTGACGAGGAGTTGGCGTAAAAAGGAGACAGAGAGA